>DATJHF010000033.1:0-64055 GCA_035494075.1 Sphingomicrobium sp. | reverse complement strand
GGGAGTTCCGCAAGGGCAGCACTTTTTCGATTAATTTCGCGCTCAAGGGCATCGGCCGCTAAGCTTCGGTTCAGCACCGGACGGTAAAGGCAACTTCCTATAGCGTTGGCGACAAAGGGATTTTGAGGGTGGCAGTGAAGTATTTGAAGGTATCGGCCCGCCTGGCGCAGACGATTCCATTGGCGGTTGGTTTGGCGATCGCAACGGCCGGAGCGGCTCAGGAAGCAGCTCCACAAGTCGACAGCGCAGCGACTCTTAAACTGCCGGAAAATCCGCAGCTGTTCGGCAACGCCCTGCCGCAGGTCGTGAAGGCAATGGTCATCGTCAACGGCGAGGTCATTACCCAGACCGATATCGACCAGCGCCTGGCCTTGATGGCGATTGCCAACAATGCGCCGATCCCCGCCAACGAGATCGAACCGCTGCGCCAGCAGGTGCTGAGCAACCTGATTGACGAAACGCTGCAGATCCAGGCGGCCAAGGCCGAAGAGATCGAAATTACAGACGCAGACATAGACCGGACGGTCGAACGCGTGGCCGGCAATGTGAAGCAAACGCCGACCCAAATGGCCGATTATCTGAAGTCGCGGGGATCTTCGATTCGATCGATCCGGCGTCAGATCCAGGGCGAAATCGCGTGGCGCCGCCTGCAATCGAAGAAGATCGAAAGCACAGTCAGCGTCGGCGACGAAGAGGTTCAGGCAGTCATCAAGAAGCTCGAGGCATCAAAGGGCGCCGAGGAGTTCAGGGTGGGCGAGATTTTCCTGTCCGCCAACAGCAGCAACGACGCCGAAGTCCAGGCCAATATGGGCCAGATCTTCAATGCGCTGCAGCAGGGCAGGTCGTTCGTCGGCTATGCTCGCCAATATTCGCAATCCTCGTCAGCGGCAGTCGGCGGCGACCTTGGCTGGATGCGGCCGGAGCAGCTTCCCGACCCGCTGGCCAATGCGGTGCGCCAGATGCGTCCGGGCATGGTATCCCCGCCAATCAAAGTTCCCGGCGGCTATTCGATCGTCGCAGTGCAGGACGTCCGCAAGATCCTGACGGCCGATCCGCGCAATTCCGTGCTGACCCTTAAACAGGTCACGATCAACTTCCCGAAGGGCACCACCCGCCAGCAAGCCGAGCCGACGGTGGCCAAGTTCGCGCAAAATGCTGCCAACATCGGCGGTTGCGGCGGCGCCGATAAGATCGCCAGCGACTTCAATGGCGAGGTGGTCGAGTCCGACAACGTCAAGACCCGCGACCTGCCTCCGGCGCTCCAGGAAATGCTGCTGCAAATGCAGGTTGGCCAGGCCACCCGTCCGTTCGGCTCGATCGAGGAAGGCGTTCGAACCTTGGTTCTGTGCGGACGCGATGAGGTTGATCCCTCCGCGCCAAGCTTTGACCAAGTCTATGCGCAGCTCAACGAGGAGCGGGTCAACCTCCGCTCCCGCCGCTACCTGCGCGATCTTCGCCGTGACGCGGTGATCGACTTCCGTTAAGGCGGGCCGCAATGGCCACCAGCTTACGACCACTGGCGGTATCGCTTGGCGATCCCGCGGGCATTGGGCCGGAAGTGGTCGGCAAATGCTGGGACCATCGCTCCCGCTTCAATTTGCCGCCGTTTGTCGCCATCGGCGACCCGCGCAGCCTTGCGGCGGTATGGGACGGGCCAATCGCTACGATTGACGACCCGCGCGAGGCGGACAGCGCGTTCGACGTCGGCCTTCCAATCCTGCCGATCGCTTCGGTTGAGGCGGATATTCCCGGCCATCCAACCGTGGCCGGCGCCCACTGCTCGCTCGATGCGCTGGAGCTGGCGGTCGGCCTGGCGAGATCGGGGTCGGCCGCGGCGGTGGTGACCGGCCCAGTTTCCAAGCACCAGCTCTACGGAATCGGCTTCACACACCCTGGCCAGACCGAGTTTGTCGCCGAGCGCTGCGGCGTTTCTCCAGGCAATGTTGCGATGATGCTTGCAGGACCGACGCTACGCACCGTCCCGGTCACGACCCACATCCCGTTTGCCGAAGTGATCGACGCCCTGTCGCCCGGACTGATCGAAGCGCGCGGCCGCGCGGCCCTGCGGGGGCTTCAGCGCAATTTCGGCATTGCCGATCCCCGCCTGGCCGTTGCCGGCATCAACCCCCACGCCGGCGAAGGAGGCTCGCTGGGCCGCGAGGAAATCGAGTTGATCATGCCGGCTATCGACTCGCTCAGGGCTGAAGGATGGCGGGTGACCGGTCCGCACCCCGCCGACACCATGTTCCATGCATCCGCCCGCGCCGCCTACGATGCTGCACTATGCATGTATCATGACCAGGCGCTGATTCCGCTGAAGGCCCTGCATTTCGACGAAGGGGTCAACATTACGCTCGGCCTGCCGATCATTCGCACCGCGCCGGATCATGGCACAGCGTTCGATATCGCCGGCCAGGATCGAGCCGACCCGAGGGCGATGGCTGCGTCGATCCGGGTCGCCGCCGAATGCGTGATCCACCGCGCCGCGGTCGCGGCCTGAAGGGCGAGGACCCGTGCCTGAACCCCTGCGCGACGTGATCGCCCGCCACGGACTGATGGCGACCAAAGCGCTCGGACAGAATTTCATCCTCGACCGACAGCTATTGTCACGGATCGCGGCTGTCCCCGGCTCGCTGGCGGGAAGCGTGGTTTATGAGGTGGGCCCGGGCCCAGGCGGCCTCACTCGTGCGCTGCTGGATACCGGCGCGAGGGTCGTCGCGGTAGAACGCGACCGGCGCTGCCTGCCCGCTTTGGCCGAATTGGAAGCGGAATTTCCGGACCGGTTGCGGATCATTTCCGGGGATGCGCTGCAGGTCGACGAACATGCCGAAGCAGGCGATGGAGCGCATATTGTCGCCAACCTGCCCTACAATGTCGGGACGGCCCTGCTGCTTCGCTGGCTTGAGGGGCCCTGGCCGCCCTGGTGGTCTTCGCTTACCCTGATGTTCCAGCGTGAAGTGGCTGAGCGGATCGTAGCCAAGCCGGGAAGCGAGCATTACGGCCGTCTGTCGATAGCCGCTCAATGGCGGTCCGCGCCGCGGATCGCGATGGCGGTGCACCGATCATCCTTCGTCCCGCCACCCAAGGTGGCATCGGCCGTCGTTCATATCCTTCCGGCCGCGGAGCCAGAAGGAGTCGATCCAAAAGTCCTGGAAAGACTGACCGGTGCCGCCTTTGGCCAGCGGCGCAAGATGCTTCGTTCCAGTCTCAAGGCCATTCCCGGCGCGCTCGATACTTTGCAAACGCTCGGCATCGAATCCGAACGGAGGGCGGAAACGGTCAGCGTCGAGGAATTTGTCGCGCTCGCGCGCGCGCTTTCCTAATTCTTCTTCGGAACTTCAGGCGCCTTGGCGGCGGCCAGTGCCGGGCCCTTGGCGATTGCCGTGGAGAGCACTGCAACCTGCGGGCAACCGGCGTTTCCGCACAGCTTCTGCAGCTTGGCGAGATTATCCTTGGCCCTCGGCAGCGCCCCCAGTTCGACCATCGCTTCGCCCTGGACCGCCAGCGCGTCCCGGTCGGTTGGTTCAAGCGCTAGTGCCTTGTTGGTGAGGCGGATCGCCTGGCCGTACAGCTTCTCCTTGATCGCCACCCTGGCCATTACGGTGAACGCGGCGCGATTCTTGGGGTCGACGGCCAGTGCCGTCTCCAAGGCATCATCGGCTTCGATATATTTGCCCTGCGCGAGCAGCGTTTCGCCCTGCTTCATCAGCGCCACTGACTGAGGAGCGATCTGGTCATCGGGCCGCTGGCCGACCACTGCCACCGGCAAGGTCGAGGTGGCCAGCCCAAGGCACAGCAAAAACGGAGTCAGGCGCATTACAATCTCCAACCAATCGCGCCCGCCTATCATGATCGAACGAAACGCGCGACGAAAAACCCATCGGTGGCGTCATGCCCGGGGGTCAGGAGCCTTCCCGGCCCATCGGCACGCCCACCTTCGAATAGTGCATCCTGCACTATCCAAGATGAATGCCGCCCTAAGAAGTTCCGCGACTGGTCGGCGCCTTCGGCACGGATTATCGAGCAAGTGGCGTAAACCAACGCGCCACCAGGCTTCACCAGGGGCGCAGCAAGATCGAGCAGTTGCTCCTGCAGGCTTACCAGGCGCTCGAGCCGTCCGGGCATAAGCCGCCACCGGCCTTCGGGGTTGCGCCGCCATGTACCAGAGCCGCTGCATGGCGCGTCCACCAAGACGACGTCACATTGACCTTCGAGATCGGCGAGCTGGGCCGCTTCTCGCCCGCCGTCGATGAGGCGGGTGGCAATGGTGGCGCCCGCCCGCTCGGCGCGTGGCGCCAGCTGGGCCAAACGGGATCGGTTGGTATCCGAAGCGATCACCTCAGCGCCGGGCGCAGCCGCGGCGAGCGCCAGCGACTTGCCCCCCGCCCCCGCACAAAGATCGAGGACGCGCATGCCATTGGCCGGCTGGCAGGCCAGCGCGATCAGCTGGCTACCCTCGTCCTGCACCTCGATCAGGCCGTCGGCAAAGGCCGGATGGTCATCAATGCGGCTGTCAGCCGGCAAGCGAATTCCCCACGGACTTTGGCTGGTCGGCTGGGCGTTGTCGAATTGGCCAATGATCTCATCGCGGTTCGTCCGGGCGACATTGACGCGAAGGTCGAGGGGCGCACGCTCAAGCAGGGCCGGCCATTCGTCGGCCGTCACAAGATCCGACAGCAGCGGCTGCACCCATTGCGGAATCAGCGACGCCGCCGCTGGCTGCTCCGCAGGTTCGCGTACGGCCGGGCCGTGCGGCGATCCGTCAAACAGGTCGAGTAAGAAGGCATCTTCGTCGGCGAGGCCAATCATCGCCGCACGGCCGCTTGCGGGCGGCTCGCCGCTGCGGCGAATGGCGCGGAACACCAGTTCGCGTACCGCGCGGCGGTCCTTAGATCCCGCGTAGCGCCGGGTCTTGAAGTAGCGCTGCACGATCGTATCGGCCGGCGCGGCGTCATCGCGGGTTGATGCGATCACCTCATCGAGGATCTCGATCGCCGCCTGGACTCGCGCCGCCGGCGTCATCGGCTACCGTGTGGGGTAATTCGGCGCCTCGCGGGTGATTGCGACGTCATGGACGTGGCTCTCGCTAAGGCCCGCATTGGTGATCCGGACGAATTTCGCTTTTTGCTGCAGCTCGGCGATGGTGGCCGAACCTGTATAGCCCATCGCGGCTTTCACCCCGCCGACCAGCTGATGGATCACGTCGCGGACCGGACCCTTGTAAGGCACCTGCCCTTCAATGCCTTCGGGAACGAGTTTGAGCTGGTCCTTGATGTCCTGCTGGAAATAGCGGTCGGCAGAACCGCGAGCCATGGCGCCCACCGATCCCATGCCCCGATACGCCTTGTAGGCGCGGCCCTGGTAAAGGAAGGTTTCGCCCGGCGCCTCCTCGGTGCCAGCAAGCAGCGATCCTACCATCACCGTCGATGCGCCGGCCGCCAGCGCCTTGGCGATGTCGCCCGAGGTGCGAATGCCGCCATCGGCGATGACGTGGACGCCGCGCTCAGCGGCCGCCTTTGAAGCGGCCATGATGGCCGACAGCTGCGGCACTCCAACGCCCGCCACGATCCGCGTGGTGCAAATCGAACCTGGCCCGATGCCGACCTTGATCGCATCCGCGCCGGCGTCGGCCAGCGCCTTGGCGGCCTCTGACGTGGCGACGTTGCCGGCCACGACCTGAACGCTGTTCGACAAACCCTTCACTCGCTCGACCGCCGCTCCGACCTCGCGGTTGTGGCCGTGCGCGGTATCGATAACGATGCAATCGACGCCAGCCTCGATCAGCGCCTCCGACCGTTCAAAACCCTTGTCGCCAACGGTGGTGGCGGCAGCTACGCGCAAACGACCCTGCGCATCCTTGGTGGCAAGCGGCGAAGCGACCGCCTTTTCGATGTCCTTGACGGTAATCAGACCGACGCAATGATTTTGGTCGTCGACAACCAGCAGTTTTTCGATCCGCCGCTGGTGCAGGATGCGGCGGGCGACTTCCTGGCTGGTGCCGAGGCCGACGGTCGCCAGATTGTCCCTGGTCATCAGCTCGCTGACCGGCTGGTTGGCGTTTTCGGCAAAACGGACGTCGCGGTTGGTCAGGATGCCCGCCAGCTTGCCCGACTTCTCGACAATCGGGATTCCGCTGATCCGGTTTGCCTTCATCAGCTCAAATGCCTCGGCCAATGTCTGGTCAGGGGTCATTGTGATCGGATTGACCACCATGCCGCTTTCAAACCTTTTCACCGCTCGGACCGCGCCAACCTGATCGTCAATATCCATGTTGCGATGGAGCACGCCAATGCCCCCGAGATGCGCCATGGCGATCGCCATGTCGGCTTCGGTCACCGTGTCCATTGCCGATGACAGGATCGGAATGTTGAGCGGGATTTCGCGGGTGAGGTAGCTGCGCGTGTCGGCCCCGCTGGGCAGCACGCCGGATTCAAGCGGCTGCAGCAGCACGTCGTCAAACGTCAGTCCAAGCGGGATTTCGTCGTGGAGAAGGTCGGCCATATCGGCCCATGCCAGCATCTCGGCGATTCGCCAAGTGTCAGCGGCGTCCGGCCCTCCTGAGCAGCCGCTCGGCTGCGGCGACATGCATTTGCTCGATCATCTCGCCTTCGAACCGCTCCGCGCCCCCGGTCGCAGCGGCAACCAGCCGCTCGGCGCGGGAAACTTCCTCCTGGCCCGGTGCAAAGGCTGCATGGCAGGGCCCAATCTGGCTTGGGTGAATCAGCGACTTGCCGTCGAAGCCCAGGGACCTCCCCTCCGCGGCTTCCGCTGCAAACCCTTCGAGATCATCGAGCTGGTTGTAGACGCCGTCGAACACGGCGATCTGCTCAGCCCTCGCGGCCAGCACGATTTGCTGAAGCGACATCTGCAGTGACCGCCGTCCCGCGCCACGCGGCAGCCGCAGGTCGGCGGCAAGATCATTGGTTCCGGCAATCAGTCCCGCGGCCTCATGCGCGATGGTTTGGGCGGCGAACACCCCCCTGGCGGTTTCGATCATGGCCAGCACGGGAAGGCCGGTCTGGTTACGGACGAAACCCAGCTCGTCCTTGGTCTCGACGCGGGGCACCACTACCGCATCGGGCTTGTCATGCATGATGGCCACAACGTCCGGCCCGTGCCACTCGGTATGGGCTCCGTTGACGCGGATCGCCACCGGCATCGGCCACTCTTCCTTGAGAGCTGCGATGGCCGCTTCACGCGCCGATTTCTTGTTTTCGGGCTTAACCGCGTCCTCGAGGTCGAGGATTACCAGGTCTGCATCGCTTTCACGCGCGTGGACGATGGCACGCGGGTTACTCGCCGGCAGGAACAGCAGGGCCCTTATTTCGAACAGGTCCAGCGGCACTTTTTGGTTCATTGGCCGAATTTTCCTTCACGAACCCCCAAAGCCGTTCCATCATGAGCATGATCAAAAGGGGTCGGATATGCTGGAATATTTCCTAGTAGCTGCAGTGGTTCTAGTGGTGCTCGTCATCATGATGAGCGTCAAGATTGTCAGCCAGGGTTACCGTTACACGATTGAGCGTTTCGGCCGGTTCGTGCGGGTCGCGGAGCCGGGCCTCAACCTGGTGACGCCGTTCGTCTATCGGGTCGGCCACAAGATCAACATGATGGAGCAGGTTGTCGACATTCCTGGACAGGAGATCATCACCAAAGACAATGCCATGGTGGCGGTCGACGGTGTGGTCTTTTTCCAGGTCCTGGATGCAGCGAAGGCAGCCTATGAGGTCAGCGACCTCTATACCGCGCTCATGGCGCTATCGATCACCAATTTGCGCACGGTGATGGGATCGATGGACCTAGACGAAACCTTGTCGAAGCGGGACGAGATCAATGCTCGCTTGTTGGTGGTCGTCGACCAGGCAACCGAAGCATGGGGCGTCAAAATCACTCGCGTCGAACTCAAGGACATCCGTCCCCCATCGGATATCGTCAATGCAATGACGCGCCAGATGAAGGCTGAGCGAGAGAAGCGCGCCGTGATCCTGGAGGCGGAGGGCTCGCGCCAGTCCGCCATCCTTCGCGCCGAAGGTGAGAAGCAGGGCGCGATCCTGTCGGCAGAAGGCGCTCGCGAAGCCGCATTCCGCGAGGCGGAGGCGCGCGAGCGCTCCGCCCAGGCCGAGGCGGCCGCGACCAAGGCGGTCAGCGATGCGATCGAGGGCGGCAGCGCGCAGGCGATCAATTACTTCATTGCCCAAAAATATGTCGAAGCAATCAGCCTGTTCGCGACATCCCCCAATGCCAAGACAATCCTGTTCCCGATCGAGGCGACACAGTTAATCGGTACGCTCGGCGGGATCGGCGAATTGGCCAAGGAAGTGCTGGGCAAGGAGGCGCTGAAGACTCCTGCTATCAAAGCCAGCGTGCCCAAGGCCGGCGAATGATCGGAGGACTCGAACCGGGATGGGTGTGGGCGATTGGCGGCGTGCTGCTGCTCATCGCCGAAATCATCGCCCCCGGCTTCTTCCTGGTGTTCGTCGGCGCGGCGGCGATCGCCACCGGCGTGTTTACCTTGCTGTTCGACCTCGGCACAGCGCCGCAGTTGGCGCTGTTTGCCATCTATGCGGCGCTAGCGGTGATGATTGGCAAGCGCTGGTATGCCGAGCCGCACGATGGCGATCAGCGCCATCCGATCAACGAACCCGCCAAGCGGTTGGTCGGAAAGACGGTGACGGCGGTGACGGAAGTCGACGACCACGGCGGCCGTGTCAGGGTCGGCGACGGGGAATGGAACGCCCGTGGCGGACCGGCGGCGGTGGGCGATCGGCTGACGGTGACCGGCGTTGAAGGCAATTGCCTGATCGTCGAGCTGCTTCGGACGCTGCCGCCTGCCTAATTTTGGAGAGTGATTGGTGAATAAACTCAGCTTCTCGCGCCGCGAAGCGCTAGGCGCCCTTTCTGCTGGCGTCGCGACGATCGCACTAGCGCCCACACGCGCGTTTGCGCAGGCGCCGAGCGGTGAAGCCCAGGTTACAGCAGTACTGAGTTCGATCGGGGAGAATTTGCTTGCCCTGTCCCCCGACAGCGCGACCAGCCTTGGCCTCGACACGGGCGTCCGGGCTGCGCTCCGCTCCCAGCTTCCGGATCGAAGCAGGTCAGGCCGGGACAAAGTCGCCGCGACTCTGCGCGCGGACCTTGCGCGCGCCGAGGCCGTCGACGTTAGCGCTCTTTCCCACTCCACTCGCACCAGCGTCGAGGTCGTAAAGTCGGCCTATCGCGTCTCGTTGGATGGATTCGCCCAACCTTATGGCGATGTCGCCGTCGGCAGCTGGCGCAACACGCCTTATGTCGTGATCCAGAACGTCGGCGCCTATCTCGACGTGCCGCGGTTCCTTGATGCCGACCATCCGGTCAGGGATGCGGCGGACGCCGAGGCCTATCTTTCCCGCCTCGAAAGCTATGCGGTCCAGCTCGATGGTGAGCTGGGAAGGCTAAAGGCGGCAGGTGGAATGGGCCTGGTTGCCCCGGCCTTCCTGATTGACAAGGCGACGAAGCAAATGACGCTGAGCGTCCAGGGCGCCCGCGAGGGAGGCGGGTTGGTCGAAAGCCTCGAGCGTCGGACCAAGAATATCCCCGGCAACTGGGCTGCCCGCGCTCGGGCTATCGCGCAGCAGAAAGTTGCTCCGGCGCTCGAGCGGCAGTTGGCAGAACTGACCGCCCAGCGCGCCAAGGCGACAATGGACGCCGGCATGTGGGCGCGGCCGCATGGAACGGAATTCTACCGCTGGGCGCTGCGCGCCTCGACCACGACAACGATGACGCCGGATGAGATACACCAAATGGGGCTCGACCAGGTCGCCGAGCTGCACGGTCGAATGGACGTGATCCTGAAGAGCCTCGGCTATACCCAAGGCACGGTCGGCGCACGTATGACCGCCCTGTCCAACGACCCGCGCTACAAGTTTGCAGAAGGGGATCCGGGCCGCGCCGAGATAATGTCTTTCATCCAGGAGCGGCTGAGGATCATTCGCGCCCAGCTTCCGCGTGCGTTCCGCACCCTGGTCCGGGGCAATTTAGAGGTGAAGCGGCTTCCGCCCGAGGAAGAACCCGGCGCGCCTGGCGCCTATGGCGGCGCCGGCTCGATCGACGGGTCCATCCCCGGCAAGTTCTGGATCAACCTCCGCACGACCGACCTGCACCGCAAGTACGATTTGCCGGACCTGGCCCACCATGAGGCGATTCCGGGCCATGTCTGGCAGGGCGAATATTCGAACCAACTGCCGCTGATCCGCACCCAGCTGGCGTTCAATGCTTACTCGGAAGGCTGGGCGCTTTATGCCGAGCAGCTGGCCGACGAACTGGGCGTTTATGATGATTTCATCGTCGGCCGCCTCGGCTACCTCCAGAGCCTCGCCTTCCGCGCGATACGGCTGGTGGTCGATACTGGCCTTCACCACAAGCGATGGACACGCGAGCAGGCGGTCCGATATTTCGTCGAAACCAACGGCTCGAAGCCCGAGGAAGTGGCGAGCGAGGTCGACCGTTATTGCAGCTGGGTCGGCCAAGCCTGCGGCTACAAGATCGGCCATACCGAGATCGTCCGCCAGCGTGGCCGTGCCAAGAAGGCATTGGGATCGCGCTATGACCTGCGCGATTTCGACGACGCAGTGGTCAAGGGCGGCAATGTGCCGATGGACGTGTTGGCCAAGAACATCGACGAATATATCGCCACGGCGAAGGCCTAAGGCATCGCCGCCAGGTCTGGCTCGATCCAGCCGCGACGGGCCTCCACGCTCAACAGCCGGTCCTTCGACCAGAAGCGCAGCGGCCAGTCGCGGCGGCCCATTGGCGTCATCAACAGTTCGTTGACGAGGTCGTGGATTGACCGCGTCACGTCGGCCTCTTCGAGGAACAGGCGGATGCCGCGCAGGTAAGCGCGGGTGATGGTGTCGTGGTAGCCCTCGCTGTCGCTGTTCGGCGTCCCAACGCTTTCATTGTAGCGCGAGATGATCCCCCTGAGCTCGATATCGAGGTCGATCTCGGGGTGCTTCAAGACGAGATAGGTGGTCGCGGCGAGATGGGCCTCATGGGTCCACTTTTCACGCGGCAGAGTGCGCGCGAGCAGGCCTTCGCCGACATGGCGGACGGCCTCATCAGACAGGAAATGGCGTACGGGAAATTCGGTCATCGATCGGACTTTCTTGGAAGAGGGAGCCCGATCAGATGACCGGGCAATCAGGCGGCAGCCGTCACTTGCGGTCCCGATTGTCGCACGCCCTCATCCACATGCTCCGCGAACTCGGCGAAGTTCTCGACGAACAGGTCGACGAGCTTGGCCGCGGTGCGGTCATATTCGGCCTTGTCGGCCCAGGTCGAACGCGGGTCGAGGATCGACGTATCGACCCCCGGAACAGCGATCGGCACGTCGAAGCCGAAATTCGGGTCCTTGCGGAACTCGACATTTTTCAGGCTGCCATCGAGCGCCGCGTTCAGGAGCGCTCGAGTCTCCTTGATCGGCATGCGCTTGCCGGTGCCGTACTTGCCGCCGGTCCAGCCAGTGTTGACCAGCCAGCAATCGACGCCGCCCTTTGCGATCCGCTCCTTGAGCAGATTGCCATAGACCGACGGATGGCGGGGCATAAACGGCGCACCGAAACAAGTCGAGAAAGTCGCTTCCGGCTCGGTCACGCCGATTTCAGTGCCGGCGACCTTAGCAGTGTAGCCGCTGAGAAAGTGGTACATCGCCTGATCGGGAGTCAGTTTGGTAATCGGCGGAAGAACGCCGAACGCGTCGGCGGTGAGCATGACAATGTTCTTCGGCACCGGACCCATATTCTTCTCGGAAGAATTGGGAATGAACTCGATCGGATAGGCGCCGCGGCTGTTTTCGGCGAGCGTCGCGTCGTCGAGGTCGAGCACACGCGTAACCTCGTCCATGACGACGTTCTCGAGCACCGTGCCGAAACGCTTGGTCGTGGCGTAGATCTCCGGTTCGCTTTCGGCCGAGAGGCGGATCATCTTGGCGTAGCAACCCCCCTCAAAATTGAACACGGCCGTGTCCGACCAGCCATGCTCGTCGTCGCCGATCAAAGTGCGTTTGGGATCCGCAGACAATGTGGTCTTGCCGGTGCCTGACAGGCCGAAGAAAATCGCCGTATCGCCGCCCTTGCCGATATTGGCCGAGCAATGCATCGGCATCGTGCCTTCAACTGGCAGCAGATAGTTCAAGAGCCCGAACACCGACTTCTTCATTTCGCCGCCATATTCGGTGCCGCCGATCAGGATCAGCTTCTCGCTCAAATTGACCGCGATCACCGTCTCGCTGCGGCATCCATGCTTGGCCGGATCGGCGCGGAAACTCGGCAGGTCGATGATGGTGAATTCCGGTACGAAGCTCGACAGCTCCGCCGTCTCCGGCCGCACCAGCATCGTGCGGATGAAGAGGTTGTGCCAGGCATATTCGTTGATGACGCGGACGTTGACGCGATGCTCGGGCTGCGAGCCGCCGAACAGGTCAGCGACGAACAGCGTTTCGCGCGATTTCAGATGAGCCAGGAAATCGGCCTTCAGCGCCGCGAATGCTTCCGGGCTCATCGGCTTGTTGGATTTGCCCCACCAGACGGTATTTTCGGTCTCGGCATCGCGGACGGTGAACTTGTCCTGGGCGGAGCGGCCAGTGTGCTTGCCGGTCTTGACGACGATCGGTCCGTCCTTGGCGAGCTTGCCTTCGCCGCGCGACACGGCCTGTTCGACCAAAGGCGCGGTCGTCAGGTTCCAGTGGATGGTTGCCGAGGTCTCGATGCCCTGGGCTTCCAGCCGGTGCGCGGGGGTGCGCTCGCTCACTCCGATTCTCCCTTAAATATCAAGGGCGACGCCCTGGCCGGGACGCCGCCGCCTCGCGATGCGACGGGCCTATACATATCACAGTGGTCCCGGTCAAAGCGACCGAAGGGACCCCGAGCCGCTTGTCTCGCCTGCAAGCGATGGCTATCGCTCAGCGCCGAAGCCTAAGGAGCGGGAATGAGCCCTGTGATCGCGCTCGTCGACGACGATCGCAACATCCTGACATCGGTGTCGATCGCGCTTCAGGCCGAGGGCTTCATGACTCGCGTCTATACCGACGGGCAGGCAGCGCTCAGGGCATTTGCCGACAACCCTCCCGATCTCGGGGTGTTCGATATCAAAATGCCGCAGATGGACGGGATGGAACTGCTCCGCCGAGTGCGTGAGATGGGCGGCGAGACAGGCGGCATGCCCGTCATCTTCCTTACTTCCAAGGATGACGAGCTGGACGAGGCTCTAGGCCTCGCGATGGGCGCCGACGATTACATCTCAAAGCCATTTTCGCAGCGTTTGCTGATTGCCCGCATTCGCGCGCTACTCCGCCGCCAGGACCTTGCCCGCGGAACGACTAGTGCGGCCGAACCCGGGGAAGAAGAGCCGCCCCTGATCGAGCGCGGCCGCCTGGTTATGGATTCAGCTCGTCATAAGGTTCGTTGGGACGGCAAGGACGTAACCCTTACAGTTACCGAGTTCATGATCCTGGAAGCGCTTGCACAGCGGCCCGGGGTGGTCAAATCACGGAACCAGCTGCTCGATATCGCCTATCAGGACGACGTCTACGTCGATGACCGGACGATCGACAGCCACATTAAGAGGATCCGCCGCAAGTTCCGCGGTGTCGATCCCGAATTCGATGCTATCGAGACACTATATGGCGTCGGATATCGCTTCGGAGAAGAATGAAGAGGGCGACCTCGTCCTGACATGGTCGGGACGATGGACCCTCGCTCACCGCATCCTGGCGGTGAATGTGCTGACGTTGCTGCTGGTGGTCCTCGCGATTGTCTATCTCGACAGCTACCGCAACCGGCTGGAAAAGGAGCGAGTCCATAAGGTTGAAGCCGAGGCGGCAATGGCCGCCACCGCGCTTCGATCGGTACCCGACAGCGGCAGGCAGACCCTGCTTGCCAATTTCTCACGACAGAATGGTACACGCATCCGCCTGTACGGCCCCGACGGCGAGTTGATGCTGGACAGCTGGCGCACTACCGGCCCAACCTATCGCCTGCGTGACCCGACCACCCAGAAGTGGACCAAGGACGTGGCGCGAGCGCTCGACCGGGGCTTTAACGCGCTGGTTGGCGAAGAAAATCCCGACGATTTCATCGAGCCCGCCGTCGACCATGCCGAAGCATGGCGCGAGGTCATGGATTCGCGCCGGTCTGGACGTGAAGAAACCGAAGTCCGCCTGGCTCCCGAACTGACCCCGGTTTTTTCGGCGGCGACGCCGGTAGCTGGCGGATCAACCCTGCTGGTCACGGACAATGATCGCGATTTCACCCACCGGGTCCGCAAGCAGCGCGGGTCGCTGCTCATCGCGCTCGGTTGCGTGGCGGGGCTGTCGATCCTGCTTTCGCTGTTCCTGGCGCGGACAATCGTCCGTCCGCTCCGCCGGATTGCCATGGCCGCCCACCGGGTGCGTCTCGGCAGGGCACGCGAGGTGAAAGTGCCGCGACTGCCTTCACGCACTGACGAAATTGGGCTGCTGGCCCGCTCGATCAGCGACATGAGCCAGTCGCTGCGGCACCGGATCGACAATATCGAGGCGTTCGCCGCCGACGTTACCCATGAGCTCAAGAACCCGCTCGCCTCCCTTCGTTCGGCGGTGGACGGCCTGGAAAGGATTGAGGACCAGGCGTTACGCAAACAGCTGATCGACGTCATCCGCCAGGACGTGGTCAGGCTCGACCGGCTGATCAGCGACGTTGGCGAGGCCGCACGAACCGATGCGGAGCTGGCGCGGGCCCGGTTCGAACCGGTCGATCTGGGCCAGCTCATCGAGCAGTTGGTCGCGGCCTGGGAAACGAGGCGCGAAACCGGCAATGTCCGCTTGGCATTCGCCCGCCCGCGCCGCGCCAGCGCAATCGTTATGGGCGAGCCTGGGCGGCTTGCTCGCGCCATCGACAACATCATCGACAATGCGATCAGCTTTTCTCCGCCGGGGGGACTGGTCGAAATTGCCGCAACCCATGTCGGGGAGGAAATCCGAATCCGAATCGACGACGAAGGACCGGGCGTCCCCGAGGAGCTGCGTGAGGCGATTTTTAACCGCTTCCATTCAGTTAGGCCGGAGGCCGAAAGCTTTGGCCGCCATTCCGGACTCGGCCTGGCGATCGCTCGCGCCATCGTCGAGGGGCATGATGGGGAGATCGACGTGGCTCACCGTGACGACGCACCTTCCGGCGCCCGTTTCACCATCATCCTGAAGGCGGCGGACCGCGCATGAACGCGCCGCGCATCAGTTCGGAGAATCTCCACTCGTCCACCGTTGCGCTGGACGGCCGTGCGGTTTTGATCTCCGGTCCCTCCGGGTCGGGCAAGTCCGACCTCGCCCTTCGCTTGCTCGATCGCGGCTTCACCCTGGTCAGCGATGACCGGACCATCCTTTGCAAGCAGGGCGGCAAGGTGATTGCCTCGGCTCCCGATACGATCAAGGGCAAGCTAGAAGTTCGCGGCGTCGGCATTGTCGAAGTGGAGTCGGTGACAAATGTGCCAGTGGCGCTGGTGGTTGAGCTGACCTCCGACATCCAACGAATGCCCGACGATAGCCGGGAACGGCTGATCCTCGGCACCGGCATTCCCCTGATCAACGTCGACGCCATGACGGCATCCGCGCCATCGAAAGTGGCGTTGGCGCTCGAGCGGCTCGGCCTTAGCTTCTGACCGGTGCCTGACCGCCAGCCAGCCTTGCCCAGACTGCTGCTCGTCACAGGCATGTCCGGTGCCGGCAAGTCGACCGTGCTCGACGCGCTGGAGGACATGGGCTGGGATTGCGTCGACAACCTTCCCACCGCCTTGCTCGAGCACTTCGTCCACGGCGAGCGCGAAGCCCGGCAGACGGTGCCGGTCGCCGTTGGCATGGACGTCCGCAGCCGGGGCTTCGACCCGTGGGACCTCCCCGGCCTGATCCGCTCGATCAAGGGCGTGACGCCCGAAATCCTCTACCTCGATTGCTCCGGCGCAGAGCTCGTCCGCCGCTATGACGAGACCCGCCGGCGCCATCCGCTGGCCCCCGACCGGCCGGCCGAGGACGGCATTGCCCGCGAGCGCGACCTCACCGGCCCGCTTCGCCGAATCGCCGATGTCGTGATCGATACAACCGATCTCACCCCGGCCGGGCTGCGCGAGGAGTTGCTGCGGCGATATGGCGGCGGCATCGACCAACCAGTGCTGACGATTGCCTCATTCGGCTTTGCCCGGGGCATCTCGCGGTCCGCCGACCTGGTATTCGACATGCGGTTCGTCGCCAACCCGCATTGGGTCGATGAGCTCCGGCCGCTTACCGGCGAGGACCAGGCGGTTCGCGACTATGTCGCCGAGGATTCGGCCTGGTCCGAAACGATCGGCCGGATCGAGACGCTATTAATCGATTTAATTCCCCGCTATTGGGCCGCCGGCAAAAGCTATCTGACGGTGGCGTTCGGCTGCACTGGAGGGCGGCACCGGTCGGTGGCTGCGGCAGTCGAAATGGCGGAACGGTTGCGCGGCGCGGGTTTTTCCCCGAATGTCCGCCACCGTGACCTCCTGTCGCCGCCGAGCGATACGATTGAAGGTTCACCCGCGGATCCAGGGGCGCGGGCGAGTGACGAAGCGGGTGAGTGAATGATCGGATTAGTGCTGGTGACTCACGGCCGACTGGCGGCCGAGTTCATCACAGCCATGGAACATGTGGTCGGCCCCCAGCAGGCGGTCGAGGGCATCTGCATTGACGCCGAAGACGACATGGAAATGCGGCGGAAGGAAATTTCCGACGCAATCCAGCGTTGCGACCAGGGCGAGGGAGTGATCATCCTGACCGACCTGTTCGGCGGGACGCCTTCCAACCTGGCCATCAGCCTGATGAAGAGCGAAAACATCGAGGTGATCGCCGGCGTAAACCTGCCGATGCTGATCCGCCTCGAAGGTGCTCGCAAGGCAATGAGCGTGCGGGCCGCCGTCGCTGCAGCCAGGGAAGCAGGCCGCAAATATATCTCGGTCGCCTCCGAGATCCTCGGCGAGGCCGCCGCTTGAGTTGCATCTCGAAGACCATCGAGATCACCAACAAGCGCGGGCTCCATGCCCGGGCCAGCGCCAAGTTCGTCAATGTCGCCGCCGGGCTCACCGCCAAGGTCGAGGTGGAAAAGGACGGCAACCGCGTCGTCGGAACCTCGATCATGGGATTGATGATGCTGGGAGCGGCGATGGGCGATTCGATCACCATCCATTGCGAAGGCGAAGGCTGCGAAGCGGCAATGGCCGAGCTTGCGGAATTGGTCGAAGGGCGCTTTGGCGAGGAATAATGCCTCGCCAGATAACCTCCTTTTCGAACGAGACGGTGAAACGCCTGAGGGCGCTGCGCGACAAGAAGGCGCGCAAGTCGGAAGGATTGTTCCTTGCCGAGGGACTTCGGATACTCACCGAGGCCCGGGACAGCGGCCGGCTGCCGGAGATTATCGCCTACTCCCCGGCCGGGGGAGTGCACCCGCTGGCATCCGAGATCATCGCCGCTGCCGAGGCACAGGGTGCAGACGTGATCGAAACGACGCCCGACATTCTTTCCAAGATGAGCGGGAAGGATAATCCGCAGGCGATCCTCGGCGCCTACCGCCAACCCGACACGTCCCTGTCGGCAATCGACCGCGACGCCTCGCCACTCTGGATCGTCGCCCAGGCGCTGCGTGATCCCGGCAATATCGGCACCATCCTCAGGACCGGCGACGCAACCGCGGCCGGTGGACTGATCCTGATCGACGACAGCGCCGATCCCTATTCGGTCGAGGCGGTGCGGGCGTCGATGGGGGCCATTTTCACGCAAGCGGTCGCAACCGCCCGCTGGGACGAATTCCTGCCCTGGCTGAGATCCGGACCAGGCCAGCTGGTCGGCACCAGTTTGAACACAAGCAACGACTATCTCGACGCCAAATATGAGCAGCCCTGCTTCCTGCTGATCGGCAATGAAAGCCAAGGCCTGCCACCGTCGTACGAGGCAGAATGCGACATGCTGGTCAAAATGCCGATGCTGGGGCGGGCCGACAGCCTCAATGCAGCGGTGGCGGCAGCGGTGATGGCCTTTCAGCTTAGAGCAAGCTGGCGGAACTCATAACAAGCCTGGGAGGTTTGTTCCGCCATGAAAACGATCGCCACTGTACCGCTTTTCCTGCTCGCCCTGACTGGCTGTGAGCCCTACGGTTATGGCCAGCAACCTGGCTATCCTCCGCCGCAGGGACCGCAGGGCTATCCGGAGCCCGGATACCCGCAGCCGGGCTATCCCAACCCGGGATATCCGCAGCCCTATCCGCCGACCGGCTATCCGCAGCCGGGCTATCCGCAGGGTGGGCCGCCGATGCCGCCGGGCGGACCAGTATATCCGGGCGAGGGACAGCCGGTCCCGGCGCCGGGCTATCCGAGCGGCGAGACGACCTATCGCGCGGTCGGCACCGAGCCCTTCTGGGACCTTGAGATCGGGCGCGAGCTGATCTTCACCGACCGCGGTAACAGCGTCAGCGTCAACGAGCCGACCCCCACCGCAATCAATGGCGTCGCGGGTGAAACCTACCGCACGCAGCGCCTGGAGGTGAACATCGTCCATCGGCAGTGCAACGACGGGATGAGCGACCGCAGCTATCCCGATACGGTCGATGTCCGGGTCGACGGGCGGCAACGCTATCGCGGCTGCGGCGCGCCGATCGCTTATTTCAACGAGACCAGCGAAACCGGGCAGCCCAATCACTCGGCACAGCAGGGTTACCCGCCCCAATCCAATTACCCGCCGCAGGGCAACTATCCGTCGCAGGGTAACTATCCGCCGCAGGGTAATTATCCGCCTCAGGGGAATTATCCGCCCCAAGGCAATTATCCTGGCCAGCCGGGCTATTCTGGCGCGGGCAACTATCCTGCTCCGGGCAGTCCTGGCGCAATGATGCTGGCCGGCACCAACTGGCGCGTCGCGGCGATCAATGGCCGGCCCGTCCCACCGCAGAATTTCTACATGAACTTCATGCCGGATAATCGGATCGGCGCGAAGTTCGGCTGCAACTCGATCAGCGCGAGCTACAGCCAGCAGGGCGCAACGCTGACCACCGGCCCGGCGATGATGACCCGGATGGCCTGCCCGGACATGAATTTCGAAAGCCAGGGGGCCCGGGTGCTGGGCAAGGAAATCACCGTGTCAGGCTTCGGCAATCACCTGACGCTGACCAACGGCAACGGCACGATCGACCTGGTGCGGGCGCATTAGGCGGCCGCGCCAATGCCGACATTCGTGCTCGCTTGTCCCCCGGACGAGCTGCGCGCGAATGTTCACAATGTTCATGGTCGCCAGTGGCTTGCGGCCCTAACGGCACTCGCGCCGAATGATCCAAAAGTCACAAAAAGTCGCAACCCTACGGACGCGTGCGTGCGTGCGCACGCGTAAGCGCCGTCAAATCGCGAATCCTACGAGTTCAATGAGCCGCCGGATTCGCTGGCAATTGAATTCCTACATTGGAAGCGAAAATGATCAGGCCGCGGCGTCGTCCTCGTTGGCGGATGGCGGCGGCAATACCTTGTCGTCGCCGTAGCGCGGCAGCGCTTCTACCGGGGACACTACTTCAATCTCTCGCGCGCTTGGTTCGATGTTGAGGTCACGAAACTTGCGCGCGGTGACCAGAGAGCGGCTCTCGAAGCTGGAAACGAAGCTGTTGTAGTTATTGACCGCAGTGGTCAGTCCGCCACCAACCTTGCGCAAGTCAGAAGCCGCTTTGGCAAGACGGTCATATAGCTCCTTGCCAAGCTCGCCGATCTGCCGCGCTTCCTTCGCCAGCTTCTCCTGCCGCCAAACCGCAGCAACCGTCCGGGCAATGGCAATCAGGTTGGTCGGCGTCGCCAGCAGCACGCGCCGATCGAATGCATAGTCCCACAGCTTACCGTCCTGCTCGAGCGCCGCGGACAGAAAATGCTCCCCGGGAATGAACATCACGACATAGTCTGGTGCATCGTCAAACTGCGCCCAGTAGGCCTTGTTGCCGAGCGTGTTCACGTGGTTCTTGATGGCTGCGGCATGCGCATCGAGATGCAGGGCGCGCTCTGCCTCGTCGACCGCTCCGAAGGCGTCCTGGTAGCTATTCAGGCTGACCTTGGCGTCGATCACCAGGCTTTGCCCGCCGGGAACTCGGACGATGACGTCGGGACGAAGCCGGCCGCCCTCGTCGTCGGACCGGCTGACCTCCGTCTCGAAATCGCAATGCTCGCTGAGGCCGCAGCTTTCGAGGACGTTGCGCAATTGCTGCTCGCCCCAGCGTCCGCGGGCCTTGGGAGCATTGCGGAGCGCATTGACCAGCTTGGCGGCCTCTGCCGAAACCCGCTCGGTTCCGCTCTTCATCGCCTCGATATGGCCGGAGAGGAGGCCGAAATCCTTGCGCCGCTCCTCCTCCACCTTGGTGACCGCTTCCTCGTAACGCTGAAGCCTTTCATGGACCGGTTGGAGCAACGCCTTGAGGCTGGTCCCGGCCGTCTCTTCCGATTGGCGGAAACGCTGGTCGGCCCGTTCCAGGAACTGCTTCTGCGCGCTTTCGAGCAACTTGCCCCCTACTTCGGCGAATTGAGCCGAAAGCTCCTCACGTGCTTTGGTTAGCTCGGTGACCTTGTCCTCGAATGCCTTTTCGCGCTCGGCCTGAGCGGCGCGGAATGCAGCCAGCTCCTGCGCGGCCGCCCGGTTGGAATCGCGTTCCTTGACCACCTCGTCGAGCTGCATGCGAAGCGATTCGGCGGTTGCCCTGCCCTGCTCCCCGCCGCGCGAACCGAGCAGCCAGCCGACTAGCGCGCCAAACCCAAGCGCGACGATCGCAACGATGATCAGGATGGCATCCATCGGCCTCTCCAAAACGCGGAACGAAATATGAACATATCCGCCTTTGGGGGCAGTCTCAAGTGTCGGATTTTACCGTATTTGGGAGCCGGCTGCGGTCGTCCTGAACCAGCTTAAGTCCCTGGATGGCCTTGGCTCGGGCTGCCTCCATGGATTCCATGTGGAAGGCGTTCGCAGGATCGTCGGTCCGCAGCGAGCGGAAAACGAGCAGCCTGCCTTTCCGTACGGTTTTGATCGGCGCGGACCGTCCCAATTGTGGAGCTACGGGTTTAAACCGACTAACATGGATTAGTATTTCTGCCATTCTCCATCGAATTTTCCGGAGAGGCATGAAATGCGAAACTACCGGCTTCATTTCGTCGACCTGTTCACCGGTGACGTCCAAAACCAACACGAGTTTGAAGCCGAAAATGACAGCGCGGCAACGATTGAAGCGGATCGGCTGCGCGGCAATGCCCCAATTGAGCTGTGGCGCCGGTCTCGCAGAATAGCGAAGTGGCCTGCCCTGCTCTAATCACCGCAATGGGTGGAAAACGGCCAATGCAATGCCGTCCCTGGCGATGTGCCAGGCTGGCACAGGCTCGTTCGAGGCCATCGCATCGGCCAGTAGAAACCGGGCATATTGGGAACCGCGCAGTCTTGGTGCGTGGTTGAGTTGAGCCCTCGGTGCCTATTCCCCGCACCGAGGGCTTTCTCATTGCGTGCGGCCACCGGGCTTGCGATGACCGTCACACTAGTGTCCTGTTCGACCCGGCGAACGGCTTTGCCGCCTGCCTCAAACTGCAGCCATGAGGACGGTCCGGAACAGGACATTCCGGAATCCCGACTGGAAACCATCAAGCCCAACTGCGTTTATGTCGGGATGCCAGGACATTATCGAATGAAATTCCCCAATTGCCTGTTGCTTGCGGCGCTGCCCATTGCGTTGGTCGGCGCGTCGGCGTCGGCCGTGACGAGCAGCCCCGACCCGGCATCCGATCCCATGCGCTTTTTCGACGGCAAGACGGAGAGCCTGAGCACGATCAAGCTGATCATGCGCAAGCCCTATCGCTCCCGGACCATTGGCACCGGGGAGATCGACAGCGGCGTCCTGAAGCTGGTGCAGCGCGTGCAGGAGGACGGCAAGGCGCCTTATCAGCGGTTGTGGAAGATCCGGCAGGTCGCGCCCGGCCGCTTTTCCGGAAGCATGAGCGAGGCGACCGGACCGATCCTGGTCGAGCAGGTCGGCGAGCGCTACCGGTTCCGCTTCAAGATGAAGGGCAATCTGTCGATCGAGCAATGGCTGATCCCGATGCCCGGCGGGACCATGGCGCAAAGCAAGCTCAGCATTCGCAAATATGGGATGATCGTCGGGCGGTCAGAAGGCACGATCCGCAAGCTTTAGCCGCAAGCGCTAGGCCGGGCAAAGCGTCCCGCGAAATTCAGGGTCTTCGAGGGTGCGCCCCGCGCCCAGCGCCACGCAAATCAGCGGGGTCTCGGCCACCCGGACAGGCAGGCCGGTCTCGTCGGCGAGCAGGAGATCGATGTTGCGCAAGAGCGACCCGCCCCCGGTCATGGTGATGCCGCGGTCGATGATATCGGCGGCGATTTCCGGCTTGGTCTGCTCCAGCGCGGTCGAGACGACCTTGGCGATTTGAGACATCGGCTCCTGCAGCGCTTCGGCGATTTCCGCCTGGGAAAGAGTGATTTCGCAGGGAACTCCACGCGCGACATCCTGACCGCGGACGTGGCCGACGACCAGGTGGCTTTCATGCGTCACGAGGGCCGAGCCAATTTCCTTCTTGACGGTTTCCGCCGCCGCATCGCCGATCTGCAGATTATATTTGCGGCGCACATAGGCGGCGATCGCCTCGTCCATCTTGTCGCCGCCAACCCGGATCGAGGTGCTGAACGTCAGCCCCTTCAACGAGACGATGCCGACCTCGGTCGTGCCGCCGCCGATATCGACCACCATCGAGCCGATCGGCTTGTCGACCGGGAGGCCGGCGCCGATTGCGGCGGCCATCGGCTCCTCGACCAGCCAAACCTCCCGCCCGCCGGCGTTGAACGCCGCCGCCCGGATCGCCCGGCGCTCGACCGGCGTGGCGCTCGACGGCACGCAGACCACGATTTCGGGCCCGCGCGAGAAGATGGACGGGCTGCCGATGGCCTTGTGGATGAAATGTTTGATCATCTCCTCGGCGACGTCGAGGTCGCCGATGACGCCGTCCGTCAGCGGCCGGTAGGTGACGATATTGCCCGGCGTCTTGCCGATCAGGATCTTGGCCTCGGCCCCAACCGCGCAGATACGCCGGGTGCCATTGGCAACTTCGACCGCAACCACCGATGGCTCGTCGATGACGATGCCCTGGCCGGGCACAAAGACGAGCGTGTTGGCCGTCCCGAGATCAATGGCGACATCCGGCGAACTGAAACCAAAGTTCATGATCAACGAGACTTTCTGAGCGGCTGGCTTGAGTCTCGACCTGGCTGCGACCCTTAGTAATCGGGAAATTGCCTGATATTTCAATCAGGTCGAACGGAAGACAACTCTCAGAAAGCCTAGGGGTTGCGCTCCTTCACGCGCTCCATCGCCTCGGCATGGGCTTCGGGCGGCTCGGCCGGCGCCGCTTCGGGGCTCTCCATGATGGTGAAGCGCGCTCCCTCGGTCAGCGCCTTGTGGACCGGGCATTTGCCGGCGATCTCGATCATCCGCGCCCGCTGTTCCCCGTCGAGATCTCCTTCGAACGACAGCCGAGCGTCGAACCGGTCGCGGGGGGTCTGGTCGAGTTCCCTGCTGTGGCCGACCTTGGTGCGGATGCGTTTGAGCGGCCATTCCTTGCCGTCCGCATAAAGGCGGACGGTCATGGTCATGCAGGCGGCGAGCGCGCTGCCGAGCAGCTGGAACGGCGACGGGCCGCTGTCGAAGCCGCCGAAATCGGCCGGCTCGTCGGCGAACAGCTGGTGCTTGCCGGTCCGGATCAGGAGCTGGAACTTGCCGCGGCCGGTCTCGATCGCCTCGACATCCTTCGGCTGTTCCGCCTCCGGGTCCGGTTCGACATAGGCGTCTGCCCATGCGGCGATCAGCGTCGCGGCCCGCGCGGCGTCCTCCTTGCGGCTGAGCAGATGGTCGGCCTTGTCCAGCGACAAGAAGCTCTTGGGATGGCGGGCGGCGGCATAGATTTGCGTCGCATGGTCGATCGACACGCTGCTGTCGGTCGGAGCGTGAAGGATCAGCAGCGGCCGGTGGAGCGAGGCAATGCGCCGCCCCTGGTCCTGCATCCGGAGGCCGTCGATCAACTCCTTGCTGACTCGGAACGACCGCTGGGCGAGGTGGACGTCGGCAATGCCGTCGCGCTCGATCGCCGCCAGGTCGTCGGGCGCGAATTGGGACAGGGCATGGGCGACGTCGAACGGCGAATTGATCGTCGCGACGGCGCGAACCGTCTTGCAGTCGCCTGCGGCCGCCAGCACCGCTGCGCCACCCAGGCTGTGGCCGACCAGCAGGCTTACCGGCCGCCCTCGTTCCGCCATTGCCGAGCATGCGGCTGCAATGTCCTCGATATTGGAAGCGAAGCTGGTTTCGTGAAACTCGCCGTCGCTTTCGCCAATGCCGGCGAAATCGAAGCGCAGGACTCCGATGCCCTGCCCGGCGAGCGTCCGGGCGATGCGAACCGCGGCGAGATTGTCCTTCCCGCAGGTGAAGCAGTGAGCGAACAGGGCCCAGCCCCGCACCCGTCCCGATGGCGCTTCGAGGCGGCCGGCGAGCGTCCGGCCCTCGCCGCCTGCAAATTCGAACGAGTCGGTCATCGCGGCGGCCCGTTAAGCACAGCGACGCCGGGGATGCACGGGCTTCTGCCTTTCACGCCGGACTTGCGGAACCTTGGCGCGGGTGCTTCGCTGCCGCCTAACAAGGAGATCATATGTCCATCCGCAAGCAGATCGCGCTTCACCCGGCATCCAAGGATCACGTCAACCAGGCGCTGGGCGATGCCGTCCACCACCTGATGTACGCCTCGAAAATGTGTTTGAGCTGCGCCGATGCCTGCATGGCCGAGGCAATGGACATGGCCCAGTGCATCCGATTGTGCCTCGACTGCTCGGACATTTGCGAAGCGACTGCGCGGCTCGGGCTCAGGCGCACCGGCGACGACCAGCCGATGCTGCGCGAGCTGCTCGAGCTGTGCGGGCGGATGTGCGAGCAGTGCGCGGCGGAGTGCGAACGGCACGACCATGAGCATTGCAAGCTGTGCGCGCAAATCTGCCGCGAATGCGCCCGGGATTGCGCCAATGCGGCGGCCAGCCTGGCCTAAGAATTAGAAATCCGACTTGCCGAAGCGCGGGACGCCCTGGTTGATGCCGGGCGGATCGAGCACGGTCAGGTCAAGCTCCAGCGGCTCGCCGATCCAGCGACCCAGCGTGGTGTGATCGGCGAGGTCGTCGTCGGTCAGGGGGTGGACCAGCGCGCGCAGGCCCGACGCCACGATCGCCGCGATCACGCCATCGAGCGAACTCTCGCGAAAATGCACTTCATATTGCGGGACGGGATGCGGGCCGACCCCGCGATCGGTCATCTGGCCGGTGAAGAGGATGTCCGGACGAGCCGCGAACTGGTCTCGCAAAGCGCTGGCGGCCGCGCGGTCCAAATCGGAAAAATAGATATGGGCGTGGTAGGGCGCGGTGGCATCGCTCATCATGCCGCGCGGAGCGCCCGTTCCTTGCGCGCCTTGGCCAGCTTCTTCAGCACCATGTCGCGTTTCAGCTTCGACAGGTGGTCGATGAACAATATGCCTTCGAGATGGTCCATTTCATGCTGGAGACAGACCGCGAGCAGGCCGTCGAGGTCTTCCTCATGGCTCTTGCCCTGCTCGTCGAGCCAGCGCGCGCGGATCTGGTCCGGCCGCATCACCTCGGCATATTGATCGGGCACCGACAGGCAGCCCTCGGTGTAGGGCACCTCATGGTCGCTGTGGGACAGTATCTCCGGGTTGATGAACACCCGCGGTTCCTTGACCGGCTTGCTCTCCGGATCCTCCGGGTCCTCAGGCTCCTGCAGGTCCATCACCAGCAGGCGCTTGGGCACGCCCACCTGAACGGCGGCAAGGCCGATGCCGGGCGCGGCGTACATCGTCTCGAACATGTCCTTGATCAGCGCGCGCAACTCATCGTCCACCTTGTCGACCGGGGTCGAAATCTGGCGAAGCATCGGATCGGGCGTCTCGTAGATCGGCAATAGGGCCATGGCGGCGATTTAGTCTTTCAAGTGAGGGGGTTCAAGCGACGGGCCGCCTTGCGCGCAAGGCCTGGGCAAGCGTCCCTTCGTCCAGATAGTCGAGTTCACCGCCTACCGGAAGTCCGTGCGCCAACTGTGTCAAACGAATAGGAAATTTCTCCAGCCGCTCGGCCAGGTAGTGGGCGGTGGTCTGGCCTTCGAGCGTCGCGTTCATCGCCAGCACGACTTCGTCGATCCCGCCGGCCGAGACGCGGCCGACCAGCTTGTCGATCGACAAATCCTCGGGCCGCACGCCTTCCAGCGCCGACAGCCGCCCGCCGAGCACATGGTATCGGCCGGGGAACAGGCGAGAACGGTCGAGCGCCCACAAGTCGGCGACTTCCTCGACGACGCACAGCAAACGGTCGTCGCGCTTCACATCCCGGCAGATGCTGCAAGGATCCGAAGTGTCGACATTGCCGCAGGTCGAGCAGGTCGAAAGCGTATCGGCCACCGCCTTGAGCGCTGCGAGCAGCGGCTCAAGCGACGCTTCCCGCTTCTTCATCAGGTGCAGCACCGCCCGCCGCGCCGAACGCGGGCCGAAGCCGGGCAGGCGCGCCAGCGCTTGGGTCAGGGCTTCGATCTGGTGGCTGGCCATGGATGCGACATAGGGCCTGGTCGATTGTGACGGAAGCCATCCGTCACAATCGTGAATCGGGCCCTATTCATATGGTCGCGACCTTGATTCACGTTTCAGGCCCCTTGCCTGAAACGATCAAGGTCGTGGGGGCGCTTGGCGGCGGGCGCAAGCCGCGCCATAGGCGTTTGCCATGCGCATCATCTTCATGGGCAGTCCTGACTTCGCGGTGCCGACGCTCGATGCGCTGGTGGACGCGGGCCATGACGTGGTGGCGGCCTACACCCAGCCGCCCCGCCCCGCCGGCCGCGGCAAGGCCGAGCGTCCGACGGCGGTCCAAGAGCGCGCCGGTGAGCTGGGAATCGAGGTGCGCAGTCCCAAATCGCTGAAGGGCGAAGCGGAGCAGCACGCGTTCGCCGAGCTGGAGGCCGATGTCGCGGTCGTTGCAGCCTATGGCCTGATCCTGCCGCAGCCGATCCTCGACGCGCCGATGCTGGGGTGCCTCAATGTTCATGGTTCGCTGCTGCCTCGCTGGCGCGGTGCAGCGCCGGTGCAACGGGCGATCATGGCCGGGGACGATTGCACCGGCGTCACCATCATGCAGATGGAAGCCGGGCTCGACACTGGTCCGATGCTGTTGAAGCGCGCTGTTGAGATTGAAGACAAGAACGCCGCGCAACTGACGGAAGAATTGGCGAAACTTGGCGCAGCGATGATGGTCGAGGTGCTTGCAGACCTGCCGAGCTACGAGCCGATCGAACAGCCCGGGGAAGGCGTCACCTATGCGGCCAAGATCAGCAAGGAAGAGGCGCGGATCGACTGGTCGCGGCCCGCAGCCCAGCTGGCGCGCCAAGTCCAGGGGCTGGCCCCGTTTCCGGGCGCCTGGTTCGAGGCCAATGGCGAGCGGATCAAGCTGTTGGCGGCAGATGTGGAGGCCGGTCACGGCGCACCGGGCGAGGTAATTGACGATCAGCTTACAATTGGCTGCGGCAATGGCGCCCTTCGCCCCACACTCGTCCAGCGCGCCGGCAAGGGCGCGATGGGCGCTGGAGAACTCCTGCGTGGCTTCGCCATTCCCAAGGGCACGGTCCTGCGATGACTCGCTGGCGGCTGACTGTTGAGTTTGACGGCGGGCCGTTCATGGGCTGGCAGCGGCAGGATCATGGGCCGTCGGTTCAGGAGGCGCTGGAGCAGGCGCTGTTCCGGATGACCGGCGAGCTGGCGACGCTCCATGCGGCCGGGCGGACCGATGCCGGCGTCCATGCGCTGGCGATGAGCGCCCATGTCGATGTGATGAAGAGACTGACCGAACATCGGTTGCGTGAGGGGTTGAACGCGCTGGTCCGTCCGGCCCCGGTGAGTGTTACCGAGGTCGAGCCGGTCGCCGACGACTGGCACGCGCGCTTCAGCTGCATCGGCCGGCGCTACCTCTATAGAATCCTCAACCGGCGCGCGCCGCCGGCGCTGTTGCACGGCAAGGTGTGGCATGTGCCGGTCAAGCTCGATGCGAAGGCGATGGCCGAAGGAGCGCAGTATCTGGTCGGCAACCATGACTTCACCACCTTCCGGTCGGTCCATTGCCAATCGCAAAGCCCGGTCAAGACGCTCGACAGCCTGACGGTCGAACGGGTCGGTGAGGAAATCCACATCCGCGCCGCCGCGCGCAGCTTCCTTCATCATCAGGTGCGATCGATGGTCGGTTGCCTTGCGCTCGTCGGGCGCGGCCGCTGGACGCCTGACGATGTGAGGGCGGCGCTGGAAGCGAAAGACCGGCAGGCGCTGGGGCTGAACGCGCCGCCGGAGGGGCTGTATTTTGTTGAGGCGGTTTATCCGTAACTGTTTCCCGGCGAAGGCCGGGATCCAGGGCGCTGCGATAGCAGCGCTTGCGCGCTGCCTGGGCCCCGGCCTCCGCCGGGGAACTAGACTAGCATTTCCCGAGCCATCGGCTGGCTGAGGAAGGCAGTCGGGCTGGCGCTGAGCCCATATGCGCCGGCGCAGAAAATGGCGACCAGGTCGCCGACCTCGGCTCTTGGCAGCATCGCCTCGTCCGCCAGCAGGTCGAGCGGGGTGCAGAGGCAGCCGGTGACCGTTACTTCCTCCTCCGGCTCGGCGCCGAAGCGGCTGGCGATCGCCACGGGATAATTGCGGCGCAAAAGCTGGCCGAAGTTGCCCGATGCGGCGAGCTGGTGATGGAGGCCGCCGTCGGTGACCAGGAAGGTCTTGCCGCGGCTCTCCTTG
Organism: Sphingomicrobium sp.; assembly: GCA_035494075.1. Taxonomy (GTDB): domain Bacteria; phylum Pseudomonadota; class Alphaproteobacteria; order Sphingomonadales; family Sphingomonadaceae; genus Sphingomicrobium. The sequence goes on along the minus strand of DATJHF010000033.1, from coordinate 35,162 downwards.
CGGTCGACGATCCGGGTCAGATAGACCCCGGCCTCGCCGACCAGCCAGCGGCCAAGCTCGATCGCAAATCTGGTCGGCGCGAGCATTTTCGGACGGTTTGCCAATGTCTTGGCGAGCGTTTTTCCTACCGCTTCGATGTCCAGTTGCTGGTCCTTGGCGAAATAGGGAATGCCAAAGCCGCCGCCGAGATTGACGTGCGGCGGGGAATGGCCCGCTTCTTCGCAGATCGACCCGGCCAGCGCGATGGTGTCGCACTGCAACTCGATCAGCGCGTCGGCATGCAGCGCCTGGCTGCCGGCGAAAATGTGGAGACCCTGCCAATCGGCGCCAGCTTCGAGGATGCGGCGGACGACCGCCGGCACGCGGTCATGGTCGATACCAAATTGGCCGGGCAGGCCGCCCATCTTCTGGCCGGAGCCCTTGAGCCCGAACGGCGGATTGACGCGTATCGCCAGCTTGGCCCGCAACCCCTCTCGCGCGCAAATCGCCAGCGCCCGTTGCGCCTCACCCTCGCTTTCGAGGTTGATGGTGATCCCGGCGCGGATTGCGGTCTCCAGCTCCTGATCACGCTTGCCCGGCCCGGCGAAGCTGATCGGCAGGCCCAGGTGCGCGGCCTTGCCCAGTTCGCCCGCCGATGCGACATCGAACCCGTCAACCAGATCTGCCATGGTTTCTAGCAATGGTGCGTAAGGATTTGCTTTTATGGCATATTGGAGTGCGAGCTCAGGAGGGAATGCAGCCCGGAAACGCCTGACCTGAAGAGCGATCCGCTCGCTATCGTAGACGAACAGCGGCGTGCCGCCCGCCTGCTCGACCAGCGTGTCGACGTCGTGACCGCCAATGAGAAGCCTATCCTCCGCATCATGCTCGAATCCGGGCGGGATTGGGCCCAGGGCCTTCATGAGATTTCCGCCTTGAGGGCGGTGCGGTCGAGCTTGCCGTTGGGGCCGACTGGCAGGCTGAGCTTCCACATGATCCGCTGCGGCAGCATGTGGGCGGGAAGCTCGCGCCGGAACCAGCCCTGGAGCTTCTGCTCCGCTCCCTCGCCGTTCGCCACCGCCACCAGCACGATCGCCTGTCCCAGCCGCTCATCGACTACTCCAAAGGCGGCGGCATCGCTGACGGCGCCACTCGCCAGCGCGGCTTCCTCGATCTCGGTCGGGCTGATGCGGTTGCCCGACACCTTGATCATTGCATCGTCGCGGCCCCGGAAGCGGAGCAGGCCGTCGTCGCCCCTGACCACGGTATCGCCCGACCAAACTGCGGTGCCTCCCAGCCTGCTGAAGGCCGGCGCCGGCTTGAAGCGCTCGGCTGTACGCTCCGGATCCTGCCAATAGCCTTGGGCAACCAACGGGCCGGCGTGGACCAGCTCGCCCTCCTCGCCCGGCGCTGCCTCGGTTCCGTCGGGGCGGACTACCATCAGCTCGGCGAAGGGGATGGCTGCGCCAACGCTGTCCGGATGGTCATCGACCAGCGCCGGATCGAGGCTCGAAGAACGAAAGGCTTCGGTGAGGCCGTACATCAGGTGCAGCTTTGCCCGAGGAAAGAGGCTCCGCAAGCGGCGCACCAACGGTTCGGGCAAATGACCGCCGCTGTTGGTGAGCGTGCGCAGGGTCTTGCCTGCGTCGCCCCAGTCCTGCTCGGCGAGCTGCAGCCACAGCGGCGGCACGCCCGCCAGTACGGTGACGTCATGACGTCCGACCGCGCGGACCACGTCGCGTGGCAGCAGATAATCGAAGCCGATCGCACAGCCGCCGGCAGCCCAGGCGGAAAGCAGCTGGTTCTGGCCATAGTCGAAGGCCAGCGGCAGGACGCAAAGCGTGTGGTCATCGGCTTGCAGGCCAAGATAGTGCGCGACGCTGACCGCGCCGAGCCACAGGTTGGCGTGGCTCAGCATCACGCCTTTGGGCCGGCCGGTCGAACCGCTGGTGTAAAGCAGCGCCGCCAGTTCGTTCGGCTCTCGCGAGGACGGCGGCAAGGGCTCGTCGCCGTCGCGCCACTCTTCGAGGGGCAGCGGCTTGGCGTCCGCCAGGTCGCCGCCCTGCAGGCTGTCCAGCCGCGCGCGGTTGGCGATTAGCAGTTGCGCGCCGCTGTCGGCGAGGATGTGCGCCGCCTGGGCATGCTTCAGGACAGGATTGACCGGCACATGCACCAGCCCTGCCCGCGCTGCCGCCAGCGGCATGATGCAGGCAAGTCTTGTCTTGCCCATCCAGGTCGCGACCCGGTCGCCGGCCTTGAGGCCGTGGTCCAGCAAGGCGGCCGCCATCCCGCCGACCGCAGCGTCGAGCTGCCGGTATGTCAGCCGCTCTTCACCGACGGCCAGCGCTTCGGCTTCCGCGGCACCGCGCAGCGCCAGATGGTCAAGCGGAAAGGGCGTCGGATTGAGCGCAATCACCCGCCTCGCCTAGCCCGGCTCATGCTGCACTGCAAAGCTTGCCACTTCGCGCGGCTTTCCCTACGGGCGCGCCAATGGCGACCAAGGGGAAGCAGATCGTGGCGCTGAACGACGAGAGAGAAGTCGAGCAGACGGTTCGCTCCCTGCTGGTCGACGTGCTCAGCCTGCCCAAGTCGCGGGTCGCCAAGTTCGGCGACGAGACCGAACTGTTCGGAGCCTTGCCCGAATTCGATTCCATGGCGGTCGCGACCCTGCTCACCGAGATGGAAGAGCGGCTCGGAATCCTGATTGAGGATGAGGATGTCGAGGCCGAGGATCTGATGAGCTTCGGGCGGCTCGTGTCGCTCGCCGAGCGGCTGTCGCTGACTTAGTTATTCGGCGGCCTGCAGAGCGCCAAACTCCTCGGCTGCCAGGAATTTCTCCGCATCAAGGGCGGCCATGCAGCCGGTGCCAGCGGCGGTCACCGCCTGGCGGTAGATCTTGTCCATCACGTCGCCGCAGGCGAATACGCCCGGGACGGAGGTGCGGGTCGTGCCGGTCTCGACCTCGATATAGCCGTCGCTGTCGAGCTTGAGCTTGCCGTCGAACAATTCGGTCGCCGGCTTGTGGCCGATCGCGACGAATGCGCCGTCGACGTTGATCCGGGTGATCGAGCCGCTCTTCACGTTGCGGACGTCCAGTCCCACCAGCGCCTCCGGCATGCCGCCGGCGACGAATTCGGCGACCTCGCTGTCCCAGATGACCTTGATGTTGGGATGGGCGAACAGCCGGTCCTGGAGGATCTTCTCGGCGCGCAGCGAATCGCGGCGGTGGATCAGGGTCACGTCATGACTGTGGTTGGTGAGGTAGAGCGCCTCCTCGACCGCGGTGTTGCCGCCGCCGATCACCGCCACTTTCTTGCCGCGGTAGAAGAAGCCGTCGCAGGTGGCGCAGGCCGATGCGCCCTTGCCCTTCATATGCTCTTCGGACGGAAGGCCGAGCCATTTGGCCTGTGCGCCGGTGGCGATGACCAGCGCGTCGGCGTGGTATTCCCCGCCGCCGTCGCCTTTCAGCACGAACGGCCGGCGCGAGAGGTCGACCTCCGAAATATGGTCCCAGACCACCTTGGTGCCGACATGCTCGGCCTGGGCCTGCATTTCGTCCATCAGCCACGGACCCTGGATGACATTGCGGAAGCCGGGATAGTTTTCGACGTCGGTGGTGGTGGTCAGCTGGCCGCCGGGCTGGATGCCCTGGACGACGATCGGATTGAGGCCGGCGCGCGCGGCATAAATGGCGGCGGTATAGCCGGCAGGACCGGAGCCGAGGACGATCAGGCGGCTGGAAATGACGTTGCTCATCGCCGTCAATTAGGGTGCGAGCCGCGGCGCCGCAATGGGCCAGAAACGACTCAGGAAATGACTAGAGCAGGAAGGTCGGGGTGGGGTCGACGACCGAGGGGATCGTGCGGTTGACCGGGCAGCCATGCGGCTTGTTGCGCTGCTGCTGCTCTTGCTGGGCCCATTGCTGGCGCTGCTGGGGCTGCCGCGCCTGCTGCTGCGGCTGCTCGCCCCTCGTGCAGGTTTGCCGGGCGGGCTGCTCAACGGCTGCGACCGACGGCGACCCGAGGGCCACAATCAGGAATGCGCCGATGATGAGCTTCCCCTGCATAAGCGGGAGGTAGCGCCTCGCAGCCTTAACCGCAAATGAATCGCAATAAGCTACCGATAATTTGGGCTTATGGCAGCAGGTTAGACCAATCGCGATTGTTTGATCGCAGCGCCGACGAATCCGGCGAACAGCGGATGCGGGTCGAACGGCCGGCTCTTCAACTCGGGATGGAACTGAACGCCGATGAACCATGGGTGGTCGGGCCGCTCGACGATTTCCGGCAATTCCCCGTCAGGGGACATGCCGGAAAAGATCAGGCCGCCCTTCTCCAGTGCGTCGCGGTAGTGGACGTTGACCTCATAGCGGTGGCGGTGGCGCTCGCTGATCTCGGTCGTGCCATATTGCTCGGCAACCTTGCTGTTGTGGCCCAGCTTGGCCGTATAGGCGCCGAGCCGCATGGTGCCGCCCAGGTCGGTGTCCGCGTTCCGCTTCTGGAGGCCTTCGGGGCTCATCCATTCGGTGATCAGGCCGACGACCGGCTCATTGGTCTCGCCGAACTCGGTGGTCGATGCCTGCTCGATCCCGGCAGTGTTCCGCGCCCCCTCGATGCAGGCCATCTGCATGCCGAGGCAAATGCCGAAGAAGGGCACTTCGCGTTCGCGCGCGAACTTGACGCTGGCGATCTTGCCCTCGCTGCCGCGCTCGCCGAATCCGCCGGGGACGAGGATGCCGTGCAGCGGCTCGAGCTTGGCCGCCAGGTCGGCGTCGTCACCCTCGAACATTTCCGCGTCGAGCCAATGGATGTTGACCTTGACCCGATTGGCGATGCCGCCGTGGACCAGGGCTTCGCGCAGTGACTTATAGGCGTCCGGAAGGCCGACATATTTGCCGACCACGCCGATGGTCACCTCGCCCTCGGGATGATCGACGCGGTCCATGATGTCGTCCCAGCGCGACATGTCCGGCTCCGGTGCGTCGGTGATCCCGAATACCTTCAGCACTTCGGCATCGAGCCCCTCGCCATGATATTGCAGCGGGACATCGTAGATCGACCGGGCGTCGAGCGCCTGGATCACCGCTTCCGTCGGCACGTTGCAGAACAGGGCGATCTTGGCCCGCTCGCTGTCCGGGATCGGCCGGTCGGCGCGGCACAGCAGCACATCGGGCTGGATGCCGTAGCTGGTCAGTTCGCGCACCGAATGCTGGGTCGGCTTGGTCTTCAGCTCCCCGGCGGCTGCGATGTAAGGTACCAGCGTCGTGTGGATGAAGCAGCTCTGGCCGCGGCCGAGGTTGTTCTTGAGCTGGCGGATGGCCTCGACGAACGGCAGGCTTTCAATGTCACCCACCGTTCCGCCGATCTCGCAGATGACGAAGTCGAGTCCGTCGATGTCGGCCTGGGCGAATTCCTTGATCGCATTGGTGACGTGGGGAACGACCTGGACGGTTGCGCCCAGATAATCGCCGCGCCGTTCGCGGGCGATGATGTCGCGATAGATGCGACCGGAAGTGATGTTGTCCGACTGATGCGCGGACACGCCGGTGAACCGCTCATAATGGCCGAGGTCGAGGTCGGTTTCCGCCCCATCGTCGGTCACATAGACTTCGCCATGCTGATAGGGCGACATCGTCCCCGGATCGACGTTCAGATAGGGGTCGAATTTCCTGATGCGGACTGAATAGCCGCGCGCTTGCAGCAACGCCCCGAGGGACGCTGCGAGAAGACCTTTGCCAAGCGAGGAAACCACGCCGCCGGTGATAAAGACATACCGCGTCATGGGAGTCGGGCCTTACGGGTGCTTTGCCGGCAAAGGCAAGCGATTGAATGAATAAAGCGGAAAAAAGATGGTCTTGCCCGGCAACCCCGCGGCTGCCGGTGCAAGATTATTGGGCGACCGGGACGGCCGGCGCGGACTCATTGCCGGCCGGCGCCGTGGCCGGTGCGGCCGGGGCCTGCTGGGCCGGCAGCGGCTTGGCCAGGCTGGCGTCGACCGTGGTCGATTCGCGGCTGACGCCGGCAAGCGCGGCGAGCAGGATCGAGATGGTGATGAACAGGCCGCCGAGGATCGCCGTGGCGCGGGTCAGGAAATCCGCTGCGCCCCGCGCCGTCATCAGCCCTGCCGAGGAGCTGCTGACGCCAAGTCCGCCCCCTTCCGAACGCTGCATGAGGATCACAGCCACCAGCGAAGCGGCGATCAGCGTCTGGAGGACCAGCAGGAAGGTGAACATCAAAAAGGGCCTATTCGTAAAAAAGTGAATTCGAAGCGCCAGATAGCGGCGGAATGGCGATAGTTCAACGCGGGGAAGCGGCCGCAACGATCGGCTGAAAATCGCCGGCCTTGAGGCTCGCTCCGCCGACCAGCGCCCCATCGACGTCGGGCACCGCAAATATTTCGGCTGCATTCGACGCCTTGACCGATCCGCCATAGAGAATTCGCACCTGGCCGCCTGCATCGCCATAGGCGGCTTTCAGGCGCCCGCGCAGCGCAGCGTGCATCTCGCCAATGTCGGCGACCGAGGGGACCTTGCCGGTGCCGATCGCCCAGATCGGCTCATAGGCGACAGAGAATCGGGCCGGCTCGCCAATTGCAGAAGGAAGCGAGGCATCGAGTTGGGCCGAGACGGTTGGAACGGCATTGCCCGCCTCACGGACCGAATCGCTTTCGCCGATGCACAGGATCACATCGAGTCCGGCGGCAAGCGCCGCTTCGGCCTTGGCCTTGACGTCCGCGTCCGTCTCACCCTGCGCCTCGCGCCGCTCGCTGTGGCCGACGATGGTGAGCCGCGCGCCGGCGTCGAGCAGCATCGCCGCCGACACGCAGCCGGTGTGAGCGCCCTTGTCGGCCTGGTGGACGTCCTGGCCGCCGATCGCAAAGCCGGGCGCAGCGCGGACAGCCCGTTCGATCAGGGTTGCAGGCAGGCAGAGGGCTACGTCGGCGCCAGCCGTTTCCGCGGCCATCGACACCGCCGTCACCTCGCCCAGGTCGGCTGCCAGCCCGTGCATTTTCCAATTGCCTGCCACCAGCTTGCGCCGCGCCATAAATCGCCCCTTCAGCCTGCTTGCCGTTACAAAGTGCGGCCCCTAAAGCGGCCCCGAACAATTATCAAAGAGATCGGCATGCTTTCATTTTTCCGCCGCCTGTCAAAGTCCGCGGTCGGGACCGGCCTGATGGTCCTCATCCTGCTGATGATCCTCGCCGGATTCGCGATGCAGGACATTCGCAGCGTCTTTTCCGGCAATTTCGGGATGAGCAAGGGAACGCTCGTCAAGATCGGCAACGAACCGGTCAGCGAACGTGACCTGGACGACGCCATGAAGCGCGTCCTCAATGAGGCCCGGCAACAGAATCCGGAAGCGACCTACGCCACGCTCGCCCGGCAGTTCGATGCCATTCTCGGCTCGCTCGTCGACGAGCATGCGCTGATCGCCTTTGCCGACGCTCATGGCTTCGTACTGTCGAAGCGGCTGGTGGACGGTGAAATCGCCAGCCTGCCGCAGACCAAGGGGCTCGACGGCAAGTTCAGCGAGACGGCCTACGCCATGTTCCTGCAGCAGCAGCAAATGACCGATGCCGACCTTCGCAGGCTGCTGCAGGTAGGCATTACCCAGCGGCTCGTCCTTGCCCCGGCAGCGGTCGAAGCCAGGGTGCCGGTCGGCGTCGCCCGTCCCTATGCCGCGATGTTGCTCGAGCAGCGGTCGGGGCAATTGGCGCTGGTCCCGACCGAGCCATTCAAGGCCGGCCTCAATCCATCCGACGGCGATCTCCAATCCTTCTACACCCAGAACCGGGCGCGCTACATGGTCGCCGAGCAACGCATCCTGCGCCTTGCCAAGATTAGCCCGGAGACGGTCGCCAAGGCCGCCCCGACCGATGCGGAGATCGCGGCCTATTACAAGGCCAACCAGGCCCTCTATGGCGGCAGCGAGACCCGGGTCCTCAGCCAGGCGGTGGTGCAGGACAAGAAGCAGGCCGACGCCATCGCGGCGCGCGCCCGTTCAGGCGCCAGCTTTGTCGCCGCATCCGCTCCCGCCGGTCTTTCGGCGGAGGATGTCAGCGTCGGCCCGCAAACCCGCCAGGAATTCACGTCGCTGGCCGGAGCCGCGGTCGCCAACGCCGCCTTTGCAGCGGCCAAGGGCGCCGTCGTCGGCCCGATCCGGTCGGACCTTGGCTGGCACGTCATCAAGATTGACGAGGTTCGCGCCGCTACCGGCAAGAGCCTCGCCGACGTGCGCGGAGAGATTGCAGCGCAGCTCACGGCCGCCAAGCGCAAGGAAGCGCTGACCGATGCCGTAACCAAGATCGAAGACCAGATCGACGGCGGCGCCAGCTTCGCCGAAGCGGTTGGCGCGGCCAAGTTGCCGATCACGACGACGCCAGCGATCAATGCTGGCGGCGTGGCACGCACCGACGCCGCCTACAAATTCCCGGCCGAGTTACAGCCGGTGCTGAAAGCCGGTTTCGCGATGGCGGTCGACGACGATCCTGAAATCGTGACCCTGCCCAACGATGCCGGCTATGTGATCGTGGCGGTCGACCGGATCGTCGAGGCGGCGCCGGCGCCGCTCGCCGAGATCAAGGACCGGGTGCGGGAGGACTGGATCAGGCGCAAGGCGTCGGACCGCGCTCGCGCCATTGCTTCGCAGATCGCGGCCAAGGTCGCGAGCGGCGTTGCCATGGAGAAGGCGGTGGCGGATGCCGGCGTCCCGATGCCGCCGGTCCAGCCGATCACCGCCCGGCGCATCCAGCTTTCCCAGGCCGATCCCAATGCCGTGACTGCGCTGCGCATGCTGTTCTCGCTGACCCAGGGCAAAAGCCGGATGGTCGCGGATCCCAAGGATCGCGGTTTCTTCATCGTCAAGACCGACAAGATCGTGGCCGGCAATGCACTGGCGGCGCCGGGCCTGATCGTCCAGACCCAGCGCGAATTCCAGAGCGCAATGTCCGACGAGCTCGGCGAGCAATTGCTTGGGGCGATGAAGGCCGACCAGGGCACCAAGCGCAACGAGGATGCGATCGCGGCGGCCAAGAAGCGCTACTCGGGCGCCGATCAATAATGGCCTGTGACCGATGACCGGGCCGCGCATCCTGGTCATCGACAATGTCGATAGCTTCACGTTCATGCTGGTCGACTATCTCGCCACGCTTGGGGCGGATGTTGCAGTCAAGCGCAACGACGCGATGACCGTCGGCCAGGCGATCGAATGTGGTGGGGACGGGATATTGATCTCGCCCGGTCCCGGAGCCCCGGAAGATGCCGGCATATCGGTTGCGCTTGCTTGTGAATGCGTAAGGCGGCGGGTCCCGCTGCTCGGCGTATGCCTGGGGCATCAGGCGATCGCCGTTGCCTGCGGGTCGGCGGTCAGCAGGACCTGGCCGGTCCATGGCAAGGTCGCGCAAGTCCGGCATGACGGTAGCGGCCTGTTCGAAAGCCTTCCGTCGCCGTTCGCTGCGACGCGCTATCATTCGCTGGCCGTTTCCGATCCGCGGCCGCCGTTGATCGCCAATGCGTGGAGCGAGGATGGCACGGTGATGGCGATGCGGCACGCGCACGCCCCGGTCCACGGTATCCAGTTTCATCCCGAAAGCGTGGCATCTGAAGAGGGCCGTCCGCTGCTCGCGGCATTTCTTGCCGCCTGTCGCCTGCCCGCTTGACGGAAGCCGGTTTGTTGCCTACACGTTCTCCGTTCGTTCCGCACGGAGGCGCAAATGCTCACCGCCAAACAGCATGAGTTGCTGAACTTCATTCACCAGCGCCTGTCCGCGACCGGCGTGTCGCCCAGCTTCGACGAAATGCGCGAGGCATTGGACCTCAAGTCCAAGTCGGGCGTGCACCGGCTGATCTCGGCGCTCGAGGAACGGCAGTTCATTCGCCGCTTGCCGAACCGGGCGAGGGCGCTGGAGGTGGTGAAGATGCCGGAGGTTTCGGCGCCTGCTGCAGTCCAGGCGCGGCCGGTTGTTCCAGCCGCGGCCAACGACACGATCGAAATACCCCTTCATGGGCGGATTGCCGCCGGTACGCCGATCGAGGCGCTGCAGGGCACGGAAGGCTTCGCGGTCCCGGCCGCGCTGCTTGGGCCGGGCGAACATTATGCGCTTGAGGTTTCTGGGGATTCGATGGTCGAGGAGGGAATTCTCGACGGCGATTATGCGCTGATCCGCAAGGCCGACACGGCTCGTGACGGCGAGATCGTCGTCGCCCTGATCGACAATGAGGAAGCGACGCTCAAGACCTATCGCCGCGAGGGCCAGATGATCCGCCTCGACCCGGCTAACCGCGCCTATGAGCCGCAGCGCTACGACGAGAGCCGGGTGACTATCCAGGGCCGCCTGTCGGGCCTGATCCGGCGCTACTGATCGCGTCATGGCACGGATCGACTATATCGAATTGCCGAGCGTGACCGCGCACGAACTGACGCGCGGCTTTTATGCCAAGGCGTTCGGCTGGGATTTTGCCGATTACGGTCCCGATTATGCCGCGACAACCAACGGCGACGTCGACCTCGGCCTCAACGGCCAGCCGAGCGAGGCGCTGGCCGCACCCCTTCCGGTGATCCGGGTGGATGACCTTGAAGCGGCGTTCGACGCGGTGATGAAGGCCGGCGGGATCATCGCCAAGCCGATCTTCTCCTTTCCAGGAGGCCGCCGATTCCATTTCATCGACCCTTCGGGCAGCGAATTGGCGGTTTGGCAGTCGGCCTAGCGAGCGAGGACCTATGACTTTTGCGGCACGGCTGGCTTGCCTGGTTGCTGCGTCGTTGGCTGGAGTCATCGCGATGGCGGTTCCGGCAACTGCGTTGCAACGACCGGCGGCAGCCCCTGCTGCGGCGCCGCGCGACGGCCAGCACGACTTTGACTGGGAGATCGGCAACTGGGCAACGCACGTGCGCGTGCTTCGCAACCCCCTGACCGGTGCAGCGCCGGACTGGGCGGAGTTTCGCGGGACCAGCCTGGTGAAGCCGATCCTCGGCGGGCGCGCCAACAGCGTCGAATTGTCGGTCAAGAACGACAAGGGCGCGATCGAGGGCGTTTCGCTGCGGCTCTATAATCCGCAGGCGCGGCAGTGGAGCCTCAACTATGCGACCGTCCGCGGCGGCGTGATGACTGCACCCGTCTATGGATCGTTTGACGGCAAGGGCCGCGGCCAATTCTACGGGCAGGACATGCTCGACGGGCGAGCAATCATGGTGCGTTTCGTCATTTCGCCGATATCGCCCAAGGAGGCGCGCTTCGAGCAATCCTATTCGGCGGATGGCGGCGCGACCTGGGAGACGAACTGGATCGCGGTCGACACCCGACTGCCCAATTAGCTGACGTGCCTATTCCGCCGTGGTCGGGTCGATGGTGGCCTTGACTTCGGAGATCCTGTTGGCTGGGAAACCCGCCTGCTTGGCATGCTCCAGGATCAATTCCTCGCTCGGGGCCCGATATACGCAATAGATCTTGTCAGCGGTGACGTAGCTGTGGACCCACTGGATCTCGTGCCCGAGTTCGCGCAGCACCGAACAGCTGTTCTGTGAGGCATTCCTCAATTCGCTTTCGTTAAGCTCGCCTACCCCCGGCATTTCACGTTCGATCACATATTGCGGCATGTCCCGCCTCCCTCGCTGCGGGATCTGCTTATCAGATCAATTATCGCTGGTCAGCCGCCCAGGGGTGACGGCCAATCCGCCCCGCCACGCTCGCTACCCGCGGATGATAGCCAAGATAGATGGCCACGCCGCCTGTCGGCACCAGCGCCGGCCGGTCGAGCTTGAGCCAGCGCGGGCGACAGCCTCGCGGCAACGCCCGGTCGGCAACGACGATGTCGGCGCCGGCGCACGCCGCCGTCAGCTCTTCCCATACGATCCGGTTTCGGCTGCGGATTGCCAGCAAGCGCCAAGCCCTGCCGCCATCGGCGATGTCGGCGATACAGGCATCGCGGCTGCAGCGCGCGAAGTTCTGCTCCTCCAGGGGTAGAGGATCGCCGTCAAAGGCAGAGGCTTCGCTCATCAGGTCGCGCACGAAGTCTCCGCTTCGGCTGCGCAGCAGGACCGGGACTCCGTCATCGCGGACCAGGGCAAGATGCTGGCCGTCTCCGGTGACCAGCAGGCTTGGCGTTGGGGCCATTGCCGCGCCGGCTGCGCCGATCGCAAAGGGGACGGCACCCCATCGCCGCGCCCGTCCGTTCCAAAGGCACAGCCAAAGGCCGCCGCCAATCATCAGGGCGAAGGCCCAGCGCGGCATGGTCGGCAGCATCGCCACGGCGCCATCGGTATTCCCGACCCAATGAGCCAGGGCCAGCATCAAGTCGATCGACCAGCCGGTCATGGCCCACAACGGCGCCCCGGCACCGACCGCGTCGAACAGAAGAGCTGCCGCCTCCAGCGGCATGATGACGAAGGTGGTGAGCGGGATGGCGATCAGGTTGGCGGCCACCCCGTAAAGGCCGGCGCGGTGAAAATGATAGAGAGCGAACGGCATCAGGGCGAACTCGACAACGAGGCCGGTCAGGATGAGGCCGCCAGTGCCGCGCAAGATTCGGGACGGCCATGATTCTTCGCGCGGCGCCAGCCAGTGGCGCACCGGCCGCCACTGGTGGAGCGCGATGATCGAGGTCACCGCTGCAAAACTCATCTGGAAGCTGGCGCCCGCGAGCGATTCGGGGCGGAACAAAAGCACCACGAGCGCGCCGACTGCGACCAGCCTGAGGCTGATCGGATCGCGGCCCAGCGCCAGCCCGCCGAGGACCAGCAGCGCTGCGACGCAGCTTCTCACCATCGGCACCTGGCTTCCGGTCAGCAGCGTATAGCCGATGCCGGCAAGGGCCCCGGCGCCGGCCGCAACCATCACGAGGTTGAAGCGCAAGGCGAGCCTTTCGCTGAGCGCCAGCAGCCGCAAGGTCAGGAACATGGCCAGTCCAACCGCGGCGGTGATGTGCAGTCCGCCAACCGACAGCAGATGGGCGAGACCGCTGCGCCGCATCGCGTCGGCATCCTCGTCTGAAATGGCATTTTGGTCGCCGGTCGCGAAGGCCGTCGCGACGGTTCCGGAAGGGCCGGGAAGCCGGTCCCGGATATGCCGGTCGAGGCGTGCCCTGACACCGTCAATGCCGGTCAATTTGGCCGGACGACTAACCTCGATCGGGCCGAGCACCCGCCCAGTGGCGCCGATGCCCTTGAACCAGAAGTCTCGTGCGAAGTCGTGACCGCCGGGCAGCGGCATCGGCGGAGGCGGCATCAGGCGCGCGCGAATCCTGATCTCGGCGCCCGGCGCCAGCCCTGCCGGCGCAGCTGCTTCGGGGACGGTGACCCGAACACGAGGCGGGAGGCCTTGGTCCAATGGCGCCAGGAGCAACCTCAGATCGCCATTGGCAGGCAGCGTTTCGACCGTCTCTACCCTTGCACTGAAGGTCGCTACCAACGGCTTTTCCAGGACAGGCGCGGCAACCAGTTCTCTTCTTGCCCACACCAAGCCGCATCCCGCGGCCATTGCCAGGCCGCCGAGCAGCAAGACGCGGCCGATCCGTCCGCGTGAAAAAGCCGATGCCAGGCCGGCCAGCCCAAGCAGGACGGCGATGAAGGCTTCCCAGTGCCTTGGTCCGGGCATCCACATCCAGGCGGCGATGCCGGCGCCAAAGGCGGCAACGAACCACAATGGCAACTGCGCCCGCTCGCTTTCCAAAAAGGCTTCGACTTTCGGGAAAACTGCGGAAATTGGAGCGGGCAAAAAGCGTCGATGCGCCGGTTCCAGCGGCGCGTCCTCTGTGATAGGGGCGCTCGTCCAGTCCATCGGCACCATCAGACAAGAGGAAAGATCGGTTGAGCGCAAGCGGCAAAATACAAGGCGTCGTGACCCGCTTTGCGCCCTCGCCCACCGGCTATCTTCATATTGGCGGCGCCCGCACCGCGCTGTTCAACTGGCTGTTCGCCCGACATCACGGCGGCAAGTACCTGCTTCGCATCGAGGATACGGACAAGGTCCGCTCGACAAAGGAAGCGATCGACGCGATCCTCGACGGCCTCGACTGGCTGGGGATCAGCGGCGACGGCGAGCCCTATTTCCAGTCCCAGTTCGAAAAGCGCCATGCCGAGGTTGCCCACCAGCTGCTCGACAATGGGGCGGCCTATCGCTGCTACATGACTCAGGAGGAGCTGGCTGCCGCCCGCGAGAAGGCCCAGGCCGAGCGGAAGCCGTTCCGTATCAACAGCCCATGGCGCGACCGGACCGACTGGCCGGAAGGCCAGCCTTATGTCATCCGGATCAAGGCGCCGCTGGATGGCGAGACGGTGATCGACGATTTAGTGCAGGGCCGCGTTACCGTCGCGAACCAGGAAATCGACGACTTCATCCTGCTGCGGTCCGACGGGACGCCGACCTACATGCTCGCTGTCGTGGTCGACGATTTCGACATGGGCGTGTCCCACGTCATCCGCGGCGACGATCATCTCAACAATGCCTTCCGCCAGCTGGCGATCATCAAGGCGATGGATTGGCCGGTGCCGGCCTACGCCCATGTTCCTCTGATCCACGGCTTTGACGGAGCCAAGCTGTCGAAACGCCACGGCGCGCTAGGAGTCGACGCCTATCGCGACGAACTCGGCATCCTTCCCGAAGCGCTGTTCAACTATCTGCTGCGCCTCGGCTGGGGGCATGGCGACGATGAAATCATCAGCCGCGAGCAGGCAATCGAGTGGTTCGACGTCGATCATGTCGGCAAATCGCCGTCACGCTTCGATCTCAAGAAGCTTGAGAATCTCAACGGCCATTATCTCCGGGATGCCGATGACACGCGACTTGCGACACTGGCCTCGCGGAAACTTGGACTGAGCTATGAGGAACTTCAGCTGCTCGTTCGCGCTATGCCGGAGTTGAAGGCACGGGCCCACAATCTGAACGAGCTGGCCGAAGGGGCGGAATTCCTGTTCGCGCAGCGACCCCTTTCACCCGATGAGAAAGCAGCGGCACTTCTCACCGACGAGGCGCGCCACTATCTCGCACTTGCACACGCGGCGCTTGCTGCAGCGCCGCAATGGGAGCACGATACGTTGGATGCTGCGGTGCGGGAGGTTGCGGAAAGCAACTCACTTAAGCTAGGCAAACTCGCCCAGCCGCTCCGTGCGGCGCTGACGGGCAAGGCGACCTCGCCGGGGATCTTCGACGTACTTGTCCTGCTGGGCAAAGACGAGAGCCTCGCCCGCATCGCCGATCAAATGCTGGAGCCGAACGAATGACCGCAAAGACTGTCAAGCTCGCCACCGATGGCGGCGAATTCTCCTATCCGTTGCTGGAAGGCTCGGTCGGCCCGGACGTCATCGATATCCGCAAGCTTTACGGCGAAACGGACAAGTTTACCTACGACCCCGGCTTTACCTCGACCGCCAGCTGCCAGAGCGCCATTACCTACATCGATGGCGACCAGGGCATCTTGCTCCACCGCGGCTATCCGATCGACCAGCTTGCCGAGCAATCGAGCTTCATGGAGGTCGCCTTCCTCCTGCTTCACGGCGACTTGCCGAAGAAGAAGGAACTGGAGGAGTTCAGCTACACGATTAGCCGCCACACCATGCTGCACGAGCAGCTGGCGACCTTCTACCGCGGCTTCCGGCGCGATGCTCACCCGATGGCCATCATGTGCGGCGTGGTCGGGGCGCTGTCGGCCTTCTATCACGACAGCACCGACATCACCGATCCGCAGCAGCGGCTGATCGCCTCGCATCGGCTGATCGCCAAGATGCCGACCATCGCCGCAATGGCTTTCAAATATTCGATCGGCCAGCCCTTCCTCTACCCACAGAACGACCTCAGCTACACCGGCAACTTCCTCCGGATGACCTTCGGCGTTCCGGCCGAGACCTATGAAGTCAACCCGATCATCGAGAAGGCGATGGACCGGATCTTCATCCTCCACGCCGACCATGAGCAGAACGCGTCGACCTCGACCGTCCGCCTCGCCGGGTCGTCGGGGGCCAACCCGTTCGCCTGCATCGCCGCCGGGATTGCCTGCCTGTGGGGTCCGGCGCATGGCGGCGCCAACGAAGCCGCGCTCAACATGCTGCGCGAAATCGGCGACGTGAAGCGGATCAAGGAATATGTCGCCCGCGCCAAGGACAAGAACGACCCGTTCCGGCTGATGGGCTTCGGCCACCGCGTCTACAAAAATTACGATCCGCGGGCGAAGGTCATGCAGCAGACCGCCGAGGCGGTGCTGAAAGAACTGAAGCTTTCCGATCCGGTGCTCGATGTTGCCCGGGAGCTCGAGCATATCGCGCTCAACGACGACTATTTCGTCGAGAAGAAGCTCTACCCGAACGTCGATTTCTATTCTGGCATCATTCTCAATGCGATCGGCTTCCCGACCGAGATGTTTACAGCCCTGTTCGCCCTCGCCCGCACCGTCGGCTGGGTCGCACAGTGGAACGAGATGATCTCCGATCCCGAGCAGAAGATCGGCCGCCCGCGCCAGCTCTACGTCGGCGCGACCCAGCGCGATTACGTTCCGGCCTCGAAGCGCTAGGCTGCCGGCAGCAGGAGCGTGAAGCGCGCGCCCTGCCCGGGCGCGCTCTGGACGGCCACATCGCCGCCCATCGATCGAGCCAGGCGACGGGAAATGGCGAGGCCCAGGCCGATTCCGCCGGGCGTGTCGCCAATCCGCTCATATTTTTCGAAGATGCGCTCCTGGTCCGCCTCATCGATGCCCGGACCTTCGTCCGCGACGGTGACGGCAATATGGTCGCCGCGCTGTTCGGCGATCACCGCAACCGTACCGCGTTCCGGAGAGTGGCGAACCGCATTACCAAGCAGGTTGACCAAAATCTGCACCGCCCCGCGCCGCTCGCCGGCAGCGGTCAGCACCTGGCCGCCGCCAACAAACTCGATAAGGATGGACCTTTCGTCGGCCCTGGCCTGAACCAGCTGGATTGCCTCTGACGCGGCCTCGGCCATGTCGACATGTTCGGACGCTGCCTTGGTGGCTTCCTGGTCGGTCATGGTGCGGATTACCGACAGCAGATGGCGCCCAGCGGCGGCGATATCGCCGGCGTAGGCGGCATAATCGCTGCGCAACGGCCCCTCGCTCCGGTCGACGATCCGCTCGGCTGCGGCGATGATCCGGTCGAGCGGCGAGCGAAGTGCTTCGTCGAGGGCGGGATCGAACATGGTTGGAGCCGCAGTCACAGCTACGCCCGGACGGTCAATTTCAACCTCATAGCCCTCGAAGCGACCTTCAGCCGAACGAAGTGCAGTGCCCTTTAGCGTGACCAGCGAGCCATCCTCCTGCCCGCGAATCCGCGCACTCTGGCCGGAAAAGTCCTCACGTCCGGCCAGCGCGGTAAGCAGCGGCATGACGCCGTCACCATTGTCGGCCAGCATGAAATGGAGGGTCAGCGGACGCCCGATGGCTTCCGAAGCCTTGACGCCGAGCAATTCAGCCAGCTCATCGTCGATCCGTCCTATCCGAAGTTCCGCATCGGTCGTGAAGCCAAGCGGCCGGACCGCCTCCTCCATTTCGCCTGCCAGCGGCTCGCTGGCGACGAGCGTTAGCCGTGGCGGGGCGGGCGGCCTGGCCTTCCACCCGTCGATCGTCAGGCTCACTCCCTCGGCGTCGGGCTCGGCCCGCACCCAGAGGTCGAGGTCGCGATCGTTCGAGGCGGCGATGACCGAGCGGGAGAGCGGCACGCCGAGCTTCATCGCCGAACGGGCCACTGCCGCGATCTGCGGAAGCGCCAGCGGGGCGCCGAGCGACGAGCCGGCTTCTTCCTGGAGCCGCAGAAGCGCCGGGTCGGCAGCGGTCAGCCGGCCCTCGCGGTCGACACGGCCGGTCACCGGGCCAAGATCGAACGGAGCGCTAGCCATCGGCGCGCTCCAGTGCGGTTCGCGCGGCACGATAATGTGGATCGAGCCGCATCCACCGGCGGCAACGTTCTACCGTCGCATCGTCGATATTGTCGAAGCGGTCGATAATCCGTTCCGCGGAGTGGGCGCCCGACATAGGCTCGAACGCCGCGAGCATTTGCGCGGCCGTCGTGCGGTCGCATCCAGCGAGGCGGGCAAGCATCATCGCCTCTCCGCCGGTGAAGAAGTTCCAGGCATCGAGCGGGTCGATGCCGGCGCGCCGGGCCAACAGCCCGACCAACAAGGCGGCGTCGCCGTCTTCGGCAAGACGGCGAACCAGGCCGTCATCGGAGCGATTCTGGGTGTCGAGGACCCGGGCCAGGGCCGCGACAACCGCCTCAATCCTCCGTCCCTCATCGTGGCGAGCCAACAAGGCGTGGGCGGATGCTGCTAGTGCCTCGTCCGGTTCCTCCGGCAATGCGCTGCGCAACGCCGCCGCGACGGCATGAACAAGCGCAACTGCGTCTTCTGCGTCGAGGTCGTTGAATTCCAGGCTGATCCGGCCGAACCGGTCACGGCGCCGGCCGCGGGCCAACGCAACTGCCATCGCCGCTTCGGCGACCGGCGCGCTGTCGTCGCTGATCAGCGATGCCACTGTCGGATGATTGCGGTCGGCGCGGCCCGACAATTGCTGCTCGTCGGCCCGTCGCAGCAACAATGCGACGAGGCCCTCCCGTTCCATCAGCCCGGAAGCGCGAAGGCGGCGGTAAAGCCCGTCGCGGCCCTTTTCGGCCTGCGCGCCAAGCAAGGCTGGGAGGCCGGCGATCAGTTCGTCGACAATATCCCCGACTAGCCCGCGGAGCATGGCGGCAATCAGGGCCCTCTCCTCGTCGGTCAGGCGCGACCCGTCGTCGAGAAAGAAATCAGCCATGGCTACGCCGAGCCGGTCGTGTCCCACACGCGGGCGCGCGGGATCGACCGGGCGGTCGGCTGCTGATGCAGCAAGCGGCCATTCCACGGGCATCATGCCAATCGTCATAAAACAGTTCGGGTTAACGCGCGGTCAATTATGGCGAATTCACCGGTTCTACCGAGTGCCGAAAATGCTGGATGATGAAAAAGCTTGTCGCGGCATAGATGGCGAGCAGCGTCAGATAGAGATTCCACCACCCCCCAACCGCCAGCGGCGCCGCCAGCCAGATCGCGTTGCGGCGGCTGAAATGCCACTGGCTGCCCGGAATATCCCGCCCCCCTCGTTCGATGCGGCCCGCCTCGGCAAAGCTCGTACCGGCCAGCGCGGCCAGCATCGCGCCCCACCCCGCCCCATGCCGCATCTCGAACCAGCCGAGCGCCAGCAGGGCCAGCCCCGCCGCCGGCCACAACATCCGGCGAGACGGCATCGACGGGCTGAGCGGCTGCAATCGCAGCATCGCCAGCCTCTGCGCGACCCGGTCGAACGGCGTCGACAGGAGCAGCAAGGCCAGCGCGGCCCAGTGCCAGCCACGGGTGAAGCAGAATGCGGCCGCAAACGTCATGGCCAGCGCAGCCTGAACCAGCCAGGCCGGTCTGAGGCCCGTTTCCATCAGGCGCTCGGTGGCGATCTCCTCGACGACCGGCAACAGGTAGCGGCTAACCGCATCTTCGCGGGCGGTCCGCGAAGCCACCAGCAGCCGCCTCTCATAGCCCGCCATCGCCTCCGCGCCGCTGGCAAGGAAAGGCCCCCTGCCCTCGCCCGAATTTGACGGAATCAGGCGCGCCCCCGCCTGGATCGCCCGGCGCAGCAAGGTCGACTGAAGGTCCCAATCGCCAAGCATCGCCGCGGTGGCGCCGAGCATGTTGGCGTCGACCTTGGCCAGGCCGGCCCAGCGATGTTGGGCATCGATCCGCTCGAACCCGTCATGGGCTTCATCGTCGGGCACGGTGATGACGGCCCCGTCGCCTTCTTCAAGCAGCAGCTCCAGGTCGCCCATGTCGGGCGCCATTCCGTCCGCCAGCAGGATCAGTTGGCTGCCTGCCTCAAATCGGCTGGCCGCTTCATTGCCGTCACTGACGGGGACCACGGCAATGCCTTCACCGCGAAGCCGTTCAAAAGCCTCGTTGAGCGCGGGCGGCACCCGCTCGACCAGCACGGTCAAGGGGACTGTGCCGGCAGCCGCCAGGCAACGGGCCTGATATTCGATCAGCGTGCGCCCGGCGAGCGGCAACAGGGCGCGCAAGCCCCCTTCGTCATCCTCCTGATAAGCACCGATCAGGGCGCCGAGCGCCATGGTCTACCCCGCGTTCTGGTAATATCCCCCCAAGGGTCGCGACCATAAGACAGCGCGCGTCCCAATTTCCAGTGTCGACTGTGCCCATTTGTCGCTTTCGCCCGACAACAAAGGTGGTAAACTCCCCGATCATGAGCACCAACCCATTCCGCGCCCAAGGCAATCGCTACCCCGACGACCGTGAGGACCGTGTCCCGGCCGTCGAAGGCGAAGAGGTTCGTTCGGAACCGAATTTCGCCCAGATGGACTGGGCTGAAATTCGCGACGTCCACGGCGCGGCCAGCGAGGGCGGCAGGCAGGTACTTGGCTGGGCACTTGGAATTCTCGCCTTGCTGTGGACCGGCTACACCGCCTGGTCCGCCGGCCGGGTCCTCGCCGACCAGCCTCTGACGAGCCCGGCAATCGCGCAATGGGTCGCAATCCTCGCGGGCCCGCTGGCACTGATGGGCCTGGTGTGGCTGATGTTCGGCCGAACCCGCCGGAAAGAGGCAGAGAAATTCACCCGCTCGGTCATTGCGATGCGCAAGGAAGCGCGCTCGCTCCAGGACATTCTCGCGGCGCTGTCGCATCAGATCGGTGAGAATCACCGGACGCTCGGCGTCATGGCAGGCGACTTGATGGGGCTTGGCGACCAGGCCGCGACCCGTCTTGGCGCCATTACCGCCGACCTCAATCGGGGGTCGCAAACCCTGGCCGAGCATGGCGCGGCGCTCGATCGTGCCGCCGAGGCGGCACGGACGGACATCGGCGTACTGCTCACCGACCTCCCCAAGGCCGAAGAGAGCACTCGCCGCATGGCCGAGACGCTACGAGAGGCAGGCCGCACCGCAATCGAGCAGGCTGGAGGGTTCGAGACCCAAGTCTCCAGCCTGGCCGTCCAGGCGCAGCAGGCCGATCAGATTGTCCGCGATGCTTCGGAAAAGCTGCTCGCAAGCCTGGCAAGCATCGAAACCGCCGGAAACGCTGCGACACAGAGCGTGTCCGAGGCACGAAACGAAACCAGCTCCACGGTCGATACCCTCTTGGCCCGGTCGGCCGAGGCGCTGGCCGAGATTCGCACCGGGATCGATGCCCAGGCGGCCGCCGTTTCGGCGCTGGTCGTGCAGAGCCAGGCCAGCATCGGTCGCGCCGGCATCGATGCGTCCGAACTGCTCGGCGAGCGGCTGGCCCATGCCAGTGGCGCGCTTGACGGCCTCACCTCGCGGATCGCGGAACAGGAGCGGGCCTCGCAGCGCCTGGTCGCCGACCTGGACTCCGGCCTTGCCGGCCTCGACGAGCGGTTCCTCGACCTTGCCAGGTCGGGCGACGAGCGGGCCAGCCATGTCCAGACGGCGCTGGGCAGGCTTCGCACCGAGCTTGAAGGTCTGTCAGCAGCGACATCCGCTCACGACAACAGCCTCGACGGGCTAGCGGACCGCTCGCAGCGGCTTCGCGAGGGACTTGACCGGCTTGGCGAGGTTCTTGCCGGCGAAATGACTGCCACCCTGGGCGAAGCTGAAGCTGGGGCGGCCCGCATGCTGGCTTCGGCCGAGGCCGCGCGGCCACAGGTCGAGCAAATGCGCGACGCGGCCGTCGAGGCCCAGACCCGTATCGAATCCGGCGCTTCGATCGTCGAGCGCCAGCAGGAGCACCTTGCGACGCTGATGACGTCGGTCGATCTTGGGGTCCGGCAGGCCGAGGAGCGGCTGGCCGAGCTGGGCGCCGCCATCGCTGCCGCCAGCGACGAAGCCAATCGCCTGTCCGGCGAAACCGGGCCTGCCCTGGTGGAAGCCCTGGTTCGGGTCAAGGAAACCGCGGCCCATGCCGCCGAGCGAGCCCGCGAAGCGATCGCCAAGGTCATTCCCGAAAGCGCGGGAATGCTCAGCGAACAGACCCGCGTGGCGCTTGAGAAGGCGGTTCGAGACAGCGTCGAGACCAAGCTCGCCGAACTCGACCAGGTCGCCAGCCGCGCAGTCGAAACGGCGCGCGAGGCATCCGCCCGCCTGACTGCGCAGATGCTGTCCATCGGCCAAACCGCCGCCGCGCTCGAAGCGCATATCGAGCGCAATCGGGAAGCGCAGATGAAGGATAGCGGCGAGGAGTTCGCCCGCCGGGTTTCGCTGCTGATGGACTCGATGAACTCGGCCTCGATTGACGTTCAGAAGATCCTTAGCGACGAGGTCGATGACAAGGCCTGGAACCATTATCTGAAGGGCAATCGGGGCGTGTTCACCCGTCGCGCGGTACGGCTGCTCGAAGGGACGGAAGGCCGCGGCATCGCCGCCTATTACGAGTCCGACCGTGAGTTCCAGAATGCGGTCAACCACTACGTCAACGACTTCGAGGCTATGCTGCGGCGCGTGCTCGCCGAGCGCGACGGCGGCATGATCGCGGTGACGCTGATGTCGAGCGACATGGGCAAGCTCTACGCAGCGCTCGCTCAGGCGGTAGACAAGAGACGTTAGGCTGCTTCCTGGAAGGCCTGTCAGGTCCGTCAGTTGTAGAAGTCGAGATCGTCGACCGTAATCCAGCCGAACTGGTAGTTTGCGACGTAGAGAGCGGTCAGCAGGCAGGCGACCAAGGCCGCCCGCAGCAAATGCCTTTGTAAATTGAACTGATGGGGTGCGCTGTCCGCCTGCCCCGGCACGCGCTCCGCGCCGACCTCTTCATGCGTCTTCACTCCGAACGGCAGCAGCAGGAAGGCAGTGAAGCAAAAGATCAGAAAATAGATTGCCAGGACCGAGGTCCACTTCATTGCGTGACCTCAAGCACCATTACCTCGACCAC
Source organism: Sphingomicrobium sp. (assembly GCA_035494075.1). GTDB lineage: Bacteria > Pseudomonadota > Alphaproteobacteria > Sphingomonadales > Sphingomonadaceae > Sphingomicrobium. The sequence continues at coordinate 12,336 of DATJHF010000033.1, read as the reverse complement.
CGGCTTCTTGCCCGTCCACAGAGTGGCGCAGCGGCGGACCGCCAGGCGGACCGCCTCGCGAACCTTTTCGATGTCCCGCGCCGGCTCATAGGCGCGCGTTGCCGCATCGGCGGCATCGGCGATGAAATCGTCGAGGTCCTGTTCGATCGGAACGCCGAATGGCCGCACGACGATCTTTCCGGCCAGCCTGCCCTCGCCGTCCACCGGCACTGCGACCGCAATCAGTCCGCTGAACGCGATTTTCCTGCGCTCGTTAATGGTTGGTCCGTCGGACGGAAGGATGACGTCGCCGTCCAGCACCAGCCGCCCAACCCGTTCCTCGCCGATCTTGTCCGGTCCATCGGGCGCAAGGCGGATGAGGTCGCCGTTGCGTTGGATGACCGCATGGGGAATGCCCTGCGACAGGCCGAACCGCGCCTGTTCGCGCATGTGGCGGATCTCGCCGTGAACAGGAACGAGGATTTGCGGCCTGATCCAGCGGTACATCGCCTCAAGCTCGGGCCGGCCAGGGTGCCCCGAGACATGGACATGGGCCTGGCGGTCGGTGACGATCAGCGCGCCGAGATCGCTGAGCGCGTTCATGATCCGGCCAATGGCGATCTCGTTGCCCGGGATCTGCTTCGACGAGAAAATGACAGTGTCGCCCTCGGCCAGCTTCAGCTCATGCTGGCCGAAGGCAATCCTGCCGAGGGCGGCGCGCGGCTCGCCCTGGCCGCCAGTGGCAATGACCAGCAACTCCTGCTTCGGCAGCATCATCGCTTCGTCGAAACGGACCGGCTCCGGGAAATCCTTAAGATAGCCGGTCGCCTTCGCAACCCTGAGGATCCGGTCGAGGCTGCGCCCCGCGACGCACACCTGCCGCCCCGTCTCCAGCGCCACCCGGCCGATCGTCTCCAGCCGCGCCGCGTTGGATGCGAAGGTCGTAACCACCACACGTCCTCGAGCGCTCAGCACCGCTTCATACAGTCCGGCATGGACTCCGGCCTCGCTGCCGGACGCATTGTCCTGGAATACATTGGTCGAATCGCACACCAGCGCCAGCACGCCAGCATCGCCGATATCGGTCAGCGTTTCGGCCGAACTCGGGTGGCCAAGAACCGGCGTCTCATCGATCTTCCAGTCGCCGGTATGAAAGATGTTCCCGAACGGCGTTTCGATCAGCAGGCCGTTCCCTTCCGGAATCGAATGGGCGAGCGGAACGTAAGTCACCCGGAACGGGTCGAGGTCGATCGATCCGCCGCGCTCGATTATGCGCAGGCTGACCTGGCCGGTAAGCCCCTCCTCCTCCAGCTTGCCGGCAATCAGCCCGGCGGTGAACGGCGTTGCATAGAGCGGAACCTTGAGGTCGGCGGCAAGATAGGGGAGCGCTCCAATATGGTCCTCATGCCCGTGGGTGAGGACAATGCCGACCAGATCACCCATCCGCTCCTCGATGAATTCGAGATCCGGCAGGATGAGGTCGACGCCGGGATAGTCGCTGTCGGCAAAGGTCAGCCCGAGGTCGGCCATCAGCCATTTGCCGCGGCAACCGTAAAGATTGACGTTCATGCCGATCTCGCCCGACCCGCCAAGCGCGAGGAACAACAGCTCTTCGCCGGGACTCATCGTGATATCCGCGTCATTTGCCGGTCCGCGCGGCCAGCAGCGCCAGTCCCTGGATGGTAAGGTCGGGCTCGATCACATCAAAGACGTCCGTATGCTTGTCGAACAGGATGGCGAGGCCGCCGGTTGCGATGACCGTCACCGGCCGGCCGATCTCGGCCTTCATTCGAGCGACCAGGCCCTCGAGCATCGCCACATAACCCCAGTAAACGCCGATCAGCATCTGCGTTTCCGTGGTCCGACCGATTACACTCTCGTCTTCCGGCGCGGCGATGGCGATGCGCGGCAGTTTCGCCGCGGCGCCGACCAAGGCGTCCAGGCTAAGGTTGATGCCCGGCGCAATGATGCCGCCCTTGTAGGCCCCGGAGAAATCGACCGCGTCGAATGTCGTCGCGGTGCCGAAATCGATAACGATCAGGTCGCCCTGGTGCTTGGCATGTGCGGCGATGGAGTTGAGTACGCGGTCAGCCCCGACGGTGTGCGGTTCGGCGACGTCGAGCGCGATCGGCCACCCAGCCTTGCCTTGCCCCGCGACAATCGGCGCCACGCCGAAATATTTGTTCGAGAGCACGTCCAAGTTGTGCAGGGCGCGCGGGACAACGGTGCCGATAATCACCCGACTGACGTCGCCGCGGCCATAACCCTCCAACGCCAGCAATTGGTGCAGCCAGACCGCATATTCGTCGGCCGTTCGCCGCGGGTCGGTGGCAATACGCCAACGTGTCTTGATCTCCTCCCCATCGACCAGGGCGAAGACGCAATTTGTGTTCCCGGCATCGATCGCGAGCAGCATGGGCGGGTGCCTAGCGCTTATGATGGCCAATTGTCACGCGAGCGTGACGTCCCCGGCGCGGATGATGTCGGTCATCCCATCGCGCTTCAGCCGCAGGGCCCCGTCCGGCTCAATCCCGTCGAAGGTTCCCGCTACCCGCTCGCCCGGGCTGCTGTGAACCTCGAGCGGCGTTCCGACCGGGTGCGCGCGCGCCAGCCAGCGACGACTGGTTGCGCCGTGCCCAGCACGACAACGATTTAGTTCGTCGGCGAAGTGACGCTCCAGAATTAGACAGAATGGTACCGGCTTTGGTGCCTGACCGAAATCCGCCGCGCATGCCACACTGCGGCCAGGAAGCTCTGGAGCGCGGACAAGATTGGCGCCAAACCCGATGACGACCGCGCTACCTATCCGCTCGATCAAAATTCCGGCGATTTTGCCCCACTCGTTCCTGCGCAGCGCAATCAGGTCGTTCGGCCATTTTATCTGGAGCCTTCGCGACGAAATATCCGTCATTTCCAAGAAGGTACGATGCAAGGCCACCGCAGCGGCCAGGGAAAACGTAGTTGGCGGAGGATCTCCGTCCCGAAGCCGGACTAGCGTCGACGCATGGAGATTGCCTTTGAGGCTTTCCCATTTTCGCCCGTGTCGACCCCGACCACCGGTCTGTCGTTCGGCCAGCGCCCAAGCGCCTTCTTGTAACCCCTCGGCCGCCTGGCTGAGCAGCATCGCGTTAGTTGAATCGACCTCTTCGTAGACGGCGATGCCCATCAGGGCAGGAGTTTCATCAGAACAGGCTTCCAGCGGCCCGATTGGTGACGTCGCCGAGCGGGCCGATCAACAGGTAGCCAAGCGGGGACACGAGAATGGCCGCGATCGCAATCAGCGCGCCCTCGAGCATCCCTTGCCCCTTGCCGTAGGGCTGGGCGGGCGCATCGAAATACATCACCTTGACGATGCGAAGGTAATAGTAAGCGCCGATCACCGTGCCGAGGATGCCGAACACCGCCAGCGGGAAGAAGCCCTCGGCGACCGCGGCCTGGAATACCAGCAACTTGGGCCAGAAGCCGAACAGCGGCGGCAGGCCCGCCAGGCTCAGCATGAAGGTCGCGAGCGCTGCAGCAAGGGCCGGACGGGTTTGCGCGAGGCCGGATAGAGTGTCGATCGCCTCGACCGGTTCGCCCCTCTCGTCGCGCATCCGCTGCACGCAGAGGAAGGCGCCGAGCGTCATCACGACATAGACGGCCATGTAGAACAGCACGGCGCTGGCGCCCGCCGGACCGCCGGCCACCAGGCCGATCAGTGCGAAGCCGACGTTATTGATCGAGGAATAGGCCAGCAGCCGCTTGATATTGGTCTGCCCGTAGGCGGCAATCGCGCCGAGGAAGATCGAGGCCAGCGCGGCAAAGATCATGATCTGCCGCCAAGCATCGATCGCGGGGGCCAGGGAGTCGAGACAGACGCGAACACCGAGCAGCACCGCGGCAACCTTTGGAGCCGACGCGAACAGGGCCGTGACCGGCGTCGGCGCCCCTTCATAGACATCGGGCGTCCACATGTGGAACGGCACGGCGCTGATCTTGAAGGCAAGGCCCGCGAGCAGGAACACCAGGCCGAACAGGAGGCCGATCGACTGGGTTCCCTCGCGGGCGAATGCCGCGGCAATACCTTCGAACTGGATCGTGCCGGTGAAGCCGTAAAGCAGCGAAATGCCGTAAAGCATGATGCCGGAGGCGAGCGCGCCAAGGACGAAATATTTGAGGCCCGCTTCGGCTGAGCGCTCGTCGGTGCGGCGATAGGACGCCAGCACATAGGCAGCGAGGCTGTTGAGTTCGACGCCGACATAGAGGGTCACCAGGCTGGTCGCCGACACCATCACCGACATGCCGACCGCGGCCATCAGGATCAGCACCGGATATTCCGCGCCATGCTCGAAATCGCGCTCGAACCAATTGTGCGCCATGACGATGGCGACGGCCGCGCAGAGATAGATGATCAGCTTGCCGAGCGCTCCAAAGGCGTCGGCGACAAGCTGACCGCCGAACAGCATGCCGGCGTCGGACGGTTCGCCCGCGAGCGTGATCGAGGCGACCAGCAGAAGAGCGATCGATGCCCAGCTGCAAAGTGCGCTTCCTTTCCGGCCAAGGAAGGCCGCGACCATCATCAGAACGATCGAACCGATCGTCAGGATGAGTTCGGGAAGGATGGGAGCGAGGTTCATCAATGCGCTTCCGCGTGAGCTGGAGTGGCGGCAGGCTTGCCGGCGGTGAAATGCGCGTCACCAGGCGGCGCGGCGCGCTCGACCCGCTCAAGCAGCCGGCCGACGTCGGCGCGGATCGGGCGCAGGAAGCTTTCCGGATAGATCCCCATCCAAAACACGCCCGCGGCGATCGGCCCGAGCAGCCACACCTCGCGCAGGTTGAGGTCCGGCATGGCCGCCGCATCGGCATGGACCAGGCGACCGTAGCAGATTCGCCAGTAGAGATAGAGCATGTAGCAAGCGCCCAGGATAATGCCGGTCGTGGCGACGATGCCTGCCCAACTGGACACAGCGTATGTGCCGACCAGGCTGAGGAATTCGCCGACGAAGCCGCTGGTGCCCGGCAGCCCGACGCTCGCCATGGTGAAGACCATGAACAGAAGCGCATATTTGGGCATATTGTCGCTGAGCCCGCCGTAGCGCGCGATTTCGCGAGTGTGCAGCCGATCGTAGATGACGCCGACGCACAGGAACAGCGCACCTGACACGAGGCCGTGGCTCAGCATCACCAGCATGGCGCCTTCGATGCCCTGCCGGTTGAAAGTGAACAGGCCGAAGGTGACGAACGCCATGTGCGCGACCGACGAGTAAGCGATCAGCTTCTTCATGTCGGTCTGGGCAAGCGCGATCAGCGAGGTCACGACCACCGCGATGCCGCTCAGCGCATAGACGAACGGAATGAACTGGTTCGACGCTTCCGGGAACATCGGCAGCGAAAAGCGGATGAAGCCGTAGCCGCCCATCTTCAGCAGCACGCCGGCCAGGATCACCGATCCTGCGGTCGGCGCCTGGACGTGCGCGTCGGGAAGCCAGGTGTGGACCGGCCACATCGGCATCTTCACCGCGAACGACGCGAAGAAGGCGAGCCACAGCCACCATTGCAGGCTGGGATCGAAATCATAGGCCATCAGCGCCGGGATTGAGGTCGTGCCGGCCTTGAGGATCATCACCAGCATGGCGATCAGCATCAGCACCGACCCGGCCAGCGTGTAGAGGAAGAATTTGTAGCTGGCCTTGATCTTCTCGGCGCCGCCCCAGATGCCGATGATCAGGTACATCGGGATCAGGCCGCCTTCGAAGAAGATGTAGAACAGCAGCAGGTCCTGGGCGGTGAACACGCCGATCATCAGCGCCTGCATGATCAGGAAGGACGCCATATATTCCGGCACGCGCTTGTCGATCGCCCGCCAGCTGGCGCCAATGCAGATCGGCATCAGGAACAGGGTTAGCTCGATCAGCACCAGCGCGATGCCATCGATGCCCATCGCCCAGGCGACGCCGCTGCCGATCTTATAATGTTCGACGAACTGCCACTGCGCCCCATCGGGGTCGAAAGCGGTCCACAGCCAGACGCCGATGCCGAGGCTGACCAGCGTGGTGATCAGCGCGTTCCAGCGAGCGCCATTGGCCGATTGGAACAAGGCGACGATGCCGGCAACCAGCGGCAGCATCACCAGGATTGATAGGATCGGAACGCCGCTCATTGAATCCACCAGAAGACCCACGTCGCGGCGCCGATCAGACCAAGCAACATGACGAGGGCATAGCTATAGACATATCCCGACTGCAGCCGCGCGGTGATGCGGTTGCCGACGCCGACCGCGTAGGCCGCGCCATGGGGACCGAAGCGGTCGATGATCTGCTCGTCGCCGCGCTTCCAGAAGAGGCGGCCGAGCACCATCGCGGGCTTGACGAAGATGACGTCGTAAAGCTCGTCGAAATACCATTTGTGCATCAGGAAGCGGTGCAGGTGCGGGAACATGGCGACGAACGCCGCCGGCGCATCCGGCTTCACAATATAGTTGCGGTAGGCGATGGCGAGGCCGACCAGCATCACCACGAACGGCGACCATTTCACCCATGCCGGGACCTCGTGCATGGCGTGAGCCAGATGCTCGTTGAAGGCGACGCTGCCGCGCCAGAACTCCGGCCCGCCCTCGGGCTGGATGAAGCTATGGTTGAACAGGTAGCCGGCGGCCACCGCACCCACGGCGAGCAGGATCAGAGGCAGCAGGATCACCCACGGGCTTTCGTGCGGATGATAGCCCGCCGTGCCTTCGACCTTGGCGCAGCCATGATCCTCGGCGCTGTCATGGTCGGAAGCAATCTCACCCGCATCCTCATGGACGTGGTGGACGGCATGCTGGATATGCTCGCTGCCTGCCCAGCGCGGCTTGCCGTAAAAGGTCAGGAACATGAGGCGCCACGAATAGAAGCTGGTCAGCAGCGCAGCGAAAACGCCTAGCCAATATGCGACGGTGCCGTGGACGGTACCGCTGGCGAAGGCGCTCTCGATGATCGCGTCCTTCGAATGATATCCGGCAAAGCCGACCCCGAACAGGCCGACGCCGGTGATTGCCACCGTCCCGGCGATCATTGTCCAGAAGGTGATCGGGATCTCCTTCCGGAGCGCGCCATAGTAACGCATGTCCTGCTCATGGTGCATGGCGTGGATGACCGAGCCGGCGCCGAGGAACAGCAGCGCCTTGAAAAAGGCGTGGGTGAAGAGGTGGAACATCGCGGCGCCATAGGCGCCGACGCCTGCCGCGAAGAACATGTAGCCCAATTGCGAGCAGGTCGAATAGGCGATCACCCGCTTGATGTCGTTCTGCACGGTGCCGACCGTGGCCGCGAAGATGGCGGTGGCGGCTCCGACATAGGTGACGACGGTAAGCGCGGTCGGCGACACTTCGAACATCGGCGACAGGCGACAGACCATGAACACGCCGGCGGTGACCATCGTCGCAGCGTGGATCAGCGCGCTGACCGGGGTCGGGCCCTCCATCGCGTCGGGCAGCCAGGTGTGCAGGCCGAGCTGGGCAGACTTGCCGCAGGCGCCGACAAACAGCAGCAGGCAGAGCAGGGTCATGGTGTCGACCCGCATGCCGGCAAAGCCGATGGTCGACCCGGCCATGCCCGGGCTCGCGGCGAGGATCGCGGGGATCGAGACGGTGCCGAACACCAGGAAGGTACCGAAGATGCCAAGGCTGAAGCCGAAGTCTCCGACGCGGTTAACGACGAACGCCTTCAGCGCCGCGGCGTTGGCCGAGGGCTTGTGGTACCAGAAACCGATCAGCAGGTAGGAGGCGAGGCCGACGCCTTCCCAGCCGAAAAACATCTGCACCAGGCTATCGGCGGTGACCAGCATCAGCATGGCGAAGCTGAACAGCGACAAATAGGCGAAGAAGCGAGGCTGGCTCGGGTCCTCCTCCATATAGCCCCAGCTGTAGAGGTGAACGAGCGACGACACGGTCGTGACCACCACCAGCATCACCGCGGTCAGCGTATCGACACGGAGGGCCCAGTCGACGTTGAGAGCCCCGCTTTCGATAAACTTCAGTACCGGCACGACAGCCGGCTCGGCCGACCCGGCGACATAGCTCAGGAAGATCGGCCAGCTCAGGATCGCACCGACGAACAGCGACCCGGTGGTGACCACCTTGGCGGCGGTCTTGCCGATCACCCGGCCGCCCAGCCCGGCGACGATCGCGGCGAGCAGGGGCAGGAAAACGATGAAGATTACAGGGTGCATCAGCCGCGCATCCGGTTGACGTCGTCGACCGCGATCGAGCCGCGGCGACGGAAGAAGATGACGAGGATGGCGAGGCCGATCGCAGCTTCCGCCGCGGCGACGGTCAGCACGAACATGGCGAACACCTGACCGACCAGATCGCCGAGGAAGGCGCTGAAAGCGACCAGGTTGATGTTCACGGCGAGCAGGATCAACTCGATCGCCATCAGCATCAGGATGATGTTGCGGCGATTGAGGAAGATGCCGAGCACGCCCAGTGTGAACAGGATCGCCGCGACGGCGAGATAATGGGTCAGGCCAATCACAGCTTCACCCCCTCGCCCACCGCGGGCTGCTCAAGCTTGATCGCCTCGTCCGGGCGGCGGTCGACCTGCTTCCACACCTTCTGCCCGCGGACGTCGCCGCGACTGCGGTGAGTCAGCACGATCGCGCCGATCATCGCCACCAGCAGGATCAGTCCGGCGATTTCAAACGGGAACAGGAAGCGGGTGTAGAGCAGCTCGCCGATCGCCTCGATGTTGGGTTGGGTGACGGCCGCCGGCTGGACGTTGCCGGTCACCGGCCCCGCCTTCCATGCCGAGACCGCGACGATGATTTCGGCCAGCAGCACCAGCGCCACCAGCAGGCCGAACGGCATGTTCCTGGTGAAGCCGGACCGCAGCTGGGCGAAATCGATGTTGAGCATCATGACGATGAACAGGAAGAGCACCGCCACAGCGCCGACGTAAACGATCACCAAGAGCATGGCGATGAACTCGGCGCCGAGGATCAACATCAGGCCGGCAGCATTGAAGAAGGCCATGATCAGCCACAGCACGCTGTGGACCGGGTTGCGCGCGAAGATCACTGCCACCGCCGAAGCGGTGGTTAGCGTCGCGAACAGGTAAAAGGCGAAGATTGCGATCATGAGGTTGCGCGCCGCCTACCGATAGGCCGCATCGGCGGCAAGGTTGGCGGCAATCGCCTGTTCCCAGCGGTCGCCATTCTCGAGCAGTTTCACCTTGTCGTAGAGCAATTCCTCGCGCGTTTCGGTGGCGAATTCGAGGTTCGGTCCTTCGACGATCGCATCAACCGGGCAGGCCTCGGCGCACAGGCCGCAATAGATGCACTTCACCATGTCGATGTCGTAGCGGGTGGTGCGGCGGCTGCCGTCCTCGCGCGGTTCGGCCTCGATGGTGATCGCCTGGGCGGGGCAGATCGCCTCGCACAGCTTGCAGGCAATGCAGCGCTCTTCGCCGTTCGGGTAGCGGCGCAGCGCATGCTCGCCGCGGAAACGGGGCGAGGTCGGCGTCTTCTCATACGGATAGTTGATCGTCGCCTTGGGCTTGAAGAAGTATTTGAGAGTGAGGGCGTGCGCCTTGACGAACTCCCACAGCGTGAAGGCCTTGATGGTGCGCGCGATCATGCCGCCACTCCGTACTTTGTCCACATCAGCCAGCCGCTGATCAGCGCGACAAACAGCAGCGACAGGGGAAGGAAGATTTTCCAGCCAAGCCGCATCAGCTGGTCGTAACGATACCTCGGCACGGTCGCCTTCACCCAGCCGAAGACGAAGAAGAAGAAACACATCTTGCCGACCAGCCAGATCCAGCCGGGAATATCGAACCAGGGGATCAAATCGACATTCAGCGGCGGCAGGAAACCGCCCCAGAACAGGATGGCGTTCAATGCGCACATCAGGATGACGTTGGCATATTCGCCGAGCCAGAACAGCGCGAAGCTCATCGACGAATATTCGGTCTGGTGACCCGCGACCAGCTCGCTCTCCGCCTCGACCAGGTCGAACGGGGTGCGGAAGGTTTCAGCCATCGAGCTGATCAGGAAAACCACCGCCATCGGGAACAGCAGCGGGTTGAAGCCGAACCCGTTGAGGATACCGAGCACATTGCCCTTCTGCGCCATGACGATGCCGGTCAGGTTGAAGGTGCCGGCGTAGAGCACGACGCAGATCAAAACGAAGCCGATCGACACTTCGTAGCTGACCATCTGCGCCGCGGCACGGAGCGCGGAGAAGAAGGGATATTTGGAATTGGACGCCCAGCCGGCGATGATCACGCCGTAGACGCCGAGGCTGCTTGCTGCGAGGACATAGAGCAGGCCGACATTGATGTCGGTCAGCACCACGCCGGCGCCGAACGGCACGACCGCCCAGACGATCAGCGCAACCGTGAAGGTGATGATCGGGGCGATCAGGAACAGGCCCTTGTTGGCGCTCGACGGAATGATCGTTTCCTTGAGGAAAACCTTCAGACCGTCGGCGAAGCTTTGCAGCAGCCCCCATGGTCCGACCACATTCGGTCCGCGGCGAAGCGCGATCGCCGCCCAGATCTTGCGCTCGGCATAGATGATCATCGCCACCGCCAGCATCAGCGGCAGGGCGATAAGCAGGATCAGGATGAGGTTGGCGACGAACCACCCGCCGTCCGGACCTAGCCAGGTGCCCTGGAACCAGGCCGTCATTCCGCGGCCTCCAGATACTCATGGCCATGGACCAACTCTTCGGAGCAGCGGCGCATGGTCGGGCTGGCGCGGCAGATGGCGTTGGTCAGGTAGAAATCCTTGATCGGATAGCCGACCGGGCCCGACACCTTGGCGTCGAGTTTGGGAGGCGACCAGGGCATGTCGATGATGCCGTCCTGTCCAAGCTCCGGCACTTCGGCGATCATCGCCGCGCGCAGCTGGTCGAAGCGGTCGAACGGCAGCGGCCTGCCGATCAGGTCGCTCAGTGCACGGAAGATGGTCCAGTCCTCGCGCGCGTCGCCCGGCGCGAAGGCGGCCCGCTCGCTGTGCTGCACCCGGCCTTCGATATTGACGTAGGTGCCATGCTTTTCGGCATAGGCCGCGCCCGGCAGCACCAGGTCGGCATTGGCCGCGCCGGCGTCGCCATGGTGGCCGACATAGACTTTGAACGCGCCCTTGAAGCGGTCGGCCGCGACTTCGTCGGCGCCGAGCAGGATCACCAGCTCCGGCTTGGCCTTCTCGATGTCGGCGATGCCGCCCTTTTGCGCGTAGCCGAGTAGCAGGCTTGCCATTCGCGCCGCGGCGATGTGCAGCACATTGAAGCCGTTCCAGCCGTCCTTGATGAACGGCTTGGACGCTGCAAGCGCGGCGCCCAGGGCGCCCTTGCCCAGCGCACCCGGCCCGACGATCATCACCGGCTTCTTGGCATCCTTGATCGCATCGGCCGCTTCCTTGGACAGCTTGCCGAGCAGCGACAGCTCATCGCCCAGCCATTCGACCCTGTAGGTCAGATCGACCTCCGGCCCGATCGCGAATACCTTGGCGCCCTTGCGGACCGCCTTGCGAATGCGGGTGTTGACCAGCGGCGCTTCCCAGCGGACGTTCGACCCGACCAGCAGGACAAGGTCGGCGTTTTCGATCTCGGCGATCGGCGTATTGAACCGCACCGCGGCCAGCGACGTCACATCATAGTCGAGCCCGGTCTGCCGCCCTTCGAGCAGGGTCGATCCCGCTCCCGCCAACAGCGCCTTGGCGGCATACATCGTCTCGGCGTCGAGCAGGTCGCCGGCGATCGCCGCGACCTTCTTGCCGGCCTTTTTGAACTGCTTGGCGAAGACGGCGAGCGCGTCGCCCCAGCTTGCTTCCTTGAGCTTGCCCTTGCCGTCGCGCACCCATGGCCGGTCGAGCCGGTTCCTGACCAGCGCGTCGACATGGTGCCGCGTCTTATCGTGGGCCCATTCCTCATTCACCGCGTCGTTGATGCGCGGCAGGATGCGCATCACCTGTCGCTGGCGGACGTCCATGCGGATGTTAGTGCCCACCGCGTCCATCACGTCGATCCCGGGGACCTTGCGCAGCTCCCACGGCCGCGCCTCGAAACTGTAAGGCTTGCTGAGCAGCGCGCCGACCGGGCAAAGGTCGACCAAATTGCCGGCCAGCTCAGAATGGAATGCCCCCTCGAGGTAGGTGGTGATCTGGGCATCCTCGCCCCGGAACAGCATCCCCACTTCCGGCGTCCCGGCCACTTCCTCGGCGAAGCGCACGCAGCGGGTGCACTGGATGCAGCGAGTCATCGAGGTCTTGACGATCGGCCCGAAATATTTGTCGTCGACCGCCCGCTTATTCTCTTCGTAGCGCGAATGGCCGCGGCCATAGGCCATCGCCTGGTCCTGCAGGTCGCATTCGCCGCCCTGGTCGCAGATCGGGCAG
>DATJHF010000032.1:0-10223 GCA_035494075.1 Sphingomicrobium sp. | reverse complement strand
TCTCGTGCGGGTGACGGTCGAACCGGGATATGGTGAGCCCATCTCCGAAGCGGGCCACGTCTATCGACAGCAATTTACGCGAACTCGTCGAGACAAGTTGGTGTTCCGGGGTGACGGGTACGAGCAATGGCTTATCCGCTGTGGAGACGTTCCGCCCGGGTGGGAATATCATCCTAAGCGCTAATGGCCGCAATGGGTCGAAAGCAGACATTCCTCAGCGATTAGGTTGGCGAACGTTACGGTGCTATGAGAAACTATCGGGCGACGCCGTCTATTGAGCATCCGCCCGGCTGAGAGACCTGCGCTCCCGCTTGCTACGTGGGAGACAGAAAATGTCCACCGAGGATTCCGAATATTTTCGAGCGCGTGCCATTGAGGAGCGCGCCCGAGCCGCCGATTGTGGCGACCAGACCATCGCCAACATCCATCTCGACCTTGCTGAGAAATATGAAGCCCTTGCGAACATAACAGACGGGCAACCGACCTTGCGGCCCGGTTGGGATGGGCTATCGGGCGTTCAACCCACTTGATTGGCGTTGAGGTCGCGCTTCGCCTCAAACTCCGCGACCAGTCGCTCTTAGTCGTGACCGAAGCCTAGGCTCACTGATGACCCTTTAGTGACGGTCGAATGGCTTGAAGAAGCGCCGTTCCGCCTGACCGTCGCGCTAGAATTTCAGGCTGAGTCCGACCGCCGCACGACGTGAGCGGGGCTTGCCCGCGTCATTTCCGGTAACGTGCGGCTGGGCGGATCGCTCGGGTTTTAGACCGAACATGCCAAAGCCGATCGTGGCATGGGATGAAACTTCCGTGCTGGCGAACATCCGGGTGCCCGAACCACTAGGCGCGGTGGCGGCAGGCCCCGCGCCCTGAAGAGAATAGTTCGAAGGGTTTACTTCCGCCTTCTTAGTTTGCCAGCTCGGCGATGCCAGAGGCGTTACGTCCCCGTTGGATTGGCCCCAGGCGGATGCCGGCAAGATCGACATAAACAATGCAATGGTAATCAAGCGGGTCAATATTCATCCAATTTGCCCCCTCAAAAGATAAGCGTCCGGCACCCACCAAAGTTCCCATTGAATTGGAGCCGGAATAACTGATGGATTAGCTCTTGCTCGATGAAATTCCATCCGGCGCGTTAATGACCGATATGGGGGCGGACAGCGGACTTAGCTTTTCGTGGCGGCCAAGCTGAGCACAAACGGCCCCGCCGGAGTAGTAACTGGGTTGAATGGAGGCCGCGCAGGTGCTCACGCCGCAACCCTATTTCCTTGGAACCGTTGTAATAGGTGCTACCAGTCGCAAGACGGTTCTAGGCGTGATTTACGCCTTCCTCCTATCTTTAACGTCTCCTAGCTAACAGGCGCCAATTGTGACGCCTGTAACGAAGGAACTCACCATGAAAACTTTTGGCACCGTCAATTCGTTCGACGTCGATCAGGGCCGCGGCTCGATCAAGCCGGAAGCCGGCGGCGACAATCTGCCGTTCGAGAGAAGCGCCTTTAAGTGGGACATCAAAGCGAACCCGCCGAAGACCGGCCAGCGTCTGTCCTATGAGGTCGGCACAATGGACAACAAGCCCTGCGCGCTGAATCTCGAAACGATCTAGACTACCAACTGAACTAAGCGATTGGGGTGGGAGTACGGACCTCCCGCCCCTTTTTTAGTCTGCGGTGCAATTTTCCGAACAGCTGGAGCCCCCATTAATGTTCACCATCCTGGCCCTCCCTCGTGGCGCTCGGAAGTGATGCGCCAAGTTGAGAGTTGCGCGGTAAAGAATCACGTGAAGGAAACTCGAGTTTGGGCAACCGAGAGGGCACGCACTGGTTTGGTCAGGCTTGCGACCGAAAAGATCTGCTATGCAATCGGCAGAAACCAAATCCTGTCCAACATATCGATCCATGTTGATCAAGACGAAGTCGTCGGGCTCCTTGGGCGCGACGGAGCCGGCAAAACGAGCTTGTTCCAGCTCCTCGCTGGCTTTGTGGCGCCAAATTCAGGCAGGGTTATTCTCGGTGGCCAGGACATTACGACACGAGTGGCTAACGAGCGGGTGAACCAGGGCCTTTCCTACCTTCCGGAAGAGCCGAGCATCTTTCGAGAGCTAAGCGTCGAGGAAAATATCGAACTTGCTCTGAGTTTCTCGGAATCCGATGCAGACGTCAGGATCGCCCGGCTCGAGCAACTTCTCCAGGAATATCAGCTAAACCGCGTCAGGGGGCAATCAGCCACGAGTTTGTCCGGAGGGGAGCGGCGGCGCTGTGAGGTTGCCAGGGCAATGGCGACCCATCCTGTCATCCTAATGTTGGATGAGCCGTTCCGAGGTCTGGATCCCATGTCAGTCAGCGAAGTGGTTCGAACTGTGACGTCTCTTAGAGAAAGGACGATCGGTGTGCTCATCAGCGATTACGACCTGCACGATCTCATTGAATTAATTGACCGTGCCTATGTGCTCCATGAGGGCTCTGTCATTTTCGATGGAACCGCGGCGGAGTTAATAACCGACCCTGTCGTCCGCCACTTGTACTTGGGGGAAAGCTTTTCCTTGTAAGTATCCGCAGTGGGTCGAAATCAGACGCCGCGCTAATGGCAACTTTGGGTCGAAACCGGTCATTAGCCGGCACCGTGGCGGTATGAGTATGGGAACAAAATCCGCAACAGGCCAGATCACGAGGGGAGGTATGGCGGACGCCGGTGAACATCAGCGGACTGGAAGTTGGCGGAGACGGAGGGATTCGAACCCTCGATACGGTTGCCCGTATGACGCTTTAGCAAAGCGTTGGTTTCAGCCACTCACCCACGTCTCCGGGAACGGCGTCGGCGGGCCTTAGCGAACCCTTGAGCCACGTTCAACTGCCCTTGCGCGGCAATTTCGGCAACGAATTGATCGCCCGAACATTGGTGAGGCGAATCTCCGCACAATAGGCTGCTGACCATGTCCGCTACTCGCTACGCTCCCCCGTCCATTGCCGATGCCTTTGCCGGCAATCGGCTCCTGGCCACTTTTCCCGATGATTTGAGAAGCATGATCGAGGAGCGGATCGAAATGGTCCAGCTCGATCTCGGCAGGACGGTGCTCCGGCGCGGCACCGAGGTGGCCCATTCACTCTTTCCGTTCGGCTCGACGATGATCTCAATGGTTGTCGACCTTGAGGACGGACGCTCGGTGGAAGTCGCTTCGATCGGCCGGGAAGGGGCGGTCGGCGGGATCATCAGTTGCGGCTATGTGCCCGCGTTCACGCGCGCCGAGGTGATGGTCGCCGGTCCCGCCGCGCGATTACCGATGAGTACGATCGAAGATGCCAAGGGCCGGTCGGCGCACTTGCGCAACCTGTTCTGCCGCTATTCCGATTACCTGCTGGCCCAGATCATGCAGACCGTCGCCTGCAACAGCTTTCACCCGATCGAGGCGCGCGCCGCACGCTGGCTGCTCACCGCCCATGACCGGGCCGGGACGCGGCTTGAGCTGACCCAGGAATCGCTTGCCGGATTGCTGGGCGTGCAGCGGACCACGGTCAATGCCGTCGCCCGGGAATTGCAGGATGAGGGGCTGATCACCACCAGGCGCGGGATCATCGAGGTGCATGACCGTGACGGCCTGCAGCGGCGTTCGTGCGAATGCTATGACCGGGTAGAGCGCTTCTTCGGGGATATCGTCGGCCCTAAGGGTTCGGGCCGGTCCTAACCGGCCGATCGCCAGCTGAAACTGGCGCCGGCGCCGAACGGCACCAGCTTGCCGAGTTGATCCGGTACCGCGCACTCTGCCCGCTCCAGAGTGATCGTCCCTTCATTGGCCGGAAGGCCATAAAAGGCAGGGCCGCTGAGACTGGCGAACGCCTCGAACCGATCGAGCGCGCCTTCTTCGTCGAACACCTGGGCATAGGCTTCGAGCGCGAATGGCGCGTTGAAGATGCCGGCGCAACCGCACCCCGACTCCTTGGCTTCGCGCGCGTGCGGCGCGCTGTCGGTGCCGAGAAAGAATTTCGACGACCCGCTGACCGCCGCGCTTCGCACCGCCAGCCGATGTTCCTCACGCTTGATCAATGGCAGGCAATAGGAATGCGGTCTCAGGCCACCCTGGAACAGCGCATTGCGGTTAAGCATCAGATGCTGCGGGGTGACGGTCGCCGCGACCGTGGCCGGGGCGCCGGCAACAAATTCGGCCGCCTGCCGCGTCGTGATATGCTCGAGCACGACCTTGAGCTCGGGGAAATCTCGCACCAGCGGCGTGAGGATACGCTCTATAAAGACCGCCTCGCGATCGAACACATCGACGCCGGGATCGGTGACTTCGCCGTGAATGCAGAAGACCATGCCGATCTGCTGCATGCGCTCCAACGCCGGATAGACGTTGCGAATGTCGGTCACGCCGGAGGCGCTGTTGGTGGTCGCGCCGGCCGGATAGAGCTTGGCGGCGACCCACACGCCATCGCCATGGCCTCGTTCCAATTCATCGGGATCGACATTGTCTGTGAGGTAACAGGTCATCAGCGGCGTGAATTTGGGTCCAGCCGCGGCAACTATTCGGTCGCGATAGGAAGCAGCGTCCTCAACCCGGGTCACGGGCGGCACCAGATTGGGCATCACTATCGCCCGTGCGAACTGCCGTGCGGTATAGGGCACGACGGCTTTCAGCATATCGCCGTCGCGCAAATGGACATGCCAGTCGTCGGGCTGGCGGATGGTAATTGATTGCAATGTCACGCGCCGCTCTTAGCTAAGGCCCATGCCCGCGACTACCCTAGCCAACCGCGCCGTCGTCCGCCTGTCCGGCGAGGGTGCCGGCGAATTCCTCCAAGGGCTGGTAACCCAGGATGTCTCGGGGCCGTTGCCGGTCTGGGCCGGGCTGCTGACCGCCCAGGGAAAATGCCTTTTCGATTTTCTGGTTTGGGCGGACGGGGATGATCTGTTGCTCGATTGCGAAGAAGAGGCAGCCGACGACCTGATCAAGCGGCTTTCGATCTATCGCTTGCGCCGGCCGATCAAGATCGGTCGCGACGACAGGCTGGCGGTCCATTGGTCGCTGGACCGCGCGGAAGGCGTCCCCGATCCGCGCCTGGCGGAACTCGGCCGGCGATGGCTTGCTCCCGCCAGCGGACCGGCGGCCGGCTGGCTCGAGCACCGCCTGCGGCTGGGGGTCTGTGAAGGCCGCGCCGAACTCGGCGACCTGCTCTGGCTGGAGTGCAATGCGGCCGAACTCAATGGCGTCAGTTTCACCAAGGGCTGTTTTATCGGCCAGGAAAACACCGCTCGGATGAACTGGCGGCAGAAAGTCAATCGGCGGCTGGTGGTGGTCGAAGGCGACGGCGCCGATCGCCAGCGTATCGCCTATCCCGGCCTGGGCCTCGCGGTTGTCCACGCCCGGACCGATGCAATCCCCGACAATGCGATCGCTCCGGCCTGGTTCAAATCGGCGCTAGCCTAGGTGCGGTTGCCAGACGGTGATGTTCCCTTGACCCAGCCGACCTTCGGGTCGTTGAAGTCGACCACCTCGTTCAGTTCGCGGACGTTCGCATAGCCATAGCCGACGAGGTTGATGAAAGTCTGGATATTGAGCGCGAGCCGGACCGCCTTGGTTTCGACCGGCGCCTTGTTGTTCGAAAAATTATTGTTGCAGTAAATCAGGATCTGCCGGTCCTTGTCGCCGATCACCCGGGCCAGGCTGGCCGCAGTGAAATCGGTGAAGGGCAGGTTGACCGCTCCCTCGATGTGGCCCGCCGCAAAAGCGTCCGCCGAGCGGGCATCGAGAATTAGCGTTCGCGGCTGGCGGCCTGCCTTTTCAAATTCATCCCAGCTCAGCAGCCGGCCCTGGCGGTAGGCTGAAACGTCCTTGGTGAGTTGCTGGAAACCGGCATAGTCGATCAGTGGGTTACGATCTTTGGCCACTGCAGGAGCGGCTGCGATCATCAGCGCGGCAACAAGCGTTCGAAGCATGGCATCCTCCCTGGCCGGGAGAATGATTGCGCTACCGAAACTTACTGGACGCTTAACTTCCCAGCAGGGCGAAGGCGCGCACTGGGAATGTGCCAATGCCCTTGATCTTGGGAGGGACGGCGGAAAAGCGGAAGCCGCTGTCAGGCAACCGATCCAGGCCGGTCAGATGCTCGCCGATCGGAATCTCAGAGCCTAGCAGCAAGGTGTGGACTGGCCGCGCCCGCACCCTCGTATCGTCGATGTTGTAGCTGTCGATCCCGACGAATGCCGCGCCGCCCTCGATCAGTGCGCGCGCCGCCCCTTCGGTCAAAAATGGATGGTCGGCGAAATAATCGCCGGTCCGCCAGAACCGGCTCCAGCCGGTGGCCACCAGCACCGCCTTGCCGCGAACGTCGAGCCCGGCAAAGGCATCGGCGTCGACCGCCAGGCCCTGTTCGAACGGGCGGCGAACCACCAACCCTTCAAGCTCGGCCAGCGATTGCAGCGGGAGCTCGGACATGTCCTTGCCGTCGGCATAGCGGTGGAACGGGCTATCGACGTAGGTACCGGTGTTGGCGACCATGTCGATCCGGCCGATCTGGAAGGCGGAGCCGTCGTCATAGTTGGCCGCCGACGACTCACGCGTCCAATAGTCGCAGAGATGGGGCCCGGGCAGCCCCTGGTATGTGGTCATGCCTTCCTCAATCACATGGCTGAGGTCGATGAGCCTTTCCGCCGCGCGATCCGCCATAGCGCCACTCCCCCGATCAGCATCCAGATGACGTTGAGCGCCGCGGATGGCAATGCGCCGTGCCACCATCCGTTGACCGTAAAGCCGGCCGCGCCGACGACGTTCATCCACTGATAGATCGCCGACCGTCCATTGAGCTTGCCCATCGATAGGAACAGATAGGCGAGCAGGATCAGGACCGCGCCGGACCAGCCGACGATCTCGACGAAGAGGTCGATCCCGGTCAGCTGGCCAGATTCCTCAGCACATAGTGCAGGATCCCGCCGGAGCGATAATATTCCAGCTCGTTATAGGTATCGATGCGGCAGCGCGCGGTGATCATCTGGGTCGATCCGTCGGCGCGCGTGACCTGGACAGCTACTTCCTGCCGGGGCTCGAGCGAGGCTATGCCGTCGATCGAGTAGGTTTCGCTGCCATCGAGGCCGAGCGTAGTGGCCCCCTCGCCTTCCTGGAACTGAAGCGGAAGCACGCCCATGCCGACCAGGTTGGAGCGGTGGATGCGCTCGAAGCTCTCCGCCAGGACGGCCCGGACGCCAAGCAGGATCGTTCCCTTGGCGGCCCAGTCGCGGGACGAACCGGTGCCATACTCCTTGCCGGCGATCACCACCAGCGCGGCGCCATCGGCCTGATATTTCATGGCCGCGTCGTAGATAGGCATCACTTCGCCGGTCGGCGCGTAGCGGGTCATGCCGCCCTCGACGCCGTCGAGCATCTTGTTGCGGATCCGGATGTTAGCGAAGGTCCCGCGCATCATCACCTGGTGGTTGCCGCGGCGCGCGCCGTAGCTGTTGAAATCGGCTCGCGGCACCTGATGCTCGATCAAATAGCTGCCCGCCGGGCTGTCGAGTTTGATCGATCCGGCCGGCGAGATGTGGTCGGTGGTGATGGAATCGCCGAATACCGCCAGAGCCCGCGCTCCCTGGATGTCGGTCAGCGGCTTTGGCGTCATCGTCATGCCGGCGAAATAGGGCGGGTTCTGGATGTAGGTAGATCCGGCCGGCCAGCTATAGGTATCGCCGCCGGTCACTTCGATCGCCCGCCAGCGGTCATCGCCCCGGAACACGTCGGCGTAGCGCGAGCGGAACATGTCGCTGTGGACATGAAGGTCGATCAGATTGCGGACCTCGTCGTTCGACGGCCAGATGTCTGCAAGGAACACGTCCTTGCCGTCCTTGGACTGGCCGATCGGCGACTTGACCATGTCGTTGCGGACCGTGCCCATCAGCGCATAGGCGACGACCAGCGGCGGCGATGCGAGATAATTTGCGCGGCAATCAGGTGACACGCGGCCCTCGAAATTGCGGTTTCCCGAAAGGACTGACGCGGCGACGAGGTCATTGTCGTTGATCGCCTTGCTGATCGGCTCGGCCAGCGGGCCTGAATTGCCGATGCAGGTAGTGCAGCCATAGCCGACCAGGTCGAAGCCGAGCGCATTCAGGTCTTCGCTAAGGCCGCTGGCATTCAGGTAATCCGTCACGACCTGGCTGCCAGGGGCAAGGCTGGTCTTGACCCACGGCTTCGGCGTGAGACCCAACGCCCGCGCCTTGCGGGCGACGAGGCCGGCGGCCACCAGCACCGATGGGTTCGACGTATTTGTGCAACTGGTGATTGCGGCGATCATCACGTCGCCGTTGCCGACCTTGAAGCTCTCGCCATCGACCGCGACACGATCGGCGTTGCTCTTCTTGTAGGTGCTTTCCAGCTCGGCATTGAACAGCTCGTCCACCTCGCTGAGACGCACCCGGTCCTGTGGCCGCTTGGGGCCGGCTAGCGACGGTTCGACGGTCGACATGTCGAGCTCGAGCGTGTCGGTGAACAGGGGATCCGGGGTCGAGGCGTCCCGCCACATGCCCTGCGCCTTGGTATAGGCCCGAACCAGTTCGATGCGGTCGTCATCGCGCCCGGTCAGCTTCAGATAGTCGATCGTTCGCTCGTCGATCGGGAAGAAGCCGCAGGTCGCGCCATATTCGGGGGCCATGTTGGCGATGGTCGCGCGGTCGGCCAGCGACAGCGCATCCAGGCCGGGGCCGAAGAATTCGACGAAGCGCCCGACCACGCCCTTGGCGCGGAGCATCTGAGTGACCGTGAGCACGAGGTCGGTGGCGGTGATGCCCTCCTTGAGCTCACCCGACAGGCGGAACCCGACCACTTCCGGGATCAGCATCGAAACCGGCTGGCCGAGCATGGCCGCTTCCGCCTCGATCCCGCCGACCCCCCAGCCGAGCACACCGAGTCCGTTGACCATCGTCGTGTGGCTGTCGGTACCGACCAGCGTGTCGGGATAGGCGACGTCCTCGCCGGTCTGGTCTTTGCCGGACCAGATCGCCTGGGCAATATGCTCGAGATTGACCTGGTGGCAGATGCCGGTGCCGGGCGGCACCACCTTGAAATTGTCGAACGCGCTGGAGCCCCACTTGAGGAACTCGTAGCGCTCGGCGTTGCGCTGATATTCCAGCTCGACATTCCGCTCGAACGAGCGCGGCGTGCCGAACTCGTCGACCATCACGCTATGGTCGATCACCAGGTGCACCGGGACCAGCGGGTTGATCCGCTGCGCATCTCCGCCGAGGCTCTTCATCGCATCGCGCATCGCGGCCAAATCGACCACGGCCGGCACCCCGGTGAAGTCTTGCATCAGCACCCGCGCCGGGCGGTATTGGATCTCGCGGTTGATCCGTCGATCCTTTTGCCAGTCGGCCATCGCCTGCAGGTCTTCGCGAGTGACGGTCACCCCGTCCTCAAACCGCAGCAAATTCTCCAGCAGCACCTTCATCGAGAAAGGCAGCCGGCTGACGTCGCCGAGCGCCGCGGCCGCCTTGGCGAGCGAATAATATGCGTAGCGTTTGCCGCCGGCCTCCAGCATTGAGCGGGTATTCAGGCTGTCCTGGCCGGTCGGAATCATTCGTGGGTCCTTAATGAGATGCGTGGAGCCGCACGGGAGCTTCGAGCGGCGGTTGGCCGCGCCCCTAGCAAGATAGGAAGGCTAAGACAAAGGGCTAGGGCCTGGACGCTAGAGCCAGCCCCTCCGCCGCGCGAACAGATAGGGCAGGATCGCGCTGGCCAGCATCAGGCCCACCGCCCAGGGGTAACCGCCGACCCAGCTCAGCTCCGGCATGTGACGGAAGTTCATGCCGTAGATGCCGGCGATCAGCGTCGGCGGCATCAGCACCACTGCGACAACCGAGAAAATCTTCATCACGAGGTTCTGCTCCAGGCTGATCATTCCCAGCGAGGCGTCGAGCAGGAAATTCAAATTTTCGGCCAGGAAATTGCTGTGGTCGCCGAGGGCGCGAAGGTCTTCGGCGATGCTTTGCAGTTGGCGTTGTTCGGCGGGCTGCGCCGTCACCTGATCCTGCGCCGCGAGGAAGCTCAGCATCCGGCCGGTGCTGACCGAACTCTCCCGCGCTCTCGCAATTAGCCGCCCGGCTGCACCGATGCGCAGCATTAGCGCTTCATAGTGAAGTTCCGGGTTGCGCCGCTCGCGCCGAGTCTTCCGCTCGAAGATGTGGCCGGAAATCGCTTCGAGGTCGCGCCCTGTCTCCTCGAACTCGTCGGCCAGCCGATC
>DATJHF010000031.1:0-3361 GCA_035494075.1 Sphingomicrobium sp. | reverse complement strand
GATGAAAATCCTGGCTGCGCTGGTTGCGGCGAAAGTCGTGATCGGCGCCGGCTGGTGGCTGTTGTCGGATGGCGATCATGTCGCCACCGACAATGCCTATGTGAACGCGGACTCGGCGCAGGTCACCGCATTGGTGTCCGGACCGGTGCGCTCGGTCGAGGTGGTCAACACGCAGGTCGTCCGCCGAGGACAGATATTGTTCCGGCTCGACGACAGCGACGCCCGCCTGGCGTTGACCAAGGCCGAGGCCGACTATCTGAAGGCCCGCAAACAGTTCGGGCAGATCAGCGCGACCAGTGGCTCCCTGGAGGCGCAGGTTGGCGCCCGCGATGCCGACATCGGCCAGGCGCAGGCGCAGCTGGCTTCGGCCGGCGCCAATCTGGATAAGGCCCGGGTCGACCTTCGCCGCCGCAGCGAGTTGGTGGATTCAGGAGCGGTTTCCAAAGACGAGCTGACTGTCGCCCAGAACGCTTATGCCACCGCCCAGGCCAATGTCGCCCAGGCTCGGGCGGCCGTGTCCCAGGCTTCGGCGAGCCGCGGCGCTGCCCGGGAGAGTTGGGCGGCCAATGAAGCGCTGATCGCCGGCACTTCTGTAGACACCAGCCCGGACGTAGCCGCGGCCAAGGCCCGGCTCGACCAGGCCCGGCTCGACCTCGAGCGCACGATCATCCGCGCGCCGATCGACGGCGTCGTTACCAATCGCCAGATCCAAGTCGGCCAGCGCGTCGCTGCCGGCAACGCGGTGATGACGATCGTTCCGGTCGCCAGTGCCTATGTCGACGCCAACTTCAAGGAAGGGCAGCTAGCTCGGGTTCGTCCCGGTCAGCCAGTCGAACTCAAGTCGGACCTTTATGGAGGCGATGTGGTCTATCACGGCCGCGTCGTCGGTTTTTCCGGCGGCACCGGCTCTGCCTTCGCCCTGATCCCGGCCCAGAATGCCACCGGCAACTGGATCAAGGTGGTCCAGCGCGTGCCGGTGCGGATCGCGCTCGATCCGAAGGAACTTGTCGTGCGCCCGCTGCGCGTCGGCCTGTCAATGGAAGCTGAAATCGACGTCTCGGGTGACGGGAGGGACTGATGCAGTCCCAGGAAAACCCCGTCCCGCTGATGTCGAAGGGGACGCTGATCCTTGCCTGCTTCGTGCTGGCCCTCACCAACTTCATGGTGGTGCTGGATACGACCATTGCCAATGTGTCGGTGGCGCATATCGCGGGCGGGCTCGGCATTTCGCAGAGCGAGGGCACCTGGGTCATTACCTCTTACGCGGTCGCCGAGGCGATCTGCGTGCCGCTCACCGGCTGGCTCGCCCGCCGGTTCGGAACGGTGCGGGTGTTCGCGATCGGCATGGCCGGCTTCGGCATTTTTTCTCTGCTGTGCGGAATGGCCTGGAGCCTCAGTTCGCTGGTCGCCTTCCGCATCGGCCAGGGGCTTTGCGGCGGTCCGCTGATGCCGATCAGCCAGACGCTGCTGCTCCGCATCTTCCCCAAGGAGAAGCATGCCCAGGCAACCGGCGTATGGGCGATGACCACCATCGTCGCCCCGATCCTCGGGCCGATCCTCGGCGGCACGATCAGCGACAATTGGGGCTGGCACTGGATCTTCTTCATCAACGTGCCGATCGCCGCCCTTTGCACGGTCATGGCGGTCGTCCTGCTGCGCCAGGCTGAAACCAAGATCGACAAGCTGCCGATCGACATCGTCGGCATGATCATGCTCGTGATCTGGGTCGGTGCGCTGCAGCTGATGCTCGACCTAGGGCGCGAACACGACTGGTTCGGCGATCCGATGATCGTTACGCTGGCGGTCATCTCCGCGGCAGTTTTCTGCCTCTTCCTGGTGTGGGAGCTGTTCGAGGGCGAACCGGCGGTAAACCTCAAGGTGTTCCGCCACCGCGGCTTCACCGTCAGTGTGACGTCGCTGGTGTTCGCCTATGGCACCTTCTTCGCCAGCCTGGTGGTCATTCCCCAATGGCTGCAGGGAGCGCTCGGCTACACCGCCACCTGGGCGGGCTATGCCACCGCCTTCAACGGCGTCGCAGCGGTGATGATGGCCCCGGTCGTGGCCAAGCTGTCGACCAAGATCGACGAGCGGTTGCTGGTGTCCTTTGGCATCCTGTGGCTGGGCGTGACATCGTTGCTCCGGGTGTTCTGGTGGACCAGCGATGCGGATTTCTGGACGGTCGCGCTGCCGCAGCTGATCCAGGGAGCGGGCATGCCCTTCTTCTTCATCCCGCTGACCACGCTCGCGCTCGGGGCGGTGGAGGAGGATGAAGTAGCCTCGGCCGCTGGCGTGATGAACTTCCTCCGCACCATGTCGGGCGCGATCGGGACGGCGATCGTCACCACCATGTGGTACGACGGCGCGCAAGGAATTCGCGCCCAGCTAAGCGGCGTCCTCAATGGCGCCGAGGCGACCATGCGGTCGCTTCAAGTCCATGGCTACACCGTCGACCAATCGCGCCAGGTCGTCAGCAACCTCGTCGACAGCCAGGCGACCGCGCTTGCCACCGGATCGGCTTTCGTCACCGCGGCGATCGTCTTCACCGCCGCCGCCAGCATCGTCTGGCTCGCGCCACGGCCCAAACACGCCGTCGCCGCCGGGCAAGCTCATTAAAAGGAATGGAAAAATGATGACTGAACTTATGATCACTACGGCAGCGCTAGCCGGCGCGGCGACCAGCCCGACCCCCATTGGCCCGACCGGCGACTACGTGCTTCGCGAAAGCGAAATCGTCGTCGAAGCCCGCAGCGGTGCGCTGCGCGACTGGACCATGCCGGAGCTGGATTTTGCCGAGCCGGACAATTGCCTTCAAATGATCGAAAGACAGATACCAGGTTTCGGCTCGCTCCGTATCGGACCGAGCTGCCCGTCCGAGCGATCGGACCAGTTCGTCCCATGGCTTTAATGAACACAGGAAATTTGAAATGACGAATGACCAGAAGAAGGTTGCCGCTGGTGCAGCATCCGGCATTTTCGCGATGCTGGTTGGGCTAGTCGCCCTGTCTGGCATCATTGCCGGTCTTGCCGCGGATGCCGGTGCCGGTGAGCGGCTTGCCTATGCGTTCAAATGGATCGCGGCGGCGGCGCTGCCGCTGGCGCTGGCGATCGCGTCGGTCGGCAATGCGCGTTTCAAAAGTGAGGCGATCGATCCGACCGCGGGCAAGGAAAACGCGGCGATGATCGTCAACGGGCGCGTGGTCGACAACACGGTCCAGCAATATCTGCTGTTCGCAGCCGCATCGCTGGCGGTCGCCGCCGGCGCGCGCGGCGAGCAGCTTGGCGTAGTCGCGGCCGGGGCGATCATGTTCATCGTCCTGCGCCTCGCCTTTTGGATCGGCTATCGGATCAAGCCAGTCTATCG
>DATJHF010000030.1:0-3861 GCA_035494075.1 Sphingomicrobium sp. | reverse complement strand
GCCTTCGTTCCGCACCTGACGGTTCTCGTTGATTCTTGCCAGACCGAGACGTAATGTCCGGCCGGAAAGCCGGACCGCCTCGGTCCTGGCATCGGAAAGAGACGACCAGGATGCCGCCGAGTGGACCGCAGAGTGAGTGGGTGCGTCAGGTCCTCGGTGTAGCAGTCGGACAAGGGACCAACAACGCTGGTTCGTTCGGTCCTGTGACGGCCGACCTGACCACCGCACGGAACGGCCTTGCCGGCGCGCGGGAAACGATGACGTCCGCATTGTCGAAGGCGGATCTGCAAATACGCAAGCTGCAAGCCGTGCTCGCGGTTCATCCGGACACCCAGCTCAAGGAAATCGCCGGTTCGCCGGACATGGGCATCAACGCTCTGACCGGCAACTTCCGGGTGCGCGTCCTTGCGGCGCTGCGCGATATCGAGGTCGCGCCGCCGGAGAAATTGCCCGCGGTCCTTCAGCGGGCCCGCACGCTGGTCGCCGGCTTCAGCGAGCACATCCGGACGTCCGATCGGCTTGAGGCCTGCGAGCAGAACTGGCTCCAGGTACCGGTCAAGGTGCGGGAACTCGTCTCTCCCGCGTTGGCTGAACTGTCGCGCAGCATCGACAAGTTCGCCGCCTAAAGCTTTTCACCCAGCCAAGCGGCTCAGGACAGGAGGCCTTATGGCCGTCGGTATCGCCGAGTTCAAAAAGCGTTTCGGAAAGAAACCGGTCGATGCCGTCGACCCGAAGGCTCGCTTTGACGAGCTTTTCAAGCTGGTGGGCCCGAAGATCGTGGCCTGGAAGAAGCGGGACGAGCGGGAAGCCCAGGCCGCAATCAAGACGCTCGACGTTCTGGTCAAGCAGAAGGACTGGCACGCCGCGGCGGACATATTGGATGAAATGAAACCGGCGCTGTCAGTCGACACGGCGCGGGCGGAAACGCAGCGGGCGAAACTGGCCATCCAGGCGAAGCGGGCCTTCGCGGAGGCCACCGGCAAGTTGCCGGCAACGTTGCAGGGCCTGCACGACGCGGTCGAGGCCGAGATCGTCGCTGACAATTACGGCGAAGCGGAGTCGCTGCTGGAGGACCTCACCGAAATCGTCGACGAGCATTTGCGCAAGCTGGCCATGGGACGCCAACGCGAGGCAGAGCTGGAAGGCACGGTCGAGCAGGTGGAGGTCCGGCGGCGGGCGAAGGGGTTGGAAACAGGCGGACTGGCCAAGGTTGCCTCGGATTTCTACGCGGCGAAGCTGGATTACCGCGCCGCGCTCAATGCCGGAAATCTCGGCAGGGCGGACGAACTCTGGAAGACGATCACCGGCTACCGGACCCAGCTTCTGGCCATGCCGGAAGACGATTCGGCCGACGGGCTGAAAAAGCTGTACGAAGATCGTCTGGCGTCGACGAAGAAGAAGCTCGACTACTGGGTTCCCTTCGCCGGCAGCACCGATGTGCTCCTCACGTCGCATCAACCCACGCTCGGCACGCTCAAGGCACAAGTGGACGAAGCGGACACGTCGTATAATCAGGCCAAATACAAGGAAGCGATCGAAAGCCTTGATAAGGCGATCGCCATAATTCCCGGGCTGTCGGATGCAGTAAAGGCGCAGGATACCAGCCTGGGCAAGGCCATGGCCGCCTATTCATTGAAGGTCTTTGGAGCCCTCAAAGCCGGGACGGTGCCTCCGACCGCAGTCACCACGCTCGACGCGCAGGCGCTGCAGACGGCCTACAAGGGCCGCACCACGGCACAGAACAACGGAGATTACGTCAAGGCTCTTCGCGACGTCACGGCCTATGGACCTGACTTTGCCATCATCTGGCAGGCGATGCAGAATCAGCCGCAGGCGCCCGTCGTGCCGACGGTTTCGCCCAAGGCCGCCGAGTATCGGCAACTAATCGCAACGCCGGACCGCAAGGCGCTGACGGCTGCGCTGAACGCCCCCGACGCCGATCTCGTCGCGTTCCGGGCGCAGCCCGGCGCCACCAAGCTGCTCGACGACATGGTCAAGGCGATCGGCACGAAAGCCGACAGCAAGGAAAAGCGCGACTTCATCCAGGCCGCCATGAAGGCTCGGTTCGGGCTGAAGGAGGTCAGCGGCGGCGACGACGGCAAGGGCATGAGCACCAAGGCGCTGCCACGGATGTACAAGCTGTTCGGGATGCTGCCGCCCGAGCATACGACAGAAAACGAAATGATCACGTCGGTCGAGCGGCTGAAAGTGAGCGACACGTCGCTGCACTCCTCGGACAAGAAAAAGATCGTTTTGAAGGCCGGCAAGACCGGCAGCGAAGGCGGAACCTTCGACGATACGACGCTGCATGAGATCGCGCATGGCGTCGACTCGAAGTTTCATTTCATGGAAAACAACGGCGGCGCACGGAAGTTCGGCGGCTGGCGGGCCGAAACAAAGGACTCGGTGAAGAAGGTCGCCAGCGACAGCCTGAAATTCCACAGCTATTTCGAAGCCAAGAACGTCGATCGGACATTGCTTGAGAAATACCTGGAGCTCGCCATCTCGGGCAGCAACCCGAAGACCTTGCAGGCGCAGTTCGCCACCGCCAAGAATGCGCGGGTCGCGGACCCAGCCGAACTGAAGAAACATCCCGCCGTCGCGCACGCCCTCGCCAAGCAGAAGGACGCCAAGGACGACGACGACAAGCGCGACCTGACCATCGCGGCGCGCAAGCTTATCAAGGACAAGGAACCGCTGAAGTCGATGCTGTCGACGATCGTCGAGGCCATCGCCTTCGGCAAGTCGGACACCGACGCGATCAAGCAGTTGCTGGACTCCCTCATGTTCGCCGGGCAGGTCCCGGCGGACGATGTCTGGGCCGAGATGGCGGTGCACCCGGCCATCGATTTCGCATCGAATGTCGGGCTCAAGAACGGTTCGTCCGGCCTATGGGATCAGGGCGACTCAGCCGCCTCCCGCTACGCGGTCAATGGCCGCGTCTACCAGCAAGCCTATCCCAATGAATGGGTGTCCTACTTGGTGGCCGCACGCGGAAGCAAGGTCTGCAACTACCAGTTCCGCCACCGCATGGAATGGTTCGCGGAATGCTATTCGCGCTTTTTCCTCGGCACGCTCGCGCCCAACCATCCGCTGGTGCCCTGGCTGGCGGAACAGAAGAACGCCGCCCCCAAGGGCGCCTGAGTCGATCACGCCAACGGGAGCAGACATGTCGATCCTCGAAACCCAGAGCCTTCCGTGTCCTGCGTGTGGCGAAGCGTCGCCATTCGAAGTGGCGCACAGCGTGCTCGCCGACCGCCGGCCCGACCTGCGCGCCGCCATCCTGGCCAATCGCTTCCAGGTCGAAACATGCGAGAGCTGCGGCGCGCGTTACCGTCGTGAGCCGGACCTGAACTACCTCGATATCGGCCGCGGCCAATGGATCCTCGTCCGTCCGGCGGCCGAGGTCAGCGACTGGCCCGATCTGGAAGCGCAGGCGCAGGGCATCTTCGAACTCGGCTATGGCGTGCTCGCACCGGAGCCGGCGCAGGAGATCGGGCGTGGCCTGGCGGTGCGCGTCGCCTTCGGCTGGCCCGCGCTGCGGGAGAAGCTGCTCGCACGCGAGGCGGAGTTGGACGACGCCGTGCTCGAATGTCTCAAGCTCAACCTGATCCGGACCCTCGACGGCCCCAGCCTGGGCGATACGGTTGAGTTGAGGCTGGTGGCGGCGGATGAGTTCGCGTTGACCCTCGCCTGGATCGATGCCGTTGACGAAGCACGGATCGAAATGATGACGGTGCCGCGCGATGCTTACGACCAGCTTGCCGAGGCGGGGGAGGCTTACAAGGATCTGCGTGCCTTGTTGACCGAGGGGCCGTTCGTCGACATGAACCGCATGCTGATCGATCCCGCCGACCGGGA
>DATJHF010000029.1:0-35335 GCA_035494075.1 Sphingomicrobium sp. | reverse complement strand
GCAGCCGCGGGCCCTGCCGCGCTGGCGACAGGCGCCGCAGGCTGCGGATCTGTAGGCGCGAGCTTGTCGACATATTCGACTGCGCGTGTCGCGGTCAGCGGCAGGGCAATCGCGACCGCAGCGATGACGGTCAGCCGTCCGGCCAGCCGACGGCCGGCACTAGGGTTGGTAAGCATGGACTTCAGCCTCCTGTGGAGTGTGTTGCGTCGATCGAGCGCAGATGCGAACAGCAGCGCCCTTCCCGAAGCGGCCTTGGCAATCGCCCGGCCGTAGTCGGCGCGATCGTCGGCCTTGACCTTGTCCAGCACCCGGGCATCGCACGCTGCTTCCTGGTCGAAGCGAAAAGCGGCGTGGGCTACCCAGGCGAGTGGATTGAACCACTGGAGGCAGAGCAGGACAAAGGCGAAGAAATTGGCGACGAGGTCGCCGGAACGATGGTGGGCAAGTTCATGGTCGAGCGCCAGGCGGCGCTCATGATCGGCATAGAGCCGGTCGAAGTTGCTGGGGACCGCAATCACCCGGTCGAAGATGCCGAACGCAAGCGGGCCGCTAACGTTCGGCGAGCGAACCAGCCTGATCGTTCCGATGCGCGCCAGCTGCACGGCATCGTCGAGAATGGCGGCGCGCTCGCGGCGGAAGGCCGCCATGCGGGCGATGAACAGGCCAAGACCGACGCCTAACCAAAGGACAAGCAACACAGTCTGAAAGCCGCCGACCTGGTCAAGCAAGGAGGGCTCGGGAGGGGCAACTGAAGCGAGCAGCTTGGGCTCGGCGATCACGGCAGGAATAAATGGCTGGATCGGCGTGCTGGCAGGCACCGTTCGCTCGACCGTCTCGGTCAAGGTCGGCATCAAGAGGCGCGCGGCCGGAATCAGCCAAAGGCCATAAGCCACGCGGGCACCGAAATGCCGGCGCACCGGCTCCCTGACCAAGAGGACCATGACGATCAGCGCGGTAGTGGCGAGCAATGTGCCAAGCAGCCAGTCAATCACGACTTCAGCTCCTTCAACAATGCCTCGATGGCAGCGATATCCTCGTCGTCCAGCCCATCCTCTTCGGCGAGACGCGCCACTAGCGGCGATAGACGGCCGCCAAACAAGCGTTCGACGAACCGCCGGGATTCATTGCCGACGTAAGCCTCGCGCTTGATCGCGGGCGAATAAAGGAAACGACGGCCATCCTCGCGGTGCTTCACTGCTCCCTTGGCAGCAAGGCGCGACAGCATTGTTTTCACCGTGGCGAGGGACCAGCCCCGCTCGGCGCCGATCCGGTCAGCCGCCTCGGCGGCGGTCAGCGGATGGCCTGCGCCCCAGAGCGCTTCCATCACTTCAAGCTCGGCGTCGCTGATCCTCAGGTCCATCGGCTTGGGCCCCTTTCGATTACAGCTGTAAGCGATTCGATTACAGTTGTAAACACGCGTTGCCGGGTCGCTGTGTGCGACGCGCAAAAGCGTCGGTATTTTTTACGATGGCGCCGTTCGTCGTCGCGGCGTCTACTAAGTTTATCCTAAAATTCCGCCATTCCTTGGAATTGGCACGACGGTTGCAAAGTGTGTGGCGTCCACTTGGTTCCACGCCAACACAAAGGGGACGGCAACAGCGGTTTTCTGGTCCCGCGTTCGCCGTCCCCTTTTAGTTTTGACAGTTCGGGGCGGCCCCCTTCCACTCTCCCCCTGTGAGGAGGAAGGGGGCTTGTTATGCCGCCGCGGCGACGAGTTGCTGGAGTTCGCCGCTTTCGAACATTTCCATCATGATGTCCGATCCGCCAACGAATTCGCCCTTCACATAGAGCTGTGGGACGGTCGGCCAGTCGGAATATTCCTTGATGCCGGCGCGGATCTCCTGGTCCTGAAGGACGTCGACCGTCTCGAACGGCACACCAAGATGGTCGAGGATCGCCACCGCGCGGCTGGAAAAGCCGCATTGCGGAAAGAGGGCACTGCCCTTCATGAACAAGACCACCTCATTGGCCTTCACCAGCGCGTCGATCCGTTCCTTCACATCACTCATCGATCATTCTCCGTCCGGCACTGCGGTTTCTAGCTGCAGTGCGTGAAGCTCGCCGCCCATGCGGCCGCCAAGCGCGCGATACACAAGTTGGTGCTGTTTGACCCGGTTCAACCCCTCGAAGCTGCGCGAGACCACCCGAGCGGCATAATGATCGCCGTCGCCGGCAAGGTCGCGAATTTCAACCCGCGCATCGGGCAAGGCGGCGCGGATCAAGGCCTCAATTTCATCGGCTGCCATCGGCATGAGTGTCGGCCTTCTAAAGGTTGGTCTGCTCGATAATCTGCCGCCGGGCCTCGACCAGCTTTTGTCCCAACACCTCGCGGACCAAGCTCGCTTCGCCGTCGACACCGGCGGAGATCAGGTCGCCCAACACCTTACGGATCACGGTCTCGTCGCCGGCTTCCTCGAAGTCGGCGCGGACGACATCCTTGGCATAGGACTCTGTCTCGACCTCGGACAGACCCATTTGACGTGCGGCCCATTCGCCCAGCAAGCGATTGCGGCGGGCCATGATCCGGAACTGCATTTCCTCATCGCGTTCGAACTTCAAATCGAAGGCACGCTCACGGTCGTTGAACTCGCTCATGCGCAATCCCGGCTGTTTCGCCGGGCAGATAGATGCTGCCGCGGTCGCCGTCCAGCGCGGCAAGGCCGCCGGATCAGCCGGCCTGTTGCCTTTCCCATTGGCCGGGACCCAACAGGTCGGCGATCTGCGACACCAGCGAGCCGCCCCCCGGGGTGCGCTTGGCCATGCCGTAAATGGCGGCGTTGGGGCCGGCATTTGGATCGGGGACGACCTGCGAGATGCGACAAGTTTCGGGGTTGCCGATAAGTACGTCGACTCCGGTACCCTTGGTTTCCGCTGCCAGGGCCGCTGAGAGGCGCTGGAAGGCCTGGCCGGAGCTGGCGTAGGGGAATATCGCGACTCCCGCATCTTCCTCCGGCGGAACATTGAGCATCAACTTGAAATGCGATCCGCGCCGCAGCGCAGGGAGCAAGGCTCGCGATACCCGGTACATGCCAAGCGTTCGCTCATAGCCGCCGCCGGCCGCGTTGATCAGCAGATCGAGCGAGCGGAATGTCTCGATGATGTCGGCCGCGAAAACGGCGACGCTTGCCTCTGATGCTACGTCGCAAAAGCGCCCAACCGCGCCCAGTTCGTCGGTCGCTTCGCGCAGCGTCTGCGCATCATTGTCGCAAAGGATAAGTTCGGCGCCACGCGACGCCATCGCCTCGGCGCAGGCGCGGCCGATGCCGGTGCCCGCGCCGGTAATGAGGACGCGTGGAGGAGAATCGAGTCGCATCAAGGTCTCCGCCGCATACGTCCCCCGACGATGCAGCTCAATTTCAGATGATTTTATGGGTTGATTTTTAAAGCAACAAGGTGTTGCATTAGCTGCCTTAAGTCGTGGAGTCAACATTGAACAGCGATTCAACTTTACTCGAGCCAGTTCGCCTGCGGCGGCCAGGTGGCCGGACTGCAGACGTGACCCGACGGATCAACGCGGCGATGATCGAATTGCTTAGCGAGGGCGGTCTCGAGGCATGCACGTTCCAGAATGTCGCCGCTCGGGCGGGCATAGAGCGCTCCACTCTCTACCGGCGCAAAGTCGATCGATGGCCCACCATTGTCGACGCGATCATCGACATGGCCGACCAAATGACGGCGACATTCGATACTGGCTCGTTTCGAGGTGATCTCGCCAAGACCCTGACCAATCTCGTCGGCGTCCTCAATAGCCCGGTCGGCCCCTCGCTGATGGAGGTTGCTGGAGCCCTGCAGGCCGGCGCAGCTCCCGGCCAGGCCGAGAGGTTTTGGGAAAGCCGCCGGCAACAGCTTGCGCCAATGTTTGACGCTGCGATCCGGCGAGGCGAACTGCGGCCCGATGTCGACCGTGATGAGCTGTTCGCCATGGCGGCAGGACCAGTCTATTTTTGGAAATTCGTGGCTTCCAAGCCGCTGACCGACGATTGGGTTCGTAGAGTCGTCGACCAGGTTTGCGACCGCTACGGCGTTTCGAAATAGGCGACCGCCCGCGTGTCATTAACAGCGGGCACTTGTTGAACTCGAGGAAAAAGGGCAGTTTCCCCGTTCATT
The DNA here is from genome assembly GCA_035494075.1 of Sphingomicrobium sp. Classification (GTDB taxonomy): domain Bacteria; phylum Pseudomonadota; class Alphaproteobacteria; order Sphingomonadales; family Sphingomonadaceae; genus Sphingomicrobium. The sequence goes on along the minus strand of DATJHF010000029.1, from coordinate 31,228 downwards.
GCGAGGGGGCTCCAATGACCGCAATTGCCGACCTTCACATCGACCGGGTTCGCGGGACCGAGCGGATCGCTTCGCTGGATGTTCTTCGCGGCATCGCCATTCTGCTCATTCTGATCATGAACATCGCTCCAATGGGCGGCTACGAATTCGTTCTCTTCGATGTCCGGTACCCGACCTGGACTACCGCCGATTATTGGACGACCCTGTTCACCAGAACATATTTGGAAGGCACGCAGCGCGGATTGCTGGAGTTGCTTTTCGGGGCCGGGATCATGATCATGGCGCGGCGGGCGATGACTGCCGACGGGCCGGTCGAGGTCGCCGACCTCCATTACCGCCGCAACCTTTGGCTGTGCATGTTTGGCCTGGCCAATGCTTTCCTGCTGATGTGGTGGGGCGATATCCTTCTGGTTTATGGGATTGGCGCTGTCTTCCTGTTCCCGTTCAGAAAGCTCGGGCCGAGGGCTCAGTGCGGCCTCGCAGCCATCTTCTTAAGTGCACTGCTCGTCTACAATTTCAGCGGCTATCGCGAGGAGACGGCAAAGATACAGGAAGGTGAGCGCATCGTCGCCGCGGAGGCCACTGGGAAGAAGCTCAGCGACGAGGATAAGGCGACCCTCAAGGAATATCGCGAACGGATCGAGCGCAGGACGCAAATGCCGGCCGACAACGCCAAGGCGAAGGAGAAGATTGCCAAGGCCGACAAAGCGCATCATTCGACGTTCGGCGCCTATTGGAATGCCCAGCTGGCGGGCTGGACCTTCCTCATGAGCATCTTCTGGCAAATCGAGGCGGAGATCGTCGCGACCATGTTAATCGGCATGGCGCTGTATCAATGGGGCATCATTCAGGGCCGGGCACGACGAGAAATCTATTGGGCGATGCTGGCCGTGGGCTACGGGGTCGGCCTTTCGTTGCGGGGCACCCTGTGGCTCGACATTATGGAGTACAAGCCGGGGCAGCACTGGCAGCAGGTTTTTTACGACATTTCGCGGTTGGCGACGTCGCTGGGACACCTCGCACTCATCCAACTCATCCTGGGTTCTCCGATCGGCCGCCGCCTAATGAGGCCATTCGAAGCCCCGGGGCGAATGCCCTTGACCGTATATCTGTTCACTTCGCTGCTGATGATGTGGGTCGTTTTCGCTCCCTGGGGGCTGGACCTCTTTGGCGCCTGGGGGCAGGCGAAAATGCTGGCTGTCGCGACGGCGATAATCGGGGCCGAGCTCATCGCCGCCAACTTGTGGATGAAGCGCTACGAGAATGGGCCGCTGGAGTGGCTGTGGAAGAGCCTCGCCTATCAGCGGCGCGAGCCCTTCCGCAAGCTCGGCAGCGAAACCGCAACGGCATTGCCGTCGCCGATCTAATCGATCTCGACCACCAGCTTGCCGATCACCTGGCGTGCAGCCATGGCTGCGATCGCCTCGCCGCCCCGATCGAGCAGGTAGGTTGCGCTGACATGGGGCCGGATCTTGCCCTCGTCCCACAGACGGAACAGTTCGGCCACATGGCCGGCATTGGCCTTGGGATCCCGGGCAGCGAATGCACCCCAAAAGACGCCGCACACATCGCAGCTCTTGAGCAAGGTGAGGTTGAGCGGCAGCTTGGGAATGCCCGCCGGGAACCCGACTACAAGATAGCGCCCTTCCCAGGCGATACTGCGCAGCGCGGGTTCGGCATAGTCGCCGCCAACCGGATCGTAGATCACGTCGGCGCCGTCCGGCCCGACGGCATTCTTGAACAGCTGCGCCAGAGCTTTTTGCCCGTCCTTGTCGAAGGGGCCGCGCGGATAGATGATCGCTTCATCGGCGCCGGCCGCGCGCGCAGCCGTAGCCTTTTCTTCCGACGAAACCGCGGCAAGGACGCGTGCGCCCTTCGCCTTGCCCAGTTCGACCGCGGCCAGGCCGACGCCGCCAGCCGCGCCGAGCACCAGCAGTGATTGCCCGGCCTCGAGCCGACCGCGATCATAAAGCGCGTGGATTGAAGTGGCGTACGTCAGCAGCAGGGCCGCGCCGTCGGTAAAGCTGCGCTCCGCCGGGAGGGGAATGGCGGCCTTGGACGGGATAACGATCTTTTCGGCCATGCCGCCCCAGCCGGGTACGGCGATCAGCCGGTCTCCCGGCTTCCAGCCGGCTACCTGCTCGCCGACCGCTTCGACCTCGCCGGCAATCTCGCCGCCCGGCGCGAACGGCCGCGGCGGCTTGAACTGATATTTGTCCTCGATGATCAGCACGTCGGGATAGTTGACCGCCGCTGCCCGAACCCGGACCAGCAATTCGCCCGGTCCCGGTGAGGGATCGGCCAGCTCGGTCAGCCGGAGCGTTTCGGGCCCGCCGGGCTCATGTGACAGCAGCGCCTTCATTCGATCCCCCGCGCGTGAGCATCCTCAATGACGTCTTTGGCGGTCATACCGTGGTAGGCCTCGCGCGCCATGGCTTCCGGATCCTTGCTGCCGTAGCGCATGCCGCCGGGATTATGCATTGCCGCGTCGAAGGTTAGCCGGTCCTTGATCGCCAGGTCGCGGCGGGCCTTCTCCGTGGTCTTTGCGAAGACCTGTGGGCTGGACCCATCGATGACTGTCGGTGCTTTCGAGCAGGCTGCCAGGATCGCCACCGCGGTCAAGGCCGCCCAAACCTTCACTCGACGTAATTTGCCGTCGTTTTCGAGCGGACCTCCTCGGCCGTCACCCCCGGCGCCAGCTCGATCAGCTTGAACGGCGAGTCATGATCCAGCCGCTGGAACACGGCGAGGTCGGTAATGATCATGTCGACCACATTCTTGCCGGTCAGCGGCAAGGTGCAGGCCGGGATGAACTTGGGGTCGCCGTTCTTGGACGTATGTTCCATCACGACGATGATACGCTTGACCCCGGCGACAAGGTCCATCGCCCCGCCCATGCCCTTGATCATTTTTCCAGGGATCATCCAGTTCGCGATGTCGCCGCCCTCGCTGATCTCCATCGCGCCAAGTACGGTCAGATCGATATGCCCGCCGCGGATCATTGCAAAGCTGTCCGACGAGCTGAAATAGGAGGAGCTCGGCAGCTCGCTGATGGTCTGCTTGCCGGCGTTGATCAGGTCGGCGTCGACCTCGTCCGGATAGGGGAACGGGCCAATGCCGAGCATGCCGTTCTCGCTCTGCAGCGTGACGGTCATCCCGTCCGGGATATTGTTTGCGACAAGGGTCGGAATGCCGATGCCGAGGTTGACGTAATAGCCGTCCTTCAGCTCCTTTGCGGCCCGCGCGGCCATCTGGTTGCGGTTCCAGCCCTTTGCGATTGTCTCAGTCGTCATTTTGTTTCCATTTCGCTGAAATCGCCTCGATGTCCGCTACCGTAACGGTTTCGCGGCCATCGAGATGCTCCTGGAGAAACTTCAGGCCGGCGTGCCCGTCTGGACCTGTAGCCATGCCTTCGCCGTCGATGAATAGAAGGTTCACCGGAAACTTGGAGGCCAGTCTTGTTGGATCAAGATTAAGACCGGCCTGTTCCCAAAGTTGGATGCCGTCAAATGCGTCGCTGGCGCCCGGAACCTTACTCTTCATTTCGGCGACAAAACCGTCTCCCCACTCCGGCTCTCTTGCAACGGTTTCGGTCGCCGGATTGGTGATGATGAAGAGGGCCAACATCGGGCGATACAGGCTGTGGATCAGCTCCTCGTTGCGGACCTGACTGTCGTCGGTGGCATGGAATTCCAGCGCATCCGCCGTGTAGAGGACCCTTAGCGGCTCATGAGCGAACTTGCCCGTCACGCGGTCTCGCGCTCCCGGGTCGTCACGAACTCGATCTTCTTGTCGTAGGGCGCACCGAGCACCAGCCGCTTCACGTAGATCGACGGCACGTGGACGCAGTCGGGATCGAGGCCGCCGACCGAGACGATCTCTTCGACCTCGGCGACGCAGATCTTGCCTGAGGTCGCGGCCGGCTGGTTGAAGTTGCGGGCGGTCTTGCGGAACATGAGGTTGCCGCTTTCGTCCGCCTTCCAGCCCTTGATGATGCTGAGGTCGGCGCGGATACCGCGCTCCAGGATAAAGTCCTCGCCGTCGAAATTCTTGACCTCCTTGCCCTCGGCGACCTGGGTGCCGACGCCGGTTTTGGTGTAGAAGCCGGGAATGCCGGCGCCTCCGGCGCGCATCCGTTCGGCCAGTGTCCCCTGCGGGCAGAATTCGACCTCCAGCTCGCCAGCCAGATATTGCCGTTCGAACTCCTTGTTCTCGCCGACATAGGAGGAGATCATCTTTTTGACTTGCCGCGTCCTAAGAAGCTTCCCGAGCCCTTCATTGTCGATCCCGGCATTGTTCGAGGCGATGGTAAGATCCTTGACCCCGCTGGCCTGGATCGCATCGATCAGCCGCTCGGGAATTCCGCACAGGCCGAACCCGCCGGCCGCGATGGTCATGCCGTCGAACAACAGTCCGTCCAGTGCGGCCGCGGCATTCGGATAGATTTTCTGCATGACCATACTCCTTGGGCGCGGCTCTGCCGTCCGCACCGAGTGGGGTCAAGCCGAGTTAGTTTGCGCGGCTGCTGCGAAGCCTTGCCGCGGCGATGCCGGCCTCGGCGCAGGCGGCATCGTCGGCCGGCGCTTCGCCCGAGACTCCGACCGCGCCGATCCTCGTCTTTCCGTCGGCACTGAACACCGGAACTCCTCCCGGGACGATGACCACATGGGGCGCATCTGCAAATCCCGGCGTGCTGCGCGCGCCTTCAATCATCTGGGCTGTGGAGAATCCCCAAGCCGCGGCCGCTTCTGCCTTGGCTAGCGCAAAGTCGAAGATTCCGGTGCCGTTGCCGTCCATCCTCAGCGCAGCAACCAGGTGTCCGCCGGTATCGACCACCGCGATTGCGTGGCTCTGTTTCTTCGAAGCGGCATGCGCCGCGCACCCGGCGATAATGGCTTGGGCTGACTGGGCGCTGAGGATCGTGCCGGATTGGGCAGTCGCCATCGAAGCAATCAATGTTGCCGAGAGAAGAAGCAGTCGCATGAGCCGCCCCCATCTTTGCGATAAGCGCTTTCGATGGTCATCGCCGGAGAAATGCGCAACGGCGTTTCGACCAATCGATCAACCGCTAGTTCGGTCCAATCAGAAAGAATTCGCTGTCGACGGCGAGCAGCGATGACGCTTCTTGCGGCAGGCGGCCAATGCGTGGCCCCTTCGACGGATTTGACTGGTAGCGGCCGCGATCGAACCGGACAGCCCTGACCCCCGGCTGCGCCCCGCCGCCACTGACGAACACGCCGAGGTCGAACCAACCGCTGTGATGTTCCGGCAGGCGATAGATTGGCAAGCGGCTGACCGTCATCCGCCCGATCATATGCCAGCCTGCGTCGGTTGGAGTCAGTACGAATGTCGTGCAACCCCCCGATCCGCAGAAATTGCGGTCGTTGAGATGGACTATGGCCTCTTGTTGATGGTCATCGTTGAGGTCAGAAAAGACGATCGCGTAGCTGGCACCTTCGGCGAACCCGTCGGGCCTCAACTGGGCGCGTACAGCCGCCAACACATCTGACGTGCGTGAGTCTTGCTGTGCTGACGCGCCAGTAGCTAGAAGCGCGGCGGCAAGGCCAAGGATTGCGAGACGACCCATCATCAACTCCTTTCGTTGACCGACATCGATCGCAGGCAATCGAGCGCCTGCTCCCTGCGGTCCCATGGAACGAACAGATGATCGTGAAGCCTGCCGGCAACGATATTGGCGCTGATGCCGAGGCCGGCGAGGCGGGACGACAACGCGGCGGTCAACCCGACTGCATCGAGGCTGCTATGGACGCCAAGGCTGATCCGCGCCCATTCGCCTGACGGGTCGATACCGATAGTGGTCAAGCTCTCGTCCTCGCGAACCAGCGCGAACTGGCCGTCCTTCAGGGTCGAATCCGTCGCGAGAGAAAAACCATAGCGCTCCGGATGGAGGCGAGGTTCGAGCGCATCGAGGAGCCGCGCAATATCGCGTTCCCCCTCCAACTCGGCCTATCCCCGCAGCTTCGCGAAGATGCCCTGCAGCTGCATGGCGTTGCCCATGTCGCCTTCGACCTTGAGCTTGCCGGTCATGAAGGCGGTCATGCCATCGAGCGCGCCCGACGCGAGCGACTGGAAATCGTCCCAGCTGACCTTGATCGTCGTGTCGGCCGCCGAGTCACTGTCGCTAACCAGATTATTGGCGCCATCCATCAGGATTACGCCCTCATCGCCGCCGAAATCGAGCTTGACCTTCTTGCCCGGAAGCCAGGCCCCCGCATCCTGCATCTTCGCCAGCAGATCCGCCTTGGTCATCGAGAGTCTCCCGTTGGTTTAAGTTGCGACTAGCGACGGAGTGGGTTGGCGACAAGCGGGGAGAAGCCTATCTCACCCGCCATGAGCTACGACACCGACCTGCAACTCTTCATCGACGGCGTATGGAAATCGGGCGAAGGCCGCGACGCGCATACGGTCGTCAATCCTGCCAACGGCGGCGGCATTGCCGAAGTGCCTTACGCCACCAAGGCCGACCTGGACGAGGCACTCGCCGCCGCCGACCGTGCCTGGCCGGAATGGCGCTCGACCGATGTCGAAAAGCGCGGGGGCATCCTGCACAAAGTCGCCTCGCTGCTGCGCGAGCGCGCCGACCATATCGGCCGGATCCTGACGCAGGAGCAGGGCAAGATCTTCAACGAGGCGCGCCTCGAAGTGCTTGGATCGGCGCAGCTGTTCGATTGGTATGCAGAGGAAATCAAGCGCGACTATGGCCGCACGCTGGTCCGGCCCGCCGGGCAGCTATCGCGCGTCATTCGCCAGCCGGTCGGTCCGGTGGCGACATTCAGCCCGTGGAATTTTCCGATCTATTTGCTGGCGAAGAAGGTTGCAGCGGCCCTGGCCGCGGGCTGCACGGTAATCTCGCGCCCGCCGCACGAGACTCCGGGCGTCGCGACCGAGTTGTTCCGAGCGCTGGCCGACGCGGGCATCCCCAAGGGTGTCGCCCAATTGGTTCATGGCGATGCAAACATGATCAGCACCACGCTGATCGGCGCCAAGGAGATCCGCAAGGTCAGCTTCACCGGGTCTACCAATGTCGGCAAACATCTGATGCGCCTCGCCGCCGACAGCATGACCCGCATTACCATGGAGCTCGGCGGCCACGCGCCGGTGCTGATCTTCGACGACTGCGACCTTGAAAAGACGCTCGACATGGTCGTGCCGCAGAAGTTCAGGAACGCCGGCCAGGTGTGCGTTTCACCGACCCGATTCTACGTCCAGGAGTCGATCTACGAAGCCTTCCTGAAGGGCTTCGCCGAACGCACCGCCAAGGTGAAGGTCGGCAACGGCCTGGAAGAGGACACCAGGATGGGCCCGCTGGCCAATGAGCGCCGCCCCGAGGCGGTCGGCGCGCTGATCGAGGATGCAGCGGCCAAGGGCGCGCGCGTTCTCGCCGGAGGGTCGAAGGGCGAGGGCGGATTCTTCTTCCAGCCGACGCTGCTGGCCGATGTCCCCAACACAGCCAACATCATGAATGAGGAGCCGTTCGGACCGGTCGCGGTGACCAAGTCCTTCTCGACGTTCGACGAGGTGATGGAGCAGGCCAACCGCCTGCCGTTCGGTCTCGCTGCGTTCGCCTTCACCGAGAACGGCCGCCGCGCGAACCTGATCGGCGACCTGATCGAGAGCGGCATGGTCGGGATTAACACCTTCGCCATCTCGGTCGCCGACGCGCCGTTCGGCGGGGTCAAGGATTCAGGCTTCGGGTCCGAAGGCGGGAAAGAGGGCTTGGAGAGCTATCAGGTGGTGAAGGCCATTCATCAGGCCTAGTGGCCGCTCACGGCACTGCCGTATTGAACTGCAGCACCGGCGTGACGTTGGTGAAATTGGCGATGTCTGCGCGCAAGGCCTTGGCGCCCTCGCTCGCCAGCGCCTCGCGCGCGCCCTGCTCCTCGCGGAAGCTGAGGATTGTGGTTACGAAAAAGGCCGGTGCCGTCCCATCGGCGCTTTCCTCGCCCTTCAACACGCTCGCATAGCCGAGCCCGAACGGACCGAACGCCTTGCCAACCTCCGGCAAATGCTTGGTCCGATAGTAGTCATGGTCGAAGGTGGCTCCGTCGGCGTTCGGATAGTGGATGGTGATGATGTACATGGGCGGCCGCCTAGCCGGTTTCGCGAACGGCTGCCAGCCTAGTTGCAGTCGATATCCCAGCCCAGCGCCACCCGGCCGGTAAGGTCGAGCTGCGGCTTTTCCTGCAGCGGGTGGAAGCGCGCGGCCTGGACGTCGCGAAAGGCGCGCTCCAGCCCGGTCTTGCGGTAGAAGGCCGCGCCGCCGGCAACTTCCATGGCCTTGGCCACGGTATCGATCGCTGCTTGTCCGGCAAGGGTCCGGCACTGCATTGCCTCGCTGGTTGTTTCCTGACCCGGCGAGCCGGTCTCGGCGATCTCGATCATCCGACGGAGCGCCAGCCGCGCCGCGAGCAGGCGGTTTTCCATTTCGCCGACATTTTGCGCCAGCAACGGGTCGTGCGGGCGCTTCTTGGCCATTTCCAACGCCCGATGGCGGGCGCCTTCGGCAACGCCAAGGTAAACGGAATAGATCAATGCGAATGCTATCATGCTGATGACATGGAACAGCATGTGCCATTCGCCCTGCGGGCGTTTGCCTGCGATCGCCGCGTCCGGAATGAACAGTCCGTCGAACACCACGTCGTCCGAGCCGGTGCCGCGCATGCCCAGCGTTTGCCAGGTCGGCTCGATCCGGACGCCGTCGCCCTTCAGCGGCGCGGCAAAGTGAAGCACGGTCGGACCCGCCTCGGGGTCGTCGTAAACCGCGCTGGTATTGAGCAAATTGCCAACGGTTGAACCGCTCGCGAATGCCTTGCGCGCGGTCAGCCTGTAGCCGCCCTCGACCTTTTCCATCTTGCCGGCGCTGTTGAGCCAATCGGAGCCGCCGCTCGACACGAGTTTCAATTTCTCCGCGACAACGCGCTTAAGCAGTCCGTCGGTCGGGGCGCCCTGATTTTTGAAGCGCCACATCGCGACCGCCACAATGTGGCTGTGCATCGATGCAGCAAGCGCTGTAGAGCTGCATGCCGCGCCGATGATCCGAAGGGCGTCGGCGATGTCGCTGATCATTGCTCCGCCGCCGCCAAATTCTTCGGGCACCAGTGCGGTGAAGAAACCGGCTTCCTCGAGGGCGGCGAAGCCTTCCGCGACAAAGCTGTCGTCCGCGTCATGTTTCGCCGCATGCTCGGCAATCTTGCTGGCGATATCTTCCGCCTTCTTGGTCCAGTCTTTCGTCATCGGCTTCTCGACAAGCGCCAGCATCGGCGTTCCTCCATCCTGCAATTTGATCGGGATGGGAAGAAGCTACCGCGCCGGCCCGGCGCCGGACTAGTTCAGGATCTGAATTAGAACACTACAGATTCTGTAGCGCTATTTATACGCCCCCTCGCGCAGGTTGATCTTGTGTTCGACCCACATTTTGAGCGCGGCCAGCATCTGCGACCAGCCCATGCAATTGCCATAGCTCGCCTGGCGTCCGGCATCGGTAGTGTGCCAGCCGGCCTCGGCGATCTCGACCTTGGTTCGGCCTGCCTCAACTTCGCTGAAGTTCATCGTCACCTGGACCTCATAATCGGTGTCCGGTTCACTGGCCTTCCAGTTGAACACGATCTTCTCATCCGGAACGACCTCAGTGACATCGACCGGGAAGGCGCCCGGGAAGTCGGCGAAATCCCATGTTACGGTCTGGCCTTGCTCCAGCCGGGCGCTGGCGCCCCCCGTGGTGAAGTATGACGACAGTTCCTTGGGATCGGCAACCGCCTCGAACACTTCATGGCGCGGCCGGTTGACGATGATGAACACCCGAAATGTCGGTTCCATGGCGAGTCTCTCCTTGATTGCGCGCGAGATATGTTATAAATCTATAACATGTCAACAACGATCGAGGTTCCCCCAAATGCGATAAGCGAGCAGCAGGATCGGGTATTCCGTGCCCTCGCCTCGCACCATCGCCGCGCGATTCTCGACGTGCTGCGCGACCAGCCGCTGACCACCGGCGCGCTCTGCGGACAGTTTCCGGAGCTCGATCGCTGCACGGTAATGCAGCATCTGAAGGTGCTCGAAAGCGCGGACCTGATCATCGCCGAGCGCAAGGGCCGCGAACGCTGGAACCATCTCAACCCATTGCCGATCCACGCCATCCATGAACGCTGGATCGGCCCCCACGCCGAACGTGCCGTAGCGATGCTGGCGACGCTAAAGCGGGATCTGGAAAAGAGTGGGTGACCCTAGGCTAATGGCCCGAATGCATTGGCGCCGATTGTCCCTCTGCGGCAATGCGCAAATTCTGCATCATGCCATGATCGCCGTGGTACATAATGTGGCAGTGGATCAGGAAATCGCCGGTGAAGCGCTCATAGCGAGTGCGGAACGAGACGCGGGCATTTTCCTTGATGAAGACGGTGTCCTTCCATTCGCCTTTTAGCCCGGCATAGTCGGGATCGAACGCCGGGTTTTTCGGATCGGTCAAATCGTTCCCGTGGGCGTCTGTTATGGAGACAATCTGAAACGGATTGACGTGAATATGGAGTGGGTGATCCTCGATGAGGGACGCCGCGCGCCACTCCTCGGCCTTGCCTAGCGGCAGCATCGCATCGATCCGATTATGGTCATAGTCCCGGCCGTTGACTCGGAAGAAGGCGTCGTCAGCGGTCTCGACAATGCTGAGGATTGCCTCCCGGTATCCGCTGACTTCCTTTTCCTCGATCGGCTTGTGCCAAACGAAGGATGTCAGCTTCATGCCGTCCTTGAGATCGGCAACCACCCGTGCCTTAACCGCGGCCTCACTCTTCGCCGCCAAGGCCCTTTCAGCCGAATGGACGAACTGAGCCTGCAACGAGGCGTCGGCATCCAAGGAGCCAGTACCGGTACCGATACTTTTGGCTTCGACCAGCGCGATCATGCGTGGCGGGTTTGGGAGCGCCTTGTCGGTATCGTCGCGGCTCGTGTCGTTGACCATGCAATAGAGGCCCGGTTCCGGCAGCCGGGCAATCACGTCTAGCCGCTCGCCCGGGAACAGGATCGCCTCGTCCACCTTGCGGACTTCCGACCGGGTCAGGCCATCAAGCGCGATTTGCCACATCGGCAGCGGCTGGCCGGTGCAATAGCGTTTCCGCCACTCGATTTGCTCCTCTCCCCTGATCGTCCGCAATGCCGGAGCTGCCGGATCGAGCCGGTAGAGGCGCATACGCATATTTTCGCCTCGTCCGGCATTGATCATGCGCCAGCGCTCAAAGGAGCCTGCCTTTGCCGCGGTCAGCTGTGGTTCCACCTTGCCATTGATGCCGGTGTAGCGGCCGCTCCGCCGCCAGCCCCAGTCGTTATCAAAGCTTTCGACCCGGCCGATCTGACCGGGCGAACAGGTGAAGGGCCGGATCGGATTGCCGTCCTTGTCGCGCTTCGCTGCGATTGCGCCTTGATTGTCCGCGCAGCCGTAATCGATTTGTTGGAATACCATGACCCGCTCCGCGAACGGCTGCCCGCGCTCATCCCGAAGCAGGATGTCAATGTCGCCTGGGCCGGCCGCGGTGGGCAACCGATTGCCGGTGACGATTAGCGCACCCGCCATGCCGCTGCCGACCTGAACAAAGCCCGCGCCGTGCGCGTGTGGATGGTACCAGAAGGTCCCTGCGGGATGGTCGGCTGGCACGTCATATTGATACCGATGCGAGCTTCCTGGGGGAATCGACACCATCACATTGTCGCTGTCGCCGGACGGCGACACCCACAAGCCATGAGTGTGGAGGTTGGTGTCGTTGAAGCAGGCATGGTCGGCGCGCTGCTTTTCGGCGCAAGGCTCGAGCTTGTTGTCGAGTTCGATCGTCAAGCGCTGGCCCGGTGCGACCCTTATGGTCGGCGCGACGAAATCCCCTGGCTTCTCCCCTGAGCCAATGAAGGAGCGCAGTTCGACCTTGTCGTCGCTGAGCGTCCACGGGTTGTAGAGCGTCCCCTGCGCCCTGCTAATTTCGAAATGATAGTCGAGTGGCGCGGCAGTCGCCGCTGCCAGTATTCCGGCAATCAGAATCCCCATTTTTGCGCCCCCGCTCTCGGGTTTTACGCGCACATCCCCGCTACCGTCTGGGCGCAAACAGAAGGCAGCGCAAGCGGGCACTCCACAAGCGCCGCATTGCGGGCTAGAGCCCGTCTCATGCCAGACACCGCGCTCCGCACCGGCGGCCAGATCCTTGTCGAGCAACTCAGGATCCAAGGCTGCGATCGCATTTTCACCGTGCCCGGCGAAAGCTTCCTCGCCGTCCTGGATGCGCTCCATGACGCGCCGGAAATCGAGACGATCGTTTGCCGCCAGGAAGGCGGGGTCAGTTACATGGCGGACGCCGACGGAAAGATGACCGGCAAGCCCGGCGTAGCCTTCGTCACCCGCGGCCCGGGCGCAACCAATGCGTCCGCCGGCGTACATGTCGCATTCCAGGATTCGACACCGATGATCCTGTTCGTCGGCGATCTCGACCGCGCCGACCGCGACCGCGAGGGCTTCCAGGAGCTCGACATGGCCGCCTTTTTCGGCCCTGTCGCCAAATGGGCAGCGCGAATCGACGACGCCCGCCGCATCCCCGAATATGTCGCCCGCGCCTTCCGGGTTGCGACGGCCGGACGTCCTGGACCGGTCGTGCTCGCTCTTCCCGAAGACATGCTTCGCGACGAGGTTGAGGCGCTTGACCGGCCGAAGATAGCGCCGATTGCGCAGCCGCCCTGCGCGGGGGCGATGGAGGCGATGTTTGGCCTGCTGAAGGATGCAACCAATCCGGTCGCGATTATCGGCGGCGCCGGTTGGGACCGCGATGCGGCCCATCATTTCGCGACCTTCGCGTTCCGATACGGCATTCCGACGGCGGCCGCATTCCGCCGCCAGGACGCAATCAGCAATGACTGCGGAGTCTACGCCGGCCAGCTCGGCTATGGCCCGAACCCGAAGTTGCAGCAGCGCATCCGCGAAGCGGATCTGCTGCTGGTGGCCGGCGCGCGCCTCGGCGAAGCCACAACCGACGGGTACAAGCTGGTCAATCCAGACCATCCGGACCAGCTGCTGATCCACGTCCATCCCGACCCCAATGAGCTGGGCCGGGTATTCCGGGCCGACCTGCCGATTTGCGCCGACATGGGCGAGTTCGCGGAAATGGCGGCCGACTGGGCCGATCCCGAGCTGGTCCGTTTCTCGTCCGGCGAGGAAGCCCACAGGGAGTGGCTCGAGTGGAGCGAACCTGCGCCCCGCGAGGGCGTGAAGCTCGACCTTGGCCCGTGCGTAAAGGCGATGCGCGAAGCGCTGCCGGCCGACACCATCATCTGCAACGGCGCGGGCAATTTCTCAGGCTGGTGGCATCGCTACTGGCGCTATGGCGTAATGCCGACGCAGCTGGCGCCCACGAGCGGCACGATGGGTTACGGCCTCCCCGCATCGGTCGCCGCGGCGTTGCGATTCAAGGACCGGCCAGTGGTCTGCGTCGCTGGCGACGGCGATTTCCTGATGAATGGGCAAGAGCTTGCGACCGCGGCCCAATATGACGCCGACCTGCTGGTCATCCTGGTCGACAATGGCGCCTATGGCACGATCCGCATGCACCAGGAGCGAGAGTATCCGAAGCGCGTCAGCGCAACCGGCCTAGCCAATCCCGATTTCGTCAAGCTGGCCGAGGCCTATGGCGGCTGGGCGGAACGGGTCGAGGCAACGGAGCAATTTGCCCCCGCACTCGCTCGGTCGTTGGAGCGCGGGGGCATACGCTTGCTTCACTGCGTGACCGACGTCGAGGTGATCACCAACCAGACGACGATCGCGGCTATCCACGCGCGTTGAGCCCCAACGGGCGAGATCAGGCGAGGATGCGTGGAAGAAGGTCCGTTCCGGAGCTTGCTAGCCAGCGAACCCTTCGGCGCCGATCAGCGGCACGAATCGCACCCCGCCCAAATCTTCCTGTATTAGCGTTCCGTCATCCTGCTTGGTCACCTTGACCAGTGACTGGACACTGTGCGGATGGCCGAGCGGCATGACGATCCGCCCGCCGGGCTTCAGCTGCGCGATCCAGCTCTGCGGGACATGGCTGCCGCTGGCCGCGGCGACGATTGCGTCAAAGGGCGCTTCTGCCGGCCAGCCGAGCGTACCATCTCCCTCAACGATCCGGACGTTGCCGTAGCCGAGCCGCTTCATCCGCCGCCGTGACAGCTCGACCAGCTCATGGTGCCGCTCGATCGCGACGACCTCCCCAGCGATCTGGCCAATGACAGCGGCGGCGTAGCCAGACCCAGCGCCGACCTCGAGCACCTTGTCGCCCCGCCCGATCCTTGCGGCGTAGATCGTCAGCGCGACGATATAGGGCTGGCTGATGGTTTGGCCGCTTTCGATCGGCAGCGGGGAGTCCTGATAGGCGTAACCGGTATAATCGGCGCTAACGAACTCCTCACGCGGCACAGCCCGGAAGGCCGCTAGCAGTTTTGGATCGTCCAGCCCCCGCCCGGCGATCTGCCGTTCGATCATGCGTTCGCGAAGGGTGGTGAAGTCCGTCACCGCTTACCTCCTGGGCTCATACTCTTGGGCTTGCCGGCCCGTTCCTGCTAGTGCCTCACGATACAAAGGGAGTCTCCGAATGCCCGCGACGGATACCGTATTCGCTGGTTCGATTCCGGCGATCTATGACCAATATATGGTGCCGCTGGTATTCTCGCCCTACGCGCTGATGGTCGCGAAGCGGGCCGCGCAATTTGGACCACTGCGAATTCTCGAAACCGCTGCTGGGACCGGTGTGGTCACCAGGGCACTGCGCGATGCCATCCCCGACGCGGACATCGTTGCGACGGATCTGAATGCCCCGATGCTCGAGCAGGCCGCAAAGCAAGCTGGTGGCCCTCGCGTCCATTTCGAGGTCGCCGACGCGCAGGCGCTGCCCTTCAAGGATGCCAGTTTCGACCTGGTCGTCTGCCAGTTCGGTGTGATGTTCTTCCCAGACAAGGTGCGGGCGAATTCGGAAGCGCGCCGCGTCCTTCGCGACGGTGGCCGCTACCTGCTCCTCATCTGGGACCGAGTTGAGCATAATCTTGCGACGATGGTGGCTGGCCGAGCGGTAGGTGACTTGTTCCCGGGCAACGCCGTTCGTTTCTACGAGCGCGTGCCGTTCCGCTATCACGACATTGGCGAGATTGAGCGCGACCTGCTGGCGGCTGGCTTCACCGATATCGAATATGAGACCGTTGAATTGCGCAGCCGGGCTGCCTCGGCGCGCGATGCCGCCATCGCGCTCGTCCAAGGAACGCCGGTGCGCAGCGATATCGAGCAAATCGATCCCAGCCGGCTTCAGGAAGCGACCGATGCCGCCGAGCGGACGCTGATGCAATATGAAGGTCCCGGTGGCTTCGACGCGCCGATGTCAGCGCGGCTGGTGACCGCGATCAAATAAGGCCCGCTAGCGGGCTGCTGGGATCGGCGTAGCGGCGCTTGGCCATCCGTCCCGAAAGATAGGCGAGACGCCCGCTCTCAACCGCCAGCTTCATCGCCTGGGCCATCATGATCGGGTCCTTGGCCTCGGCGATAGCCGTGTTCATCAGCACCCCGTCGCAGCCCAGTTCCATCGCTACCGCTGCGTCGCTTGCCGTTCCGACGCCGGCGTCGACCAGCACCGGCACCTTTGCGCCCTCCACGATCAGCCGGATGGTGACGAGATTCTGGATGCCGAGGCCCGAGCCGATCGGCGCCCCCAGCGGCATGATCGCTACCGCGCCGGCCTCTTCAAGCTGCTTCGCGGCGATCGGGTCGTCGACGCAATAGACCATCGGCCTGAAGCCTTCCTTGGCCAGAACTTCGGTCGCGCGCAGCGTTTCGCGCATGTCCGGGTAGAGAGTCTTGGCTTCGCCCAGCACCTCGAGCTTGACCAGGTCCCAGCCGCCCGCCTCGCGCGCCAGCCTCAGCGTGCGGATCGCCTCGTCGGCGGTGAAACAGCCAGCGGTGTTGGGCAAATAGGTGATCTTCTTCGGATCGATGAAATCAACCAGCATCGGCTGCTTCGGGTCGCTGATGTTGACGCGCCGCACCGCGACCGTGACAATCTCCGCGCCCGACGCCTCGACCGCGGCCGCGTTTTGCTGGAAATCCTTGTATTTTCCCGTGCCGACGATCAGCCGCGAGGTGAAGGTACGGCCGGCAACGGTCCATGTGTCAGTCAAAACTCAACCCCCGCCAACAAAGTGGACGATCTCATAAGCGTCACCGTCCTCGACCATCACTTCGCCGAAGGTCGAACGAGGTACGATCTCCAGGTTTCGCTCCACCGCGACGCGGTGCGGATCCAGCCCCACGTCGGCGATCAATTGCGCAAGGCTTGTCCCGGCCGGCACGCGGCGGTGCTCGCCGTTGATCATTACACCTGCGGTGCCGTCGAGAGACATTGGCGACGCTTTCGCTTCACGGATGAACTTGCGGCCCATATAGGGGCTCGTCATGGCGACGCCACCGCTGATCTTCGTCCTCAACGGGCCGAACCTCAATTTGCTGGGATCGCGGGAGCCGGAAATCTACGGAACGGATACGCTCGACGACATCGCCGAGCGGCTTAGCGCGCAGGCCGACGCCCTTGGCGTGACGCTCGATGTCCGCCAGTCGAACCATGAGGGGCATCTGATCGATTGGCTGCACGAGGCACAGGCAAGGGGCGCCAAGGCGGTGATCATCAATCCCGGCGGATACAGCCATACGTCGGTTGCGCTCCACGACGCGGTTAAGGCCATTGCGACTCCGGTGATCGAGGTGCATTTGAGCGACCCCGACACACGCGAATCCTTCCGCCATACCGATCTGGTTGCACTTGCCGCGACCGAGGTAATTAAGGGCAAGGGCGCCTACGGATACGCACTGGCACTGGACGCGGCGGCCCGGCTCTGACAGGGAGCCGCGTCGGAATTCAAAGGGTTTTCAGATGGGCGATCACAAGGAACAGCAGGCGATGCGCGTCGACACGGCGCTGGTGAAAGAGCTCGCCGAGTTGCTGTCCGCCAACGAGCTGACCGAAATCGAGGTCGAAGATGGCGACCGCAAGGTGCGCGTCCGCCGCGAGGCTGCGCCGGTCATGGCCTATGCGCCCGCGCCCGTTGCTGCAGCCGCTGCTCCGGCCCCGGCCTCATCTGCAGCCGAAGCCGTGCCAGCTGCTGCGGCTGCGCCGGTCGATGCGGTCAAATCGCCGATGGTCGGCACCGCCTATCTGTCAGCTGAGCCCGGCGCCAAGCCGTTCATCGCGGTCGGATCGCCGGTCAAGCAGGGCGATACGCTGCTGATCATCGAGGCGATGAAGGTGATGAACCCGATCACCGCGCCCAAGGCCGGCAAGGTGTCCCAAATCCTGGTCGGCGATTCCCAGCCGGTCGAGTTCGACCAGCCATTGGTCGTCATCGAGTAGTAGCGGTGGCTATCCAAAAGCTTTTGATCGCCAACCGCGGCGAGATTGCCCTGCGCATCCACCGCGCCTGTCATGAGCTGGGCATCAAGACGGTCGCGGTCCATTCGACTGCCGACAACGATGCGATGCACGTCCGGCTGGCTGACGAGGCGGTGTGCATCGGCCCGCCGCCGGCCAAGGACAGCTACCTAAACATCGCAAACATCATCTCGGCTGCGGAGATCACTCACGCCGACGCGATCCATCCCGGCTACGGCTTCTTGAGCGAGAACGCCCAGTTCGCCGAGATCGTCGAGAGCCACAATCTGATCTGGGTCGGGCCCAAACCCGAGCATATCCGGATCATGGGCGACAAGATCGAAGCCAAGAACACGGCCGCGAAGCTTGGCCTGCCGCTGGTGCCCGGGTCTCCCGGGCCGCTGAACAGCGTCGAAGAGGCCAAGAAGATCGCCGCCGAGATCGGCTATCCGGTGCTGGTAAAGGCCGCCTCGGGCGGAGGCGGACGCGGCATGAAAGTAGTGCCGTCGGAAGATGAACTGGCAAGCCTGATGAGCCAGGCATCATCCGAAGCCAATGCCGCCTTCGGCGACCCGACCGTCTACATGGAGAAATACCTCGGCGATCCGCGGCACATCGAGTTCCAGGTATTCGGCGACGGCGACGGCAAAGCGATCCATTTGGGCGAGCGCGATTGTTCGATCCAGCGCCGCCACCAGAAGGTGATCGAGGAAGCCCCGTCGCCGGTAATTTCGGCCGAGCAGCGTGCCGAGATGGGGGCCTTGGTCGCACAGGCAATGGCGGAAATGGGTTATCGCGGCGCCGGCACGATCGAGTTCCTGTACGAAGACGGCAAATTCTACTTCATCGAAATGAACACCCGTCTGCAGGTCGAACATCCGGTGACCGAGCTGATCAGCGATATCGACCTCGTCGCCGAGCAGATCCGGGTCGCGCAGGGCGATGGCCTGTCAGTGACACAGAGCCAGATCGACCTCCACGGCCACGCGATTGAATGCCGCATCAACGCCGAGGATCCGCAGACCTTCGCCCCCTCGCCCGGCCTGGTGAAGAATTATGTCGCGCCGGGCGGGATGCACGTCCGCGTCGACAGCGGCCTCTACGCCGGCTATAAGGTGCCGCCCTATTACGATAGCATGATCGGCAAGCTGATCGTCTACGGCATCGACCGCGAAAGCTGCATCCGCCGCCTCAAGCGCGCGCTCGAGGAGTTCGTTGTCGAAGGCATGAAGACCACCGTACCGTTGCACCAGCGGATCATCGCTACCGATGCATTCAAGAGCGGCGACTACACCATCAAATGGCTGGAGCGCTGGCTGGACGAAAACCCGGCAGAATAGCCGCATCCTTCGCCCGATGCGGCGCGTTTTGCCGCCGCCATGCCCGGATATCGATCCGAACCGTCCCGTCCCGACAAGGCCAAGGCAATTGCCGGCGTAATTGTCGTTTATGCGGTAATCATTGGTGCGGCTTTGTTAATGCCTGCCAATTCGCCGCTTCGGATGGGCGAACAGCCGCAGACGGTGCTTGTCGACGTCAATGAGATTCCAGAACCTCAGCCGCCACCTAAGAAAGAGCCAGGCAAGGCCAAGGAAGAGGAAGGTGCCGCCGGCAAGAAGGCCGAGCCGACCGAAGTGGTGGTACCCGAGCCGAAGCAGGTCGTCCCCGCCAAGTCTCCCGTCGCGGCGGCACCAATTGCGGGCACGGGTAGCGCTTCGACTGCGGGCGCGGCCACCGCGGGCACTGGTCCCGGCGCTGGGGGCTCCGGTACCGGCAGTGGCGGCGGCGGCACGGGCGGTGGCGGATCGCAGGCCCAGTGGATTTCCGGTGGGCTGCAGAACAGCGACTATCCGCGCGCGGCGCTTCACGACAAGCTGCAGGGGCGTGTCAGTGTCCGGTTCACCGTGCTCGTCAGTGGCCGCATAGCCAAGTGCCGGATCACCGCGTCGAGCGGTAGCCCGTTGCTTGACGCGACGACATGCCGCCTGCTCACCGAACGCCTGCGCTTCCGCCCCGCCACGAATGGCGCGGGCGTTCCCGTTCAGAGCGAATTGGGCAGCGACTACACCTGGGGAATCAATTTTCGCCGCTACTAATTGGCGGCGACGCGGTCGCTGCCGGACCCGGATTCGGTCAGCCTCTTTGCATCCCAGCCGTAGACGTCTTCAAAATAGGTGATCGAAGAACCTTCCGGCACCGCGGTCAAATAAGCGACGTAGATGGGGACTGGCCGGTCGAGCGGCACTTCAATGTCCGGTGCGTCGGAAGTGGCTTTCAGCGTCCTGCCGAACAGCCACTGCCCAAGCCGGGCAGCGTCTTCGAGCCGAATGCATCCGCCGCTGAACAGCCGCACCTCATGCGTCAGCAGTTGCGGCTGCGACGTATCGTGGAGATAGACCCCGTATGGGTTCGGGAAGGTGAACTTCACTTTGCCTAGTACATTCCGCGGACCAGGCAGTTGGCGAACGCGGATCCTTATCCTTCCGTCCATCACCGCCTGCCAGTCGACCGTCGTCGGGTCGACCACCGTGGCCCGCTCACCCCAGTCCGACAGAACTTCATATCCACGCGACTTGAGATAGCCCACGCCGTATTTCTGGACGTAGATCCCGACATCGTCGCCGACCAGGTCAGCGGGCACGTTCCAATAGGGATTGAGCGACGCATATTGCAGCGTCCCGGCCATCATCGGCGTCTTGCGGTCGTCCCGGCCCTGGCCGACGACGACTTTCATCGAGTCCACTTGCTGGCCGCCATCGTACATGTAGAGTCGCTGCGCGGCGATATTGACCACCACGTAGCGACCGGCCGCCGGCAACAGCCGAACGCGGTTCAAGTTGACCCGGAGCACAGCCTCCGTTCTGGAATCCCCGCTGTTCCTTGCCGCCGCCAACGCGCGGCGCAGCCCGGCATAGCTAGGATGCATGAACGGCATGGTGTCGACCCACCGCTCGAGTGAAGGGGCGGCAGCAGCTTGCCCAAGCAGGACCGTGACGGACGGCGCCGCGGGAACGGCAGCTGGATCGACGATTGCCCAATCCTTGGTTGGAGCAGACCGCAGCGCGGTTACGTACTGCATCAACGCCCGATCAAAGACCGCATTGGCCCGATCGGCCGCCTTGAAATTTCCACCGGAGGCCGAGCGCAATGCCTTCAGCAGCAACTTGATTTTAAACTGGTTGGGATCGAGGCCATCGAGGTCGGAGCTTTGCAGCATCGCGATGAGATGCGTTGCAGCCCGCTGATCCGCCGTCACCCATTGCGGGCCTGGCCTGACCTCATTGACCTGATCAGAAGTGTAGGCGCTGGCCGCATCGGCTGGCTGCAATGGGGCCGCGGCAAGCAGTCCGGCAAGTGCCAGCATTGCGAAACCCGCCGGGCGCAGGGAGCGCCCGGCGGGTTCGTCGGACCAAGATCTATTGGTCCGTGGCTCCATTAGCCACGCTCACCGGAAGCCGGGGGCGGAGCTGCCATCGGGGTGTAACCCGATGGGGTGCCTTGGTAGTATTGGCCATTATAGACATAGCCATCGGCTGCGCCGTCATGGTCGTTGTCGGCCCAAACGGCACCGGCCAAGCCGCCAATCGCCGCACCGACCACGGCGCCAGTGATCGGGCTCAAGCCCGGGATCACCGCACCGGCGACAGCGCCGCCGACCGCACCGATCGCGGCACCGGTCGCAACGCGGCGAAGCGTCGGGTCATAGCCCTGCGGAGTTCCAGCGTAATAAGTGCCGTTCTGCACATAGCCATCGGCATAGCCGTCGTTATTGTTGTCGGCCCAAACCGCGCCGGTCAAACCGCCGATCGCCGCGCCGACCGCGGCACCTTCAATCACACTCACACCCGGCACTACGGCGCCAACCGCCGCACCACCTGTTGCTCCGATCGCGGCACCTTGGGCGATATTGCCCGCTTGTTCGCTGCTAGTAGTGCATGCACCAAGCGAGAGGGTACCGGCGAGCAGAACTGCTACCATGGACTTACGCATCTTCTGACTCCCTTTTGTGTTCTATGACGGACCGTGCCCCAGGACCCGACGCCCCCGGCAGCGGTGCACAAGTCACGATCGCCTAACGACGATAAAGGGAGGAGGTTCCGGCGACACAACGATCAGGCGGGTCAACTGGCCGTTACCACTGTCATGCCCCGCCTCTCTGTGGCAGGCTTGAATCCAGCAGTGAATGGAATCAAAATGAAGGCGACAATCTACCACAATCCGATGTGCGGAACATCGCGCAAGACGCTGGAAATCCTGGAGAATGAAGGGGTCAATGTCGACATTGTCGAATATCTGAAGGCCCCGCCCAGCCGCGATGAACTAAAGCGGCTCTATGAACGTGCCGGTATAACTCCACGACAGGGCCTTCGCGACAAGGAGCCGCTGGCGGCCGAACTTGGGCTTAACGATCCTTCGATCAGTGACGATGCGATTTTGGACGCAATGATGGAACATCCGATCCTCATTCAGCGTCCTTTGGTCGAAACCGAAAAGGGGGCGCGCCTTTGCCGCCCACAGGACGAGGTGCGCCAGATTCTGTGAGGGACAGATGAGTGAGGGGCTGGATCCGCGGATGCTGCTGAGGGGCTATGCCGCAGGCATTTTCCCGATGGCCGACAGCCGCAACGCAGGCGACATTTTCTGGGTGGAACCGCGCAGCCGGGCCATTATTCCGCTCGATGGCTTTCATCTCTCACGATCGCTGGCGAAGAAGGTTCGGTCGGGAAGGTTCGCAGTCACCCGCGACCGCGCGTTTCATGAGGTCCTGCTCGCTTGTGCCGACCGCGACGAAACCTGGATCAACCAGGTGATCGAGCGGGCTACGCTCGGGCTCCATGCGGTTGGCCACGCGCATTCGATCGAATGCTGGCACGATGGCCGGCTGGTCGGCGGCCTCTACGGCGTCAAGCTGGGCCGAGCCTTTTTCGGGGAATCAATGTTCAGCCGGATGACCGACGCGTCAAAAGTCGCACTCGCCTGGCTGATTGCCCGGCTCAAGGCTGGAGATTTCACCCTACTCGACTGCCAGTTCATTACGCCGCACCTGGAATCGCTCGGCGCGACAACCGTCAGCCGCGAACATTATGTCGGGTTATTGACGTCCGCATTGTCGTCCGGGGGCGGCGGGACTTCGGCGGGCGCCGAAACATTCCCTGCAGGCGTTTCGCCGGTTGAACCGCTGCCGCCGCCTGATTTCGAGGCGCTCGATGACCTTCTTGAGTCGGCTGGCGCCGCGGGAGCCGCTGGACCGGCAGGCCAACTCATCGCGCAGCTCTTGGGCCACACGTCATAGACCGGATCCTCAACTACGTTCAGCGACGGACTTTCCTTGTAGAGCCATCCCGAAAACCGCCTCACCCATTTGCCATCGGGCCGACGGACATCAACCTGCACGAAAGCGCCGGTGAGCTTCTCCAGCTCCCACGGCGCAGACGTTTCGCACGCCTTTAGCCGCACCGTCACATCCTTGACCCGCATTGCTTGGCCAGGCTTCAATGTCAGGTCGCGAACGATGCCATTACGTTTGTTGAGCAGCCCCAGCACGGCGACCCTCTGCGCCATCGGCGTTACGCCTGGCTGCTCAGCGAGCGAGCGCGGTACTTCCATCGTCACGGCCTGGTTGCCGGGCTCCTCAGCCTTCTTGCAGGCCGCCAGCAGCGCGATTGGAAGCAACAGGAACGAGGCGTGCAGGAGCTTCACTCTTATTCGGGCTTCCACGCCTCATAATCGCCGGTGCTGGCTGGGCGAATTGCCTTGGCTGCCAGCGAGCCGCCGGGGCGATAGGCGGCCATCGTCCCGGTCAGATTGGGCTGGGGCGCCTGCTCGAACTTTCGGCGCGGCGGCAAGCCCCTCTCGGGCAGTTCGTCGATGGTTCCGCGAAGCCAGGCATTCCATCCTGGCGGCACCCGGCTTCCGTCGTTTGAACCCTGGTAAATTACCCAGCGGCGCTTGGGATCCTGGCGATGGCGAAAATAGACATTGCCGGCATCATCGCGGCCGACTTCTTCGCCATTTCGGCGCGACGTGATCACCGTGCCGAGGGATGCGCCCTCCCACCAGGTGAACATGTTCTTGAACATTCCCATGGCTCGCGCCTTTGCCGCTTTATGTGGGGCTAGGCAAGGCTGGTGTCAGTGCTTCCAGTCGACCTTGTCGCCCGCTGATATGCCGAGTTCCGCCGATCGTCCGCCCGCGATCTCCAGCACCGCCGCCACATCCCCTTCCGAATAAACCGGCTGGAGTGACAGTGGCACCGTATTCGCCTCGATGTTGGCGATGCTTCCGTCGGCACGAATGAAGATCATGTCGAGGGGAATCAGTGTGTTCTTCATCCAGAAGCTCGCCTGCCTGACTGTGTCGAACGGAAAGATCATGCCGCGATCCGGAGCAAGAGTGGACCGGTACATCAATCCTTGCTGCTGCTCTTCGGGCGAGCGCGCCACTTCAACCGTGAAAGGATGCTTCTTGCCATGGGATGAAATCGTCAGCCGCAATTGCTCCAACCCTGCCGGCGATTGGCCGAGTTCGACCGCGTTGGAAGCCGACGGTTGACATGCCGCAAGCGCCGTCACCAGCCCGAAAGCAACCGCGCGGGCTATCAGATTTCGCGAAGCTCGACGGCCGTCAGACCCTTGCGCCCCTCGGCGATTCGAGCCTCCAGTTGCTGGCCCGGCTGAAGGTCGACGATCTGCGATTGCCGCACCGTCTCCATGTGAACGAAGATATCCTCGCCCTCTTCGCCCTCCCCAGCGCGATTGAGGAAGCCGTAACCCTTTACGCGATTGAACCATTTGACCTCCACCGGCTCATAATCACCCGCGGCATCCGCCAACGCCCTGCGGTCCGCGCGCTCACCGGTAGACTGGACCGGCCGGACCGGCATGGGCAAGGCCGTACTAAGGTCAATCGACAAAATCTTGCGCGCCTGGAAACCGCGATCCTGATGTTCGGCGATGCATTCCACCGTCGCACCCTCGGGAAGCGAACGGCGGCCATGCTCCTTCAGCACGCTGAAATGGACCAGGATGTCGCCTTCGCAATCGTCGGAGACAAGGAATCCAAAGCCCCTTGTCGCGTCGAACCATTTGACCCGACCCGTACACTGCTGACCTTCAGGAAGACTTTCCTCGCCCGTTGCCATGAGTTCCGGGCCTACCTCCTGAGTCGTTTCGGCGCTCAAACGCTGCACATGGTTTCCTTAACACGGTCGCAAGTGTCGTAAAACCGACATAAGCATTTAGCCACTAGAAAGAGATGTTTGAAGTCTCTCCGCAATCCGGGAATTCCCCGGGGGCCAGGTCAATGATGGCCCGAGCCATGCCGAATTCATGGCCAGCGCGGATCATCGCAGCGATTGCACGCTCGCGAGACTTTAGGTCCGGCTTGGCAGCGGCAAAAGGCCCGAAAGACCTCCGGCGCGCGAAGCGAAGTGCTGCTTCATAGGCTTGGACCGCAGCCAGATCATTGGCCTCGCCCGAATTTTCTTCGCTGATTCCGGCCTGGGCAAGCGCCTGGCGCACCCGGCCCCTGCCGAACCCCCGAGCGCCAAGCGAGCGGGCCTTCGCCAGCGCATAGGCACAGTCGTCGATATAACCGAGTTGCGTCAGGCGATCGGCAAGCATTTCGACCGGCGGTTCGCCGGGCCCGGCCCATCCACGCTCGCGAAGCTTACGGAGGAGGTAAGCTCTGAGTTTTGCAGCGCTCGTAGCGAACCGTCCGACATAGGAAATGGCCAATTCTTCAAGCTTTGCTGCGTCGAGCGGAGGGCGGGGTTTGCGAAGCTGACTGGCGGCCATGGCCATGTTTGTGCCACACTCGCCCACCATCAGGCAAAAAGGATCCCGTCCTAGGCGGGCTCATTGGCCAGTGGCCGCTTCGTGGGACCAATAAACAGGATTTTGACGCGTGCTCGACCGGAACGACAGGATCGATGCTACCCTGACGCTCGACGGCTACACGCCGACGCTCGACCGGCTGGAGCGCCGTATCGCCGATTTTCCGACTCTGGGTGACGCTCTCGACTATGCTGCGCGGGGCCATCGCGGCATGAATTTCCACGACGCGCGCGGCACGCTGGTTCGCGCCTATCCTTATGCCGAACTGCGCGAAGATGCGTTGCGCCACGCTCGTCGCTTCATCGCGCTGGGCCTCGAAAAGGGCGACCGGCTAGCCCTGGTCGCGGAGACCGGTCCCGAGTTCGCCGCCTCCTTCTTCGGCGCGATCTATGCGGGCCTATGGCCGGTGCCGCTTCCACTGCCGACAAGTTTCGGCGGTCGCGACGCCTATGTCGAACAGCTGGTCGTAATGCTGACCAGCAGCGATCCAAAACTGTTCCTGTTTCCGCCCGAGCTCGCCGATTTTGCGATCGCGGCCGCAGATAAACGGAGCGTTCCGGCGCGCGACTGGGACAGCCTGGCCGAGGTCAAGTTGGCGCAGTCGACCTTGCCCAGCGCCACCGAGCATGAAATCGCCTATTTGCAGTACAGCTCCGGCTCGACGCGCTTCCCGCACGGCGTCGCGATTACACATCGCGCGCTGCTCGACAACTTGCATGCCCACGGCATTGGTACCGAGATTCAGCCGACTGACCGCGTCGTTTCCTGGCTTCCTTGGTACCATGACATGGGGCTGGTCGGCTGCATGCTGTCGCCGATCGCCCTGCAAGTTTCCGTCGACTTCCTCAAAACTGAAGACTTTGCCCGCCGCCCGCTTGCCTGGCTCGATCTCATCAGCCGCAACCCGGGAACCAGCCTCTCCTATTCGCCGACCTTCGGCTATGACATTTGCTCGCGCCGGATGTCGTCGCAGACGCGCGCCGCCGACCGGTTCGACCTGTCGCGCTGGCGGCTGGCCGGCAACGGCGCCGACATGATCCGCCCCGACGTCATGCAGGCGTTCGTCGACAGCTTCGCAGACGCCGGGTTCAAGGCTGCGGCCTTCTGCCCGAGCTACGGCCTGGCCGAAGCGACTCTGGCGGTGTCGATCATGCCACCGGGAGAGGGGATCCGACTGGAGCTGGTCGAGGAGAGTGAGCTGTCGGGCGTCGGCACGCCGGCTCAGGAACGCCCGCGCCGCTACCGTGCGATCGTCAACTGCGGCAAGCCGGTCGAGGGCATGGAAATCGTGATCCGCGACGCCGCCGGCGAAGCGCTGGCCGATCGCTCGATCGGCAAGGTCTGGGTCCGCGGCTCGAGCTTGATGGTTGGCTATTTCCGCGACCCGGAATCGACCGAAGCCTGCATGAAGGATGGTTGGCTCGACACCGGCGACATGGGCTACATGTCGGGCGGCTATATCTATGTCGTCGGCCGCGCCAAGGACATGATCATTATCAATGGCAAGAACCATTGGCCGCAGGATATTGAATGGGCGGTGGAGCAGCTGCCCGGCTTCAAGTCTGGCGACATTGCCGCCTTCGCCATTACCGGACCATCGGGTGAAGAAACGCCGGCGGTGCTGGTTCATTGCCGAGTAAGCGACCCCGAAGAGCGCGGGCGCCTGCGCGATGACATCCGCGAACGGGTCCGCGCCATCACCGGCATCTCGCCGGTGGTCGAACTGATCCCGCCGCGGACGTTGCCCCGCACCAGTTCGGGCAAGCTGTCGCGCACCAAGGCGCGCAACCTCTACCTCTCCGGTGAGATCATCCCGTACGATATTGCCGCCTAGAGCCCTTGCGCGGCGACACTGCCGTCGCTAACTCGCGCCACGGCCTAGGGGTATAGCTCAGTTGGTAGAGCATCGGTCTCCAAAACCGAGGGTCGTGGGTTCGAGTCCCTCTGCCCCTGCCAGGTCGCAGCGAGGCATTTAGTGTTCCGCTAAATGCTGGTCCGCGTAGCGGACGCGGAGACGCGGCCGGCCTCGCGGAGCGAGGACCGACGTCATGGGATTTACTCCCATGACAGCCTGGTTTAATGCGCTCCCAACACGAGGTCCGGCGGGGTGTCCGCGGACCTCGTTTTTCTATCCGTTTGAAGGCATTGAAAAAGTGGCAAAGGTCAATCCCGCAGAATTCGTCCGGCAGGTCCAGCAGGAAGCTGGCAAGGTCGTGTGGCCGTCGATGAAGGAAACGCGCACCACGGCCATCATGGTGCTGATCATGACCGCCATGCTCGCCATCTTCTTTTTCGGCGTCGACTCGGCCTTCAGCGCGATCGTCAAATTCCTCCTCGGCCTGCTCGGCTGAAGAACTTCAAGGGTTAATCAATGTCCCGCTGGTACATCATCCACGCCTATTCCGGTTTCGAGAACAAGGTCCGCGACGCGATCCTGAGCGAAGCCAAGCGCCTCGGGCTCGAGCAGCTGGTCGAGGCGGTCGAGGTCCCGACCGAGACGGTCACCGAGATCAAGCGCGGCAAGAAGGTCCAGGCCGAGCGCAAGTTCATGCCGGGCTACGTCCTCGCCAAGCTGGCGCTCAACGACGACGTCTATCACCTGGTCAAGAACACGCCCAAGGTGACCGGTTTCCTCGGCCCCAACGGCAAGCCGCAGGCAATCCCAGATGCCCAGGCGCATCGCATGCTGGACACCAAGGAAGAAGCCGCTGCCCAGCCCAAGCACAAGGTCAAGGTCGACTATGAGATCGGCGATGCGGTGAAGGTGCTGGACGGTCCGTTCGCCAGCTTCAACGGCGTGGTCGAGGAACTCGACTTCGACCGGGCCCGGGTCAAGGTCAGCGTCTCCATCTTCGGCCGTGCAACGCCGGTCGAGCTGGAGTTCGAGCAGGTCGAGCGAGTTAAGTAACGCTCAACTCGCCCAAATACCGATCAATGCCGCCAGCGCCACCAGCAGCAGGAAGGCGTTGATCGGCACCAGCGCCAAGCGCGGCACCGGCCTCAAATCGGTCGGCGGTGGCGGAACCGGCCGCATGAACTGCCGCCAAACGGCAGCAACCAGGCAAAATCCGGCAAACATGACCAGCACCGATCCGGTCAGCTTCGCCAGCAGCAGCGGAACATGATCTTCGAGGAGCGCTCGGGCGCCGACCCCGCTGGCGAGCGCGGCGAGCGCTGTCCTCACCCAAGCGGCATAGGTCCGTTCCGACGCCAATAAGGTCCGGTCGGCGGCCAGTTGCACCTGCCGCTGGGCCTCGACGCTGACCTTTCTTGAACTTCGTTCGACCGACTTACCGCTCTCGGCAAGCTCCTTTGCAGCCTTCGCGGCTTGCTTGACCGCTGGCTTGGTCGCTGGCTGGTCCATGCTGCAAAAACGGCGAGCGATCCAATCGGGTTGCATGGGATCTCGCCGGCCGCGGATCAGCACCCTTGCACCCGAGCGGCCAATTATATAACTGACTGGTCAGTTAGGAACGACTCGTGAAACAACCCCGATGGCAGCGCCGTGCAGAAGACCGACCGCGCGAAATCTGCGCGGCGGCTCTCGAGTTGTTCGCCGAAAAGGGTTTCGCCGCCGCCAAGCTCGACGAGATCGCCAGGCGGGCCGGCGTGTCGAAGGGCACGCTTTACCTCTACTTCAAAGACAAGGAGCAGCTGTTTCGGGCTGTCGTCCGCGATGCTGTCGTTCCCAACGTCGATCGGCTTCGTGCCGCGCTGATCCAGACCGGCCTGCCGTTCGGAGACCTTGTACGCATGTTCCTCGCCAACTTTGTCGAAGTCGCCAATCGGGTCCCGGTCGGAGCGGTCGC
Organism: Sphingomicrobium sp.; assembly: GCA_035494075.1. Lineage (GTDB taxonomy): Bacteria > Pseudomonadota > Alphaproteobacteria > Sphingomonadales > Sphingomonadaceae > Sphingomicrobium. The sequence continues at coordinate 2,158 of DATJHF010000029.1, read as the reverse complement.
AAAGATGGTGATCAGCGAATCCCGCAATTTTCCCGAGCTCGCCAAGGTCTGGCATGACGAAGTGGTCTCCAAGGCGCTCGGAACCATGACGGCCCTGATAGAAATGGCGCAGGCCAGGGGCGAGGTCCGACCGGGCGACGCCCGCCTGCACAGCTTCACGCTGATGGGCCCGATGCTGATGGGCATCATCTACCGGGAGACGTTGGAACCGATCGGCGGCGAGCCGCTCGACCTCGCTGCGCTCGCGCGGCAACATGTCGAGACACTGCTGGCGGGCCTGCTGACCGGGAAGCCGGCATGAAGCGCGCCGCGCTCCTGGCCCTTCTCTTGTCCGGCTGCACCGTCGGTCCGGACTATGCCGAGCCGCACGTGGCGGTCCCTTCCTCCTATCTTGAGGCATCGCCAATTGGCCAGGGCCAGCTCGACCATTGGTGGCGGGGTTTCGGCGACGAGCAATTGACCGCGCTGGTCGACCAGGCGCTCAGGCAGAATCTCGACATCGAGATGGCGGCGGCACGGATCAGAGAGGCGCGCGCGCTGGAGCGCGTTGCCGGCGCGGGCGCCCTGCCCGAGGTTGCAGCGCAAGGCTCGGTTAATCGCCAGCGGATCAGCGAGAATGCGATTCCGCTGCCGCCCGGCGCGGGCAGCGGCAGCGGCGTCGGAATTTTCGGCCTTCCGGGGACGGAGTTCACGACCTGGCGGGCCGGCTTCGACGCCAGCTGGGAAATCGACCTGTTCGGCCGCAATCGCCGCGAGCGGGAAGCGGCGGCGGCACGTACCGGCGCGGCCGTCTGGAGCCGGCGCGATGCCGAGGTAAGCACCGCCGCCGAAGTCGCCGGCACCTACCTTCGCCTCCGCACCCTGCAGGCCCGGACCGCCAATGCCGAGGCGGAGCTGGCCAGGCAGCAACGATTCGAGCAGCTGGTCGCGGCGCGCACGCGCGGCGGGCTGGTAACGGGCCAGGACCTGGAGCAGCAGCGGTCCGAACGGGCTAGGGCGGCGGCGGAAATCCCCGTGCTCCAGGCGCAAGCCAAGGCCGAAATACATGCGCTAGGTGTGCTCACCGGAAACTCGCCGGGCAGCCTTGCCGACCAATTGGCGTCACGGTCCGCAATGCCCCTCCCGCCTTCAGTGCCTGCCGGCCTGCCCTCCGACCTGCTCAGGCGCCGGCCGGACATTCGCGCCGCCGAACGCGAGCTCGCCGCCGCCACGGCCGACATCGGGGTCGCAATCGCCGACCTCTACCCGCGCTTCTCGCTGACCGCGGCGCCCGCCCTGGTTAGTACTGCGCTTGGGTCGCTCCTCGAATGGGGAAGCCGCAGCTTTTCCATCGGCACGGCGCTCGACTGGCCGATCTTCGACGGTGGCCGCCGCCGGGCGACGGTCGAGGTCCGGAGCGCCAGGCAGGAGCAAGCGACGATCGCCTACCGCAAGGCGGTGCTGACGGCCCTCGGCGACGTCGAGGATTCGCTCGGCGATGTCGGCGGAGATCGCCAGCGCTTGGCCGAGCTCGAACAAGCGCTGGCCACGGCGGTCCGCGCCGAGGAAATCGCCCGGACCCGCTATCGCGGCGGCCTGGTTACCCTCACCGACGTGCTCCAGGCCCAGCAGCGCCGATTGTCGCTGGAAGAGCAGGCGATCGAAACCAGGGGGGCGCTTTCGCGCGACACGGTGGCGCTGGTGAAGGCACTCGGCGGCGGCTGGAGCGAGCAAGCGGAGGAGGCGCAACAATGACGCGGGGAGTACGCATACTGATCCTGCTCGCGGCGATCGTCGCTGCGGCATTCTTCGCCTGGCGCTGGTTCGGACCGGGGCCGCGCGAGCGCTACCTGTCGGGCTATATCGAGGGCGAAAGCCTGTTTCTCGCTGCCCCAGTAGCCGGCACGGTCAGCACCATCATGGCAGAGGAAGGCCAGCGCATTCCCGCCGGCGCGCGGCTGTTCGCGATCGACCCAGCGACCCTGTCCGCCCAGGGCGATCAGGCCCAGGCCCAGGTCGCCGAGGCGCGCACGCAGATTGCGTCGGCCGAGGCCAATGCGCAGCAGGCGGAGGCCGAAGTCGCGGCGGCTGCATCGGACGTCGACAAGGCGAGGCATGACCTCAACCGGCTGCTCGGCGTCAAGCGGGACGATCCGGCCGCAGTGGCCGGGACCGACAT
>DATJHF010000028.1:0-40844 GCA_035494075.1 Sphingomicrobium sp. | reverse complement strand
TGGCGCGCAGCCTGCCGGCGGCCGGCAAGGCGCGGGAACAGCAGCGAGCTGGCCGCTTCCGGCACGAGCCCCAGGTCGACGAACGGCATGACGAACCGGCAGCCGTCCTCGGCCAGCACGAAATCGCAATGAAACAGCATGGTGGTGCCGATGCCGACTACATTGCCGTGCACGGCGGCGGCGATCGGCGTCTGATTACGGGCGAGAGCACGCAACAGGCGCCAAACCGGAATGTCCTCGCCCGCGCCGGGATCGGGCATCGCCTGGAGGAAGTCGCCGAGGTCGTTTCCGGCAGTGAAGTCCTCGCCCTGGCCCTCAATGGCGATAAGCCGGACCGCAGCATTGTCGGCGGCACTCTCAATTGCATCGGCGAGAGCCGCGTACATGGCAACGGTAATGGCGTTGCGGCGTTCTGGTCGTGCCAGGATGATCGACAGGACGCCTTCGGGCCGGTGATCGACCAGCACATGCGAGTCATTCGACATTGGCCGCTCCCATGTTCGAATCGGATGACCTGTTTGAGCCTAGCCGCTAGGGGTAGGCAAATTTCCGGGAAGCCGTAGGGACCAAATCAATGAAATTCTTCGCCGACACTGCCGAAATCGCCGAAATCAGGGAATTGCAGGATACCGGCCTGCTCGATGGGGTGACCACCAATCCCTCGCTGGTCAAGAAATCCGGCCGCGATTTCCTGGAAGTGGTCAAGGAGATCGCCGGCGTCGTCAAAGGGCCGGTCTCGGCCGAAGTCGTCGCCACCGACTTTGACGGAATGATGCGCGAGGCGGAGGTGCTGAGGAAGCTGGCCGACAATATCGCGGTCAAGGTTCCGCTGACGATCGACGGCCTCAAGGCCTGCAAGTCGCTGAGCGGCGACGGAACGATGGTCAATGTCACGCTGTGCTTCTCGGCCAACCAGGCGCTGCTTGCGGCCAAGGCCGGAGCATCGTTCATTTCGCCGTTCGTCGGGCGTCTCGACGATATCGGCCAGCCGGGGATCGAACTGATCGCCGACATCCGGCTGATCTACGACAATTATGATTTCCCGACGGAAATCCTGGTCGCCAGCGTGCGCAGTCCTATCCATGTCCTCGAAGCCGCCAAGATCGGCGCGGACGTGATGACTGCGCCGCCGGCGGTAATCCGCCAGCTGTTCAAGCACCCGCTGACCGAAAGTGGCATGGCCGCTTTCCTGAAGGATTGGGAAGCGACCGGTCAAAAGATCGGGTAAATTTCGGCTGATTTGAGCGGATTGTTAACCGTGCTGCGATAGGAATCGCGGCATGTCGAGGGTGATTCCATTCGAAGAGCGAGCGGTTGCGACGCTGCGCGATCGGCTGGGCGCGGCAGAAAGCGCCAAGGAAGACCTGCTCGCCTATGCGCGAGGCCATTCGGGGGCGACCGCGGCGATCCATGCCGCAGTGCTCGCCCTGATCGAGGCCGACAGCCTGGAAGCATTGTTCGACGTTGTTCGCCACGACTGGCCGCGCCTGCTTGGCCTCGATTACGCCGCCCTGGCGCTGGTTATCGACGGCAAGGGATTTCGGGTAGAATCCGCTTACGTCGGCACGGTCGAGCCGCGGATTGTCGATCGGGCGATGGGACGGCTTGAGCCGGTGACGATGCGCACGGTCGATTGCGGCCATCCGCTATTCGGTTCGGCGGCAAAGGAAGTGCGGTCGGAAGCATTGATCCTGCTCCCAGCCGAAGCCCCGTTGCCCTACGGCCTGTTGCTGCTCGGCCAGCAAAGTGCCGCCTGCCTCGACAATCGGCATGGAGCCGAATTGCTGGGATTCCTTGGGGCGAGTCTAAGCGCTATGCTGCGCCGGTGGCTGATGAACGGTTAGAGGGGGATGGGCATCCGGCGCGCGCAATCGCGGCGCGTTGGGCCGATTACCTTGCCAATGACCGGCGCCGCAGCCCGCACACAGTCCGTGCCTATACCGCCACCGCCCACCGCCTGATCGAATTCCTCGGCCGCCATCGCGGCGAGGAGATTGGCCGCTTCAGCCTGTTGAACCTGCACGCTTCCGATTTGCGCGCTTTCCTTGCCGACCGCCGATCCGAGGGGCTGGGTGCGTCGTCGGCAGCCCGCGAGATGTCGGCGGTGCGTGCTTTCCTGACCTATGCCGCCGAGGCCCAGGGCAATGCGCCGCAACTACCCCGCACACGGGCGCCGAAGCGGCCGCACACCTTGCCGCGCCCGGCGAGCCCGGACGATGCGATTGCGCTGGCGAAGGAGGCCGAGCTGGCGGCGCCCAACGACTGGCTTGGCGCGCGCGATCTCGCCATCCTGTTGCTGCTCTATGGCGCCGGGCTGCGTGTGGCGGAGGCGATGGGATTGAAGGCGCGGGTCCTGCCGCTGGGCCAGGCGATGCGAGTCACGGGCAAGCGGGGGAAGACCCGGATCGTGCCGCTTGTCCCGGCGGTCCGGCAGGCGATCGATGCCTATGTCGCGCTTTGCCCGTTCCTGCTCGCCGGCGACGTCCCGCTGTTCGTTGGGGCCAAGGGCGGACCACTCAACCCCGACCTTGTGCGGCGGGCAGTGCGCGGGGCGCGCGGCCGGCTCGGCCTGCCCGACAGCCTGACTCCGCACGCGCTCAGGCACAGCTTTGCGACGCACCTGCTGGCGCGAGGAGCGGACTTGCGCTCGCTCCAGGAACTGCTGGGTCACGCCAGCCTGTCGTCGACGCAGATCTACACGGAAGTGGATGCCGCGCGGTTGCTAGACGTTTATCGTCACGCTCATCCACGGGCCTGAAGCAGGTCCGCCTGATTTCAAAGGCTTGTCAGGTCCGGCGCGGATGAGTCTTCCCCGACCGGCATGTGGCGGTGGGTCCAGACGCGATAGATATAGCCGGCGATCAGCACGACGAGGACGGCGTTCGATGCCGGGCCCAGGATCTTGTTGATGTCGGTGTAATTCTCGCCGAGCTTGTAGCCCGCGCCAGCCAATAGCGCGGTCCACGCGCCGGTGCCGAGCGTCGAGGCGAGCATAAAGCGGCGAAAGCTCATCTTGAGCAGGCCGGCCGGAATCGACACGAGGCTGCGGACGGTAGGCACCAGCCGCCCGACGAAAACGAAAAAAGTGCCGTGAAGGTCGAACCAGCGTTCGGCGCGCTTAACCTCGACCCAGCTCATCGTGATCCACCGTCCCCAGCGGTGAATGATTGGCTCCAGCCGCAGGATGCCGAGCGCCCGGGCGGCCAGATACCAGAGGATATTGCCGAGCATCGCTCCGGCGGTGCCGGCTGCGACGACCAGCCCATAGTTAAGCTTGCCCTGGCCGGCGGCGACGCCAGCGACCGACATGATCACTTCCGACGGAATTGGCGGGAAGACCGTTTCCAGGAACATCAGGAAACCGACACCGAGATAGCCCGATTGCTCAATCAGGCGAACGATCCAATCGCTCATCGAGCCGCGACCTTGGCCTCGATCGCATCCCAAATGAGCGCGGGCGTATCGCTGCCGTTGAACTGATCGATGGCGACGATTCCGGTGGGCGAAGTGACGTTGATTTCGGTCATCATGCCGCCGATCACGTCGATCCCGACGAACAGCAGGCCGCGGCGCTTGAGCTCCGGTCCGATCGCGGCACAGATCTCGCGTTCGCGTTGCGTCAGGTCGGTTTGCTCGGCGGTCCCGCCGGCGGCGAGGTTGGAGCGGAATTCACCAGCCTTGGGACGCCGGTTGATCGCCCCGGCCACTTCACCGTCGACCAGTACGATACGCTTGTCGCCTTCCGTCACCGACGGGAGGTAGGCCTGGGCGATAAACGGCTCCTTCCAGATCGAACCGAAAAGCTCGGCCAAGGCCGTCAGATTGGTGCCGTCGCGGCCAATGCGGAACACGCCTTCGCCGGCCTTGCCGTGCAGCGGTTTCACCACGATTTCACCGTGACGGGCATGAAAATCTCGAATTTCCGCCAAATTCCTACTGATCATTGTTGGCGGCATGAATTCGGCAAAATCGAGCACGAACAGCTTTTCCGGCGCGTCGCGGACCGCTCGCGGGTCGTTCACAACCAGCGTGTCGCCGGCGATCCGTTCAAGCAGGTAGGTGGCGGTGATGTAGCCGATATCGAACGGCGGATCCTGGCGCATCAGGACGACGTCAACGTCCGAGGAAAGGTCGAGAACCTGGAATTCGCCGGCCTTGAAATGATCGTCCGCAACCCGCTGTACCGTGACCGGCCGCGCCCGCGCCCGCACCCGCCCGTCTTCGTAACCCAGATCCTCGGCGAGATAATGGAACAGCTGGTGGCCACGCTGCTGCGCGCCCAGCATCAGCGCGAAGGTGGAATCGCCGGCAATGCCGATCTTTTCCAGCGGATCCATTTGCACGGCGACGGTCAGGCTCATCCGCGCCGCCTATTCGATGGAGCGCCCCTTGTCACCCGTGCCATACATTGGTCAGGTGGCGGGGGAGGCGACCGGGCACGATGAACAGGGCATCGATGCGGATGTCGTCGCCGTCGCGGGCATAGCGGGGCGCCAGCCGCTCGGCGGCCACCACGACCCGCCGCAGCCGGTATTCGTCGAGCGCCCAGGCCGCGGCGTCGACTGTGCTGCGTTGCTTGACCTCGACAAACGCCAGCGTCCGGCCGCGACGGGCGATCAGGTCGACCTCGCCGCCCGGAACTCGCGCGCGCTGGGCCAGAATCCGCCACCCGCGCAGCCGCAACCACCAGGCGGCGACGGTTTCCGCCTTGCGGCCACGCGCCTCGGCAAGCTGGCGATTCAGCTGCCCACCCCAAGTTCGAGGGCACGGGCATAGGCGCGCTTGCGAGGAACGCCGAGGCTGGCCGCGACGTCGGCGGCAGCGCGCGACGGGGTCATGGACTTGAGTGCCGTGCGCAACGCAACGTCCAGCTCGTCGTCGCTGGCCTCCTCGCGCTCAGGTGGAGGTCCGATGACAATCACGATCTCGCCCCTGGGAGGCGCGTCGGCATAGCGAACGGCCAATTCGTCCAGCGTGCCGGTGACGGTTTCTTCGTGGAGCTTGCTGATTTCACGGACCACGGCCGCTTCGCGCACCCCCAGCCCGTCCCTGAGGGCCGCCAGGCTGTCCCCAAGCCGCGGGCCGCTTTCGTAAAGGACGAGCGTCGCGCGAACCGTTTTCACTTCGGCGATGGCGTCGGCCCTCGCCTTGGCCTTGGCCGGAAGGAAGCCGAGAAACAGGAAGCGATCGGTAGGAAGGCCGGCCAGCGTCAGGGCAGCGATCGCCGCACTTGGGCCGGGCAGGGTATGGATGGCGTGCCCCGATTTGCGGGCCGAGCGAACCAGCTTGTAGCCGGGATCGGAGATCAGCGGCGTTCCCGCGTCGCTGACTAGCGCCACGGCCTTTGTGGCAAGATCGCCGAGAATGCGCTGCCGCAAGCTGTCGTCGCTATGGTCGTGATAGGCCGTCATCGGCGCCTTTGCCCCGATGTGCGCAAGCAGCTTCGCGGTGACCCTTTTGTCTTCGGCCAATATGTGATCGGCGCGCCGCAGTGTATCAACGGCGCGTGACGTCATGTCGCCAAGATTGCCGATTGGCGTCGCAACGATATAGAGTCCGGGCGCAAGCGGTTGGTCCATCGGGGTAAGGGCATGGCATTGAAGTTGACTTCCCGGCAAGCGCGGCGCGCATTCATGATCGGCGCCGGCGCTGCAGTGTTGGCGCTGGCTGGATGCCAAACGGGGCCTCGCGGTCCGGTCGAGCCGGCCGGCATCGAACCGCCGCCAGTTCCGGCCGGCCAGGAGACCAACGAGGTCGCGGTCATCGTGCCGCTGACGGGCCCAGATGCTGGGGTAGGCACTTCAATCGCCAATGCCGCGCGGCTCGCCCTGCTCGACACCGGAGAACAGTCGATCAGGATCCAGGTTTATGACAGTGCCCGGCCAGGCGGCGCGGCCGCTGCTACGCAACAGGCGATCACCGACGGCAGCCGGCTGATCCTCGGCCCGCTGTTGGCGGAGGATGTGCGCGCGGCCGCTCCGGTGGCGCGCCGCGCCGGAATCCCGGTGATCGCTTTCTCGAACGACGAAGGCGTCGCCGGCGATGGCGTCTACATCATGGGGTTCACTCCCGACCAGTCGATCGGCCGCGTGGTCTCCTTTGCGCGGACCAAGGGAGCGAACAGCTTTGGCGCGCTGGTTCCGACCGGGCTTTACGGCCAGCGGGCGGCGCAGGCGCTGCTCGGCGCGGTGCGGAAGTCCGGCGGAAGGGTGGCATCGATCGAGAGCTACGACCGGACCAAGGCATCAGTCACGGCCGCGGCGAGCAGGCTCAATGCCAAGGGCCCGATCGATGCGGTCCTGATCGGGGATTCGACCCGCATCGCCGCGCTGGCCGGCCCGGCGATCAAGGTTGGCGCACATCGGCTGGGCACCGAGTTGTGGGCGGCCGACCGCGCGATCGGCAAAACGACGACCCTACGCGGCGCATGGTATGCTGCCGCCCCGGACACGCAGTTCGACCGGCTCGTTACCCGCTATCGAGCTCGTTACGGCAAGACGCCATATCGGCTCGCCAGCCTCGGCTACGACTCGGTCTTGCTGGCAGTGCGGAGTGCGAAAAACTGGCCGATCGGGCGGGCTTTCCCGGCGAAGGGCCTGGTCGACAAGGACGGCTTCGCCGGCGTCGATGGCAGCTTCCGGTTCGTCCATGAAGGCATTGCCGAACGGCTGCTCGAAGTGCGCCAGGTTACGGCGGCTGGCACGACCGTGGTGTCGCCCGCGGGAACGGTCTTCTAGAAGGCAATCTCCGCCAGGATCGAGTCCAGCAGCAGACGGCCTGCCTCGGTCGTCCTGAGCCGCGCACCTTTCCGTTCCAGCAAGCCGAGCTTCGACAGTCGGTCGGCGGCTGCCTCATCGACCAAACGTTCGATGCCGAGGCGGTTCGCCAGCGCGGTTGGATCAATCCCTTCGTCGAGCCTGAGCCCCATGACCAGCGCCTCCTGCCCCGCCTCGTCTCGCGTGAGCGGGGCCTCCTCGACCAGCCCGTGCCCGTTGCGGCGGACTGCCGACAGGAAATTCTCCGGTTTCCGGTGGCGCACGGTGCGCATTCCATTGCGCCGGCCATGCGCTCCCGGGCCGACGCCCGCGTAGTCCTGGTAGCGCCAATAGGCGAGGTTATGGCGGCTCTCCGCTCCCGGCCGGGCGTGGTTGGATATTTCATAAGCGGGCAGGCCTGCAGCAGCAGTGCGCGCCTGGGTCAGTTCGAACAGAGCGGCGGACGTATCGGTATCGAGCGGTTCAAACTCATGCTTGGCGACCATCGTCGCAAAACGCGTGCCTGGTTCGATGGTCAGCTGGTACAGCGAAAGATGCTCGGTGCCGAGGGACAGCGCGCGGTCGAGCGCGGCAGACCAGCCATGCTCCGTGTCGCCGGGAAGCGCATAGATGAGGTCGAAGCTGACCCGTCCGACCGCCGACTGGGCCGCGTCGAGCGCGCGGATACCCTCTTCGGCCGTATGGGCGCGGCCGAGAAAAGCGAGCGCCTCATCCTCAAAGCTCTGCAAACCGAGACTGATCCGGTTGACCCCGGCGCGGGCAAGATCGGCGAAGCGCGCTGCCTCTGCACTATTGGGGTTTGCTTCCAGCGTGATTTCAAGATCGTCGGCTTGCGGCCAATGATTGCGCGCCGCCTCAACGATCGCTTCGACCGTCGCCGGATCCATCAGCGACGGAGTGCCGCCGCCGAAGAAGATCGAGCCAAGCTTGTGACTTGGAAGAAGCGCGGCCTCATGGGCCAGGTCGGCCAGCAGCGCTTTGCGCCACTCATCCTGGTCAACCGAAGCGCGAACATGGCTGTTGAAGTCGCAATAGGGGCATTTGCTGACGCAGAACGGCCAATGGACGTACAGCGCCAGCGGCTGGCTGCCATGGTGCGCCGTTCGAGCCCCGTTAAGCTCCGGATCGATAGCCAATGTCGCCATGATGCGCGGCGCTCTTACGGCCCTTAGCCTGTTGTTGCCAGCCGCAGCGCTCGCGACGCCGCAGCACATGACGGAGCAATGGACCGACCTCCGTCCCAAACCGCGCGGCGAGCAGCTGCTGCGAACGGCCATGATGACCGGCCACAATGAGGCACGACGGCAATATGGGGTCGGTCCCCTGCTATGGGACGACGGGCTGGCGAATGACGCTCGCGCCTATGCGGAGGTGCTCGCCCGCACGAACCGCTTCGAACATGATCCGCAGCGGGGCCGGCGACCAAAGCAGGGTGAGAATCTGTGGATGGGTACCCGCACCGCCTATAGTTACGCCGACATGATCGGCCATCTGGTCGGCGAGCGACGCTATTACCGGCCAGGACGCTTTCCCGATGTCAGCCGGACGGGCGACTGGTCGCAGGTGGGTCATTATACCCAGATCGTCTGGCCGACGTCGCAACGCGTCGGCTGCGCGACAGCATCCAACCGCGCCAACGACTTTCTGGTGTGCCGCTACTGGCCTGCCGGCAATGTTGTCGGCACCATGCTTCGCTAGTCCTTAACCAAGCCATTTCAGAAGCTTGTTAATCAGGACCGGCGACAATCGCGCCATGAAGCGCGTGCTCGCCCTTGCCTTGTTGTGCGCCGCGGCCCCGGCCGCGGCGGCGGCGCTGCCCAATCCCAATTGGCCGGCGCCGGCCGATCGCGGCGAGACGCTGCTGCGTAACACCGTGCTTAAGGCCCACAACCGCGCGCGGGCTGAATTCGGCGTTCCGGCGGTGGCGTGGAGCGGCGAATTGGCGGCCGGGGCCCTGGCCCATGCCCAATATATGGCGGCGACCGGCATCTATGGTCACGATCAGACGCCTGGCCGGCGCAAGAAGTCAGGCGAGAATTTATGGCGCGGCCAGCGCGGCCTGTTTTCCTATGACGTGATGATCGGCGTGATGGTCGACGAGGCTCGGCATTTCCGCGCCGGCGCCTTCCCCGACAACAGCCAGACCGGCAACTGGAGCGACGTCGCTCACTTCACGCAGATCGTATGGCCGACGACGACCGAGGTCGGCTGCGCGCTCGCGTCGAGCGCCACCACCGACTATTTCGTTTGCCGCTATGCGCCGACCGGCAACAAGGACGGCTTCTATTTGGCGGAGCAGCGCCACCTAGCCGAGGGCGGCAACTAGCTTCTTGAACGCCTCGGCCCGATGGCTGATGGCGTGCTTTTCCTCAGGATCGAACTCGGCGAAAGTGCGGTCGTGCCCAGTCGGCACGAACATCGGATCATAGCCGAAGCCGCGGTCGCCGCGCGGCGGCCAGACCAAGGTTCCATAAACCCGGCCTTCAAAGCTCTCCGCCTGCCCATTGTCCGGCCAAGCTACCGATAGCGCGCAGACGAAGTGGGCGTCGTGCCCTGCTTCCTCGCCTGCTGCCTCGACCTCGCGCCATACGCGTTCCATCGCCCGGTTGAAGTCGCGGTTGCCATCCTCATCCTCGGCCCAGCGGGCAGAGAATATGCCGGGAAGGCCATGGAGCGCATCGACCGCAATGCCGCTGTCGTCGGCAAGCGCCGGCAATCCGGAAAGGTCCGCGGCCTCGCGCGCCTTCAGCTCGGCATTGTCGATGAAATTATTGCCGATCTCCTCGGGCTCGGGGAGGCCGAGCTCGGCGGCGCCAACGCAATCGATGCCGTGCGGAGCGAGGAGTTCCTGTATTTCACGCAGCTTGCCGGCATTGTGGGTCGCGATAACAAGCTTGGGACCAATCGCCTTCATTTGCCCACCGCCTTCAATTGAGCCTTGAAGATTTCATCGCAACCGACCCGCGCCAGACGAAGAAGCCGTAACAATGCTTCCTCGTCAAAGGTTGCGCCTTCGGCCGTCAACTGCGCCTCGACGATGGCGGTGTCGCCGGTGAGCACGAAATTGCCGTCCGAATGGGCCGAGCTATCCTCGATATAGTCGAGGTCGAGCACCGGCGTGCCTTCATAGATACCGCAGCTGACCGCGGCGACCTGGGTGCGAATCGGGTCGTCGGTCAGCGTTCCCGCTGCGAGCAGCTTGTCGATTGCAATGCGTAGCGCGACCCAGGCGCCGGAGATGGAGGCGGTACGCGTGCCGCCGTCGGCCTGGATCACGTCGCAGTCGACGATCACCTGCCGCTCGCCGAGCTTGGGCAGGTCGACGACAGCCCTGAGGCTGCGGCCGATCAGCCGCTGGATCTCCTGGGTGCGGCCGGACTGCTTGCCCTTGGCCGCCTCGCGGTTGCCGCGGGTGTGGGTCGCGCGGGGAAGCATGCCATATTCGGCCGTGACCCAGCCCTGGCCCTTGCCGCGCAGGAACGGCGGAACCCGGTCCTCGACCGAGGCGGTGACCAGCACCCGCGTATCGCCGAAACTGACCAGGCAGCTCCCTTCGGCATGCCGGGTAAAGCCCGGCTCGAACGTCAAAGCGCGCATCTGGTCGGGGGCGCGGCCGCTGGGGCGCATGCAAATCTCCTGATAATGGTCAGACGTGCCCCTAGACTGCAGATCGTTGGCTTTCAAATGGCTTCGCCCTACATCGCCGCAATGAACGAGCCGATCGGCGACCTCACCAACCGCATGCGCGACATCTTTAGGCTGGTGGTCGAGGCATATCTCGACCGCGGACAGCCGATCGGGTCGAAGGCGCTGGCTGGCGCCGTGAGCCTGTCGCCCGCCTCGATCCGCGGCGTGATGCAGGAGCTGGAGGAGCGCGGCCTCCTGACCCACCCGCACACTTCGGCCGGGCGGATTCCAACCGAAACCGGCCTGCGCCTGTTCGTCGACGGGATTATGCACAGCGCGTTGCCGCCAGCGCGAGAGCGTGCAGCGATCGAAGCGCAATTGAAGGATCGTTCGATCGAAGAAGCGCTGGAGGCGGCAACGGCGACCCTGTCGGGGCTGTCGGCCTGTGCGGGCGTCGTGCTGGCGCCGAAGTCCGAGCTGCGCCTGAGGCAATTGAGTTTCGTGTCGCTGACGGCCGATCGGGCGCTGGCGGTGCTGGTCGGCAGCGACGGCAGCGTCGAGAATCGCGTCGTGCCGCTGGCTGGAGGAACTAGCGCCCTTGCGCTTGCCGAGGTCGCCAACTTCGTCAATGCGCGCCTCAGCGGAATGACCCTGGCCGAGGCCGAGGCCCGCTTGCGCGCTGAAATCACCGAGCGGCGCGAGGCAATCGATGCCGTCGCCGCCGAGCTGGTCGCGAAGGGACTCGCCGACTGGAGCGAGGATCATGCCCAGCGGCCGGTGCTGATTGTCCGCGGCCAGGCAAATTTGATCGACGAGGCCGCCGCCGCCGACCTGGAACGGGTTCGCAGGCTGCTCGACGAGCTGGAGGACAGGCAGGAGATCGCCCGGCTGCTCGAAGGCGCGCGCGAAGGGCAGGGATGCCGGATCTACATCGGCAGCGAGAACCGGATGTTCGCGCTTTCGGGCTCCAGCGTTATTGCCGCGCCCTATCACGGGAGCGAAGGCCAGGTGGTCGGCGTTGTCGGGGTTATCGGACCGACGCGATTGAACTATGCGCGAGTCGTTCCCATGGTGGATTTCACGGCGCAAGCCCTCACGAGATATATGAGATGATGAACGACAAAGACCGTCACCAGGAAGCCGAAGAGATCCGCGAAGAGACCGCCGCCGATGCGCCGGAGCTCGCCGAGCACGACCGCGTGGCGGAGCTCGAGAAGCTGCTCGAGGAAGCCAATGCCAAGGTGCTTTACGCCCATGCCGAGACGCAGAACGTCCGCCGCCGGCTGGAATCGGAGAAGCAACAGGCCTCGGCCTATGCCGCGACCGGCTTCGCCCGCGACATGCTGGCAGTGCGCGATCACCTTGACCGGGCGTTGAGCCATGTTCCCGAGGCAGCCCGGGAGGATGAGAAGAGCAAGAGCTTCGTCGAGGGCATCGAAGCGACGCTGCGCGAGCTCGACGCGGTGTTCGCCCGCCAGGGCATCGTCCGGGTCGAGGCGGTCGGCCAGCCGCTCGATCCGCACAAGCATCAGGCGATGATCGAAATCGCCACCGACAAGGCCGAACCCGGCACGATCGTCGAGGAAATGCAGTCGGGCTATATGCTCAAGGACCGCCTGCTACGGCCGGCATTGGTGGCGGTCGCGAAGGCGGGCTAGCCAGGGTCCGTTTTCGACGCATTGCGGACATTAGCTGAAGAACTTGACCCGACTCGCAGCCCGGAGTCAGAGGCGCGTTCGAGGCCGCAAGTCCGTAGCTTACCAGAATTCTCATCGGTCGAGAGCACGCGTTGCGTACGCGTTCGATTCTCAACTTAAGGTGGGAGACCGCCGATGCTCACCTTCGGCAAATCATTTATGGCGGCCGCAGCCGCGACTGCTCTGGCAACGGGGGCCTCGGCCCAAACCGCATGGCAACATGGCGCCACGCCCTACATAGAAATCAAAAACGAGCCCGCGCCCAAGCTTATTGTGGATCCGCCGATCCCGGAAGGATTGCCCAAAGGCCTGGTCTGGATCCAATACCACACCGAGAATGTTCGCATCGAGCCCGTGCTTGGGCAGGGAGCGCTTCAGGCTTCTCCGCGCGTCGGACACTTGCACATAACCGTAGACGACCTGCCATGGTTGTGGGCGGATACGAGTGGAAGCAATACCATCGACATATACGGATTGCCTCCCGGCCCTCACAAGGTGAAGATCGACCTGGTCGACGCAAACCACAATCTATTCCCCGGGCAAAGCAAGGTGGTGAGTTTCACGATGCCTAACTGGGGCGGCCATCACTAACTCATCGATGCCCGATGGCCGACGTTGAATATCCATGCCCTATTGTTCGCTTTTGACCCCAAAGCGGCCATCAAGCCTGGATCCAATGATCTAATGCACCTCGCGATGCTGGGTTTCGCCCTTGGTAGCCAGGCTGAAGCGCGGTTCGGATTGATTACCTTTGGCTAGAAGGAGCTCGGCTGCGAGGCGGCCAACCTCCGGTCCATGCTTGAAACCATGGCCTGAACCGCCGCCGACCAGCACCACATTGGGCATTGCCGGGTGACGATCGATGAGGAAGTCGCCGTTCGAGCTATTCTCATATTGGCAGACCTCGGCGCCGGTCACCGGCGCGCCCTTGAGCAAAGGGAAGCGGCGGTCGCGAAAGGCGATCACCTCGTCGAGGGCGGCGCCGGTCGGCTCACGCGACTGGGTGTCTGGATCGACCGCGACGCCATGCTTGTCATGGGCGAACTTGACGCCGCGCGCCTCGAGATCGGGGAAGCCGTAGTACATGTCGCCGGCGTTGAAATCGGCCCAGCCGGGCATGACGTCGGGCAGGAAGCGCCGGTCGCCTTCCGGCGGGGCGAAGTAAAAGATTTCCTGCCTCGTGGCGAAGATCCGGTTGCCGAGCACATCCGGGAAATATTTCGGGAGCCAAGGCCCTAGCGCGAACACGAAGGCGTCGGCTTTCAACGTAGAGCCGCTGGCAAACCGGATCGACTTCAGCGGGCCGCCCTGCTGCGGGACATGGGTCAGCTCGTGCCGAAACTCACCGCCTGCCGCGACGAAGTTCTTGACCAGCGTCTGTACTGCTCGCCGGGCCATGAGGGCGCCGAAGCCCGGTTCGAACATGCCCGCATGGATTCCGGTGAAATCGATCATCGGGAAGCGGCGACCCATTGCCGCCGCGTCCAGCAGCTCGGTCGGAAGCCCCAGCGCGCGATGAGCGGCGACGCTGTCGGTCAGATAGGCTTCCTCGGACGGGAAGAAGAACAGCACGCCGTGGGGAATGAAGATCGGCAGGCCAGAGGTCGCGCTCAGCGCCTTCCATTCCTTGAGGCTGTCGAGCGCCATCCGGGTGTAGATGGCGTCGCGGCCATAGGCGCCCCGGGTCATGCGGCTTTCGCCGCCCGAGCTGGCGCGGCTGTGGGCCGGACCTTCCATGTCAACCAGGGTAACGCGATGGCCGGACCGGCGGAGATGCTCGGCGGTCCAGGCGCCGAACGCGCCGGCCCCGATTACCGCGACATGGCCGTTCGAGCCGGTCACGCCGGCCCTCAGGACCGCGGGCGCAACGGAAACGCCGCCCGCCCCGATGAGGAGCGAGCGGCGTGAGAAGGTTGGAAACGGCGCGCCAGGAGGTTTGCCGTTTCCTTCATGCATCGATCAGCCACGCTCCGGTTCAGGCGGCGGCGGCGGCGGAGGAGGAGGAGGTGGCGGCGGCGGACAAGTATCCGTCGCCAGGATCACCGAGCCGTCCGGGCAGGTCTGCGTCGCCGGAGGCGGAGGCGGAGGTGGTGGCGGCGGCGGAGGCGGCGGCGGAGCTGCTTCCCTCTCCGCGAACTTGTACCGCGCCGTCAGGCCGATCGTGCGGGGAGTGCCGATGTTGTAGCCGAGACGCGCCCGCCCGCCGCGTTCGCGGTCGAACGACAGCTTGGCATTCTCGTCGAACAGATTGTTGACGTAGAGCGTCAGGCTAAGGCCGCTGTCCCACTCGACGCCGGCTGACAGGTTGACCAGGTCATAGGCCTTGAGCTTGAGCTTGTCCGTAAAGTCGAAGGTGCCCTGGCCATATGCTCCCGATTCAGGATCGAAAAAGAGCATGTTGTCGTGGAACCCGGCGCCATCTTCCTGGTCGCCCGGCTGAGTCCAGCGGTCGCCAACATGCTGCCAGCTTGCCGACACATACCATTCGGCATTGTCGCCCATCTGCCATGTATAGGTGCCGGTCGTTGCGAACTGGAAGTTCGGCACCGTTGGCAGGCGATTGCCGTCGCGGATGCCGGCGATGATCGCACCGCTTTCGTCGACAAGCGGCGTAAGCGGATTATCTGCAGTTACGACGCTGCTGTCGAATTTAGCATCGACGTAGCTGCCGGCCACCGACAGATCGAGACCCCTGGCCGGCGAAATGGCGAACTCGCCTTCGATACCGAAGGTATGCGCCTTGGGCACGTTGAACACGAGACGCGATGAGCAGCTGCCCGCATCCGCATTGACCTGAAGGTTCTTGATGTCGGTGTAGAAGACCGCTGCGTTGGCCGTGATGTTGCGCTTCTGATACTTGAAGCCGGCTTCGTAGTTCCACAGCGTCTCGTCGTCGTACGGGCCGCCGAACGGGCCGAACGTCGCCTCGTCGGCGTCGGAGCAGAGCGGCAGGTTGAGCGGGTCGTTGATGCCGCCAAGACGGAATCCCTTGGCGACTTGGGCGTTGATGCTGAAGTTCCGGTTCGGCTCGAAGGTCAGGATGACGCGCGGGCTGAAGCCGTTGGAACTCGTCTTGTCACCAATGTGCGTATCGCCGTTGGAGAAAACGCCGCCCGAAATGAAGTCGCGGGTTTCGCTGAAGTCGTAATAGCGGCCGCCTGCGGTCAGCTTGAACGCGCCCCAGTCATAGCTCGCTTCGCCAAACACCGCCTTCTGCTTGATGTCGTAGGGCAGGTCGGCATTGTAGGGCGAGTCCAGCGGGAAGCCGTTGGAAATTGCCAAATCCGACGAAACGAACGGCACCCTGTTCGCGGGAATCGGATCAAGGGCGTTCGACTTACAGACGCGGTCCGGCGGGTTAAGGGTGCGGCACAGCCCGTTCAGGAACGGGTCGCCGACCTGTGCGTCAAACCCCGGCGTCGGAAGCCGCTGCGCATAGTCGCGATTGATTTTCGAATAGAAGCCGCCAAGCAGCCATTGGAACGGACCAGAGCCGGTCGATGCCAGGCGAAGTTCTTGCGTCCAGGTCTTGAGGTCGGTCGTATCGCGAAGGTTTGACGGCAGGTTCGCGCCCGGCGCCACCAACGGCTCCACGCCCGTAAATGAAACGGTTACTGATCCGGTCAAAGCCGAAGCATCGCGCGAAACCAGGATATCGCGATTTATGTAGCTCGTGATCGAAGTCAGCTCGACGCCGCCGAAGTCATAGGATCCGGTCAGGTCGGCCAACCAAGTCTTGTCGCTGAACTTCTCGCGCAGCTTGAGATACTGGGTGCGCTTGCCGGGGCCTCCGGGATCGGAAGGCGAGGTGAACTGATTGTCGTAAAGGTTGTAGAACTCCTCGCGGTTGAAACCATCGGTTGAAACCTTCTGGTAAACCACGCGCGGCGTGATCCTCAAATTGTCGGTCGGTTCCCACAGGAACGAGAGCCTGCCGCCGTAGCGTTTGCCGTCGTTTATGTCGTCGCCGCCCGCCGGACCGATCGCGTCGATGAAACCGGCATATTTTGTGTAATAGGCGACTGCGCGGGCAGCCAGCGTATCGCCGATCGGAATATTGATCGCGCCCTTCAAATGGCCGCCGAAATCGCCGTCGGTGACTTTATTGACATTGGCTTCGACCAGGCCCTCCAGCTTGCCGATCTTGGGCTGGTTGGTGATGTAGCGGATGGTGCCGCCGACACTGCCCGAGCCGAACAGCGTGCCCTGCGGGCCTCGCAGAGTCTCGACGCGGTTCAGGTCGAACAGGTCGAGGTCGGGCGTGAACAGCGATAGCGAAATCACGCTTTCGTCGAGGTAGACGCCGACCTGTTCCTTGACGCCGGGCTGGTCGCGAACGATCTGGCCGGCCGACACGCCGCGAACCGACACCTGGCTCTGGCCCGGCCCGAGGTTCTGGACCGTGAGGCCGGCGACGTTGCGGCTGATGTCCTCGATCGTGTTGGCGTTCGCGCGCTGGATGTCTTCCTGCGTCTGCGCATTGATCGAGAAGGGAACGTCCTGGACCGTCGACGCGCGTTTGGTGGCGGTGACGATGATCAGGTCGCCTTGAGTGGCGTCCTCAGGCGTTGCGGCCTGCGCCTGCTCCTCCTGCCCCGTCTGGGCCCATGCGGGCGTTGCGACTGCCAGGGCGGCGGCACTGATCAAGAGGCTACGCACAGAATGAGCACGGATGGACATGAGATTTCCCCCAGTTGGAAATGTCTAGCGGCCGACAGACTATGCTAGTTCGCGGCTGCGAAAAGGGGGGTGCTACAATTCAGGTTAAGACTGTTGCGTTTCTGTAACAGCCTTATTGAACGGCAGGAAACTGCGATCCGTTAACGGCCCTGTGGCTTTCCCGCATCCGGCGAGGAAGCAGTCGCGGACCATCTCCGCCTGCTGTTCCAGACCATAGCGGTCGAACCGCCGGCCCTCGACCATCCGGTAGCTATAGCGGCAAAATGGATGGCGCATCAGCACCAGGTAGAAACGGCCGCGGGTCTGCGCCTGCCAGACATGGGTCATCTCGTGGATGAACAGGCCCTGCAGGGACAGCCGCTCCTTGGAGAAATCCTCCGACCAAAGCGGGCTGTCCGGATGGAAATGAATATTCCCGGTCGGGGCCATGACGATGCCCTTGGGCTGGAGGGGCCACCATTTGCCCCGGACCAGCTTGACCGCACCATAATCGATCGCGTCGCCGAACATGGAGCGCGAAAGCTCGATTTCGCCTTGGGTTAGTGGGCGCGTGCCTTTCATCATGGTCTAGTTAGGAGGCGGAAATGCCCGCGTCGAGAATGCTTGCCGTCGGTCGCGCTCGCCGCTAGGGCAACCCAAAATCTAAATGGAGGAAAGTCCACATGAGCGAGACCGCCGACCGGGTGAAGAAGATCGTCGTCGAGCACCTCGGTGTCGAAGCTGAAAAGGTCACCGAAGAAGCGAGCTTCATCGACGATCTGGGCGCCGACAGCCTCGACATTGTCGAATTGGTGATGGCGTTCGAGGAAGAATTCGGCGTCGAGATCCCGGACGATGCGGCCGAGAAGATCGCCACCGTCAAGGACGCGATCGACTATATCGACAGCAACAAGGGTTAACCCCACCGTTCGCCCTGAGCTTGTCGAAGGGCAGTCCTTCTTCGCTAAGGCTTGAAGAAAGAACGGGGCTTCGACAGGCTCAACCCGAACGGGTTTGGGCCTGTTGTGGTTTCTGGAGAAGTTTATGCGCCGTGTCGTGGTGACAGGTCTGGGTCTGGTAACGCCGCTTGGAGGCGATGTTGAGACCACATGGGCGAACCTCATTGCCGCAAAGTCCGGCGCCGGGACGATTACCAGGTTCGATGCCAGCGACCAGAAATGCCGCATCGCTTGCGAGGTTAAGCCGGCCGGCCATGAATATGGGTTCGATCCCAACACGCGGGTCGATCACAAGGTGCAGCGCCAGGTCGATCCATTCATCGTCTACGGCATCGACGCGGCCGGGCAGGCAATCGAGGATGCCGGCCTTGCCGACATGGATGAGGCGACAAAGCTCCGCGCCGGCTGTTCGATCGGCTCGGGTATCGGCGGCCTTCCGGGAATCGAGAGCGAATCGCTGGTGCTGGCCGAGAAGGGACCGGGACGGGTCAGCCCCCATTTCGTGCACGGCCGTCTGATCAACCTCATCTCCGGCCAGGTATCGATCAAATACGGACTGATGGGTCCCAACCACGCGGTGGTTACGGCCTGCTCGACCGGCGCCCATTCGATCGGCGACGCTGCGCGGATGATCAAGGACGATGACGCCGACATCATGCTTGCCGGCGGCGCCGAAGCGACGATCTGCCCGATCGGCATTGCCGGATTCGCCCAGGCTCGTGCCCTGTCCACCGCATTCAACGACCAGCCTGAGAAGGCTTCGCGCCCCTATGACAAGGACCGCGACGGGTTCGTCATGGGTGAAGGCGCGGGCGTGGTCGTGCTCGAGGAATATGAGCACGCCAAGGCCCGCGGCGCGAAAATCTATGCTGAAGTGGTCGGCT
This sequence comes from Sphingomicrobium sp., assembly GCA_035494075.1. Classification (GTDB taxonomy): domain Bacteria; phylum Pseudomonadota; class Alphaproteobacteria; order Sphingomonadales; family Sphingomonadaceae; genus Sphingomicrobium. The sequence goes on along the minus strand of DATJHF010000028.1, from coordinate 22,242 downwards.
ACGGCCTGTCAGGCGACGCCTATCACGTCACCGCGCCGCACCCGGAAGGATCCGGCGCCTTCCGGTCGATGGAAATGGCGCTGAAGAAAGCGGGAATGGCCCCAGGCGACATCGACTATATCAACGCCCACGGCACTTCGACGCCGCTCGGCGACGAGCTGGAACTGGGGGCGGTGCGCCGCCTGTTCGGCAACCAAATCGCCAATATCTCGATGAGCTCGACCAAATCGGCGATCGGCCATCTGCTGGGCGGGGCAGGGGCGGTCGAGACGATTTTCTGCATCCTCGCGATCCGCGACCAGATCGTCCCGCCAACGCTCAACCTCGACAATCCGAGCGAAGGCACAGCGGGCGTCGACCTGGTTCCGCACCAGGCGAAGAAGCGCCCGGTTCGAGCGGCGCTCAACAACAGCTTCGGCTTTGGCGGCACCAATGCATCGCTGGTCGTGAAGGCGGTCGACTGATCGTCAGGCGCATGCTCAGGCGGCTGATCCTGCTTGTAGCCGTGTTGGGCTTGTTAGCCGGGGCGGCCGGTTTTTGGCTGTTGTGGGCTTCGCCCGGACCCAAAGCCGGGCCTCACCGGGTGGCGATTGAGGAGGGGGCGACGCTTGCCTCAGTTGCCAGGCAGCTCGAGCAGCAAGGCGTCATCCCCGGCACGGCCACCACCTTTCGCGGCATGGCCAAGGTCTTTGGCTCTTCCGATCCTGTCCAGACGGGAGAATTTGAAATTCCGGCTGGCAGCAGCGGGGCAAAGGTGCTCGACATTCTCCAGCACGGCCGGCCGGTTGTCCGCCTTGTCACCATTCCCGAAGGGATGCCGTCGATCCTCGTCCAGGAAAAGCTGGCGGCACTTGGCGAACTCACCGGTCCTGCGCCGCTGCCCGGGGAGGGTACCGTCCTTCCCAACAGCTATGACTGGCAGGCCGGCGAAAGCCGGGCGCTGGTGTTGAAGCGGATGACCGACGCAATGGCCAAGGAGTTGGCCAGGCTTTGGCCGGAACGCAAGGGCGATTGCCCGGTCTATTCGGAAGAAGACGCCGTCATTCTCGCCTCGATCGTCGAGAAGGAAACCGGCAAGCCGTCAGAGCGAAGGATGGTCGCGGGTGTCTATTGCAACCGCCTGAGGATCGGCATGAAACTAGATGCCGATCCGACGGTGATTTATCCGATTACCAAGGGCAAGCCTCTCGGCAGAAGGATCAGGCGATCGGAGCTGAACGCGATTACCGGCTACAATACCTATCGCGAGCCAGGCCTGCCGAAGGGGCCGATCGCCAATCCAGGCAAGGACAGCATCGCCGCCGTGCTCAATCCGGCGCCGACCAGGGCGCTTTACTTCGTCGCGGACGGGACCGGCGGACATGTGTTCGCCGACACGCTTGCAGAGCACCAAGCCAATGTCGCCAAATGGTATGCGATCCGCCGCGCCCGCGGAGAGATGTAGCTTAGATTCCGACTGCGTCGGCGACGATATAGCCAACCCGGCCGCCGGGCCCGTAGGCCCAGGCCCAGCCGCGGCTCAGGTCGAGCATTCGGATCTCGTCCCCCGCCCGTAGCTCGCCAAGCTTCTCAGCGCCCTCTTGTGGCTCGCGCAACAGGCTTGCCGCGGCCGCCAGGTGGCGTACCAGCGGCTCGGCATAGTGAGATGCGATTACGCGACCGGCAAGCGCCGTATCGGCCAGATCCTTACGATAGGCGTGAGTCATCGGATCGGGCGGATCGGAAACGCCGGCAAGGGCGAACCACTCACCGGGTCGCGAAGACAGGCTCTTTCCTGCGCTCTTCGATTTCTGCTTGCCGCCCTTCGCCGCCGCCCGCGCCGAGGTATCGTTTGAACCCTTCAAGAAAATTGGCCCCGTCGTTGGTGCGGACGACAAACACATTCCGGCGGTCGTCCTGATCCCGCTCGCGGCGCAGATAGCCGAGGGCGCCCAAAGTATTCAAGGCGCGCGTGACGACTGGCTTGGAAACGCCGAGCGTCCGCGCCAGCCCGCGAACCGTGTGAGGGCCGGGGGTCAGGTAGACCAGCATCAACAGGGCCATTTGCCGATTGGTGAGGTCGGGCTCTCCCGACCGCACATATTCGATCAATGCGCGCATCCATGCCGATAGCGAAGCATCGCCCATTGGTTCGATTTCTCCTATGGTCGCGTAGCATTAGGGAAACCGAGCAAAGGCGGATTGGTTGCGTAACGATCTGCCAAAGTCGCGAAAAATCGGGCAGTTAGAGCAGGCCGTCAGGTAGAATATCGCCGCTGCAGCATGGCCAGCGCGGCGCGCAGGCCCATCGCGTCGCCTCCCTTGGGCCGCCCCGGCTTGGCGGCGGGCCGCCAGGCGAACGTGTCGAAATGGGCCCAGGGCGTCCCTTGAGGGACGAAGCGCCGCAGGAACAGCGCCGCGGTCACCGCTCCCGCCATCGGCGATTCCGCCGCATTGCTGAGGTCGGCCAGATCCGACTTCAGCATTTCGTCATAGCCATCCCACAGAGGCATCCGCCAGAGGGGGTCGTTAACGGCCTTGGCGGCATCCTGGAGCATCGCGGCAAGCTCGTCGTCGTTAGCGAACATCGCCGGAAGATCGGGCCCCAGCGCAACCCTGGCCGCGCCGGTCAGCGTCGCAAAGTCGATGATCAGCTCAGGCTCGCTTTCACCGGCCTTGGCAAGCGCATCGCCCAGCACCAGCCGTCCTTCCGCGTCGGTATTGTCGATTTCGACCTTCAGGCCTTTGCGGCTGCCGAGCACGTCGCCGGGCCGATAGGACGCCGACGAGACGCTGTTTTCGACTGCGGGGATCAGCATATGGAGCCGGACTGGAAGCCGCTCCGCCATGATCAGCCTGGCCAGCGCCAGCGCATGGGCCGCGCCGCCCATGTCCTTCTTCATCAACCGCATGCCGCTGGCCGGCTTGATGTCGAGCCCGCCGCTATCGAAGCAGACGCCCTTGCCGACAATCGCGATTTTCGGGGCATTTTCCTTGCCCCAATGCAGCTCGATGAGGCGCGGCCCGCGTTCGCGCGTTGCACCCTGGCCGACCGCAGCAATCATCGGATAGCCTTGGCTCAGCGCATCGCCGGACGTCACTTCGATCTTGGCGCCGAACGCCTTGGCAGTGTCCCGAACCGCGGCTTCGAGCTCGGCGGGCCCCATGTCGGCCGCCGGTGTGTCGACCAAATCCCGAACCAGCGTGGTCGCCTCGGCCAGCCGGACCGTGCGTTCGATATCCGCCGCTTCCTTGGTCAAGAGGACGCGCGGCCCGCGCTGGTCGTCGACCTTGGAGCGATAGGCATTCAGGCGATGCTGCCCGAGCAGCCAGCCGAGCCTCGCTGGCCCCGGTTCGCCCTCGGCCAGGCGATAAGTCCCTTCCGGCAGCGCTTCTGCCAGCCTGGCAAGGCACCAGGGTGACAATTCGGCCGCATTGGCGACGGTTGCTACCACCGCCCACTCATGACCGTGAGCGGCCGGCAGGATCGCGAATTGGAAGGCTGTCTTGCCTTCGAAGCGGCTGGCCTCGAGCAATTCGCGGCGAGCCGCATTCTGCTTCTTCATCCAGTCCGTGAAGCCGTTCTTGTCGACCAAATGGATGGGATGCGCGGGGCCGCCGCGGTCGGGCTGGAGCAGGTCTGCAAAGGCTGTCATGGCGAATCCCGATCTAGGCAGGCAGGCTTCGAACCGCCAGCCTATTCCGGCATGATCAGGAACTGTTCCCAGCGGCCATGGACGCCCGGCTCGGCATAGCTCACCAGGCGCAAGGATTTACTGCCGAATTTCAGGTCGAAGTTGCGGTTGACGAAGCCGCCGCGCAGCCTTGGCGGGCCGGCGGGCTGCAGGCCGGTCAGCGGCCCGAGCTGCGACAGTGAAGCGCGATAATCTCCCAGCACTTCAGGCGTGAAGTAGAAGTTGGCATTGCCGGTCAACAGCTTGGGATCGAGCGTACCGGCCGTCAGTGCGGCAATGGTAGCACGGGCATCGTCAACACGCGGAGCTTCGTCGACCGTGATTGCCGGGGAGGCGAGAACGATCTTTTCGATCCCCTCGGTGATTGTGCCGGTCGCGCCGCTGAAATCAGCGTTGGTGAAGACGACGATCGCCGCCTTGCTGTCCGGGTAAACGCTGTTCTGCGACAGGAAGCCGACGGATTCGCCGCCATGGTCGATGACCTGGCGGCCTCTGGTCAGGTGGCTCGATACACCCAGCCCATAGCCGTTGGTGGTGCCGTCAGTGCGGATCGCCGGCACCTCCTGGGCCACCCAGTCATCGACCGGCAGAAGCGATCGGTTGAGCCGGGCAATATCCCACTTGGCGAGATCGGTGGGCGTCATCGACAATTCGCCGGCCGCCCATAGCCAGCCCCGGGCGGGCGGCTGGGCGACGCGGACCGGGCCCAGTGCGTAGCGATGATAGCCCTGCGGAAAGCCCGGGCCGTTGCTGTCGTCGATATCGACCGGGTTCATGCCCAGCGGAGCGAAGATCTTGCGCCGCAAATAGGTCAGCAACGGCTCGCCCGCGGCCTTTTCCAGGATCATGCCGGCGACGACGTAGCCGGTGTTGGAATATTGCCATCGCGTGCCGGGCGCATAATCGAGCGGCTTCTTGGCCCATTTGTCGACGATACCCTGCGGCGCCGTCGGATGGGTCATCGTTTCGAACATATAGTCCTGTGGCCAGAAGTCCTGCAGGCCCGATGTGTGATTGAGCAACTGGCGGATGGTGATGGTGTCGCCGCCACTGATCCCCGGCAGCCATTTGGAGACATGGTCGTCGAGGCTGAGCTTGCCTTCATCCTCGAGCAGCAACAGGCCCATCGCCGTGAACTGCTTGGAGTTGGAGGCGATCTGATAGCGCAGGTCCGGCGTCGCGGCGGGGATGGCTTCGGACGCCTTGCCGTAGGCCTTGGCGAACACGATCCGGCCGTCGCGGACAATGGCGATCGAAGCCGAGGGCACGCCGGTATCGGCCAGCGTCTTGTTGACCAGCGCGTCGACCGCCGTGCTTTCCTGCGAAGTCAGCGGCTGGGCGGTGGCGGGAACGGCGAACAGCGCCAAGAGCGCGAAGACAGATTTATGCATGGCGGGACACTAGCCGCAGCCATGGCGCAGTCAAATCACGCAATATCGCGCAGCGTGCGTGCAAGGCCAGCGTCCTTCTCCCCCAAGCCGGCCATTAGGCGAATGCCCGGTTTCGACCAAAAGCGGCTATATGGATTGCGGTTGGGCCAAGCGATCATCAGGCCGACCAAATTCAGACGAAAGGCCAACGCATGACCGAAGTCCGCCGCGAACCGATCCTTCGCATCATGCCGGGGCCCGCCGACATCAATGCCAACGGCCACATTTTCGGTGGGTGGGTCTTGAGCCAGATGGACATGGCGGCCGGCATCGTCGCTCGGCTCCGTTCGGGTGGGCCGGTTGCGACGGTCGCGATCGACCGGATGGAGTTCATTACGCCCATCCACCTGCGCGATCTAATCTCGGTCTATGCGGAAATCGAAAGCGTCGGCCGCACCTCGATGAAGGTCCGGATCGAGGTGATGGCCTGGCGCGACAGTGGCGCGGTCCGGGTCAAGGTGACCGAAGGCCTGTTCACCTTTGTTGCGATCGACGACCAAGCCCGCCCGCGGCTCGTTGCCGGCCCACCAGACTCTGAGAGCTAGCGTTTCGCTTTCCGCCCATTGCGGACATTAGAGCTTCTGTTACGCTCCCGTAATCGCGGGCTCTGGTAAAGCTGGCGCTTACTTCGTGATTGCCGCGCAATTTCTCATCTGCGCTCGGGCGATCAAGCTTACTTGCTCAATTGACCGCGGATCGCTCCGGCGGGGAAGTCCGACGTGTGGACGTTCACATAATAGCTCGACGGATGCTGGATTATGTCGATGAGGAGCGCCCGGTCGACATCTGTCGTCGTGCATCCATGCAGGTCGACTGCGGTTGCCTCGAAGAAACCGACGACAATCGCGCCGGCCGTTCCAGCTGGGGCTTTATGGATGTGGCCGCGGGTAATCGTGCCGAGATTGCTCGTGTCGATGTCCCAGCAAACCCGCCGCTGCCCGACGTTTACGGTGATGCTCGCGGTTCCGCTTCCATCCGGGTCGCCCAGGTTGCAGGTGCCGCCGGCATTGCATTCGTTGGCGCCCGACAGCGTTGTGGTGAACTTGCGGCCGCCATCCGCCACGGGTTCGGCCAGCGCTGACACAGTGATGAGCGAGGCGGACGCAAGCAGCGCCACCCCCAACAGCTTGCCTGTCGTCATGATTGTTCCTCCTGCGGAGACAGGAGGAAACGGCGGAAATTTCAGATTGTTCCTTCGGGCACGCCGTAAAGGTCGTGCTCGTCGCTGTCTTCGACGAGCACGCGGACGATATTGCCGGGCTTCAGACCGGCGGCGTCGCGGAGGTGGACTTCTCCGTCGATTTCCGGCGCGTCGGCCTTGGAGCGGCCGGTGGCGCCGATGTCGTGATGGTGCTCCGGATGGGGGGCGTCGAAGTGCCCGCGATCCGGGGCTTCACCAGCTTGCGGCTGGTCGTCGACCCGGTCGATCAGCACATCGATCGTCCTGCCGACCTTCGCCGCGAGCTTCTCGGCGGAGATGCGCGCAGTCAGCTCCATGACGCGCTGGTAGCGCTCTTCCTTGACTTCCTCGGGCACATGATCGGGGAGGGCATTGGCCGCGGCGCCCTCGACCGGCTCGAACCGGAAGGCGCCGACGCGGTCGAGTTGGGCTTCTTCCAGCCAGCTGAGGAGGTAATCGAAATCTTCCTCAGTCTCGCCGGGGAAGCCGACGACGAAGCTGGAGCGGATGGCGATGTCCGGGCAGATCGAGCGCCAGTTCTTCAGCCGCTCGAGCACCTTGGCCTCGTTGGCCGGGCGCTTCATCGCCTTCAGTACCTTGGGCGAGGCGTGCTGGAAGGGGATGTCGAGGTAGGGGAGTACCAGTCCCTCGGCCATCAGCGGGATGACCTGGTCGACGTGCGGATAGGGGTAGACGTAATGGAGGCGGACCCAGGGGGTTTCGCCGTCGGGCGTCGTCAGCCTGCCGAGTTCACGGGCGAGGTCGGTCATGTGGGCGCGGACCTCGTGACCCTTCCACTCGCGCGGCTGGTGGCGGATGTCGACGCCATAGGCCGACGTGTCCTGGCTGATGACCAGCAATTCCTTGGTCCCGGCCGCGACCAGCTTTTCGGCTTCGCGCAGGATTGCGTCCGGGCGCCGCGATGCGAGGTCGCCACGGATCGAGGGGATGATGCAGAAGCTGCAGCGGTGGTTGCAGCCTTCCGAAATCTTCAAATAGCTATAGTGGCGGGGGGTCAGCTTGAGGCCGGCTTCAGGGACCAGGTCGAGATAGGGATTGGCGACGGGCGGCGCCGCCTCCAGCACGGCATTTACCACCTCCTCATATTGCTGCGGCCCGGTGACCGCGAGCACGCCGGGGAAGCGGGCGCGGATGACGTCGGCCTCCTTGCCCATACAACCGGTCACGACCACGCGTCCGTTTTCGGCGATGGCTTCACCGATCGCTTCGAGGCTTTCTTCCTTGGCGCTGTCGAGGAAGCCGCAGGTGTTGACCAGCACCACGTCTGCTCCGGCATAGTCGGGCGACATGTCGTAGCCGTTGGCACGGAGCTTGGTCAGGATGCGTTCACTGTCGACCAATGCCTTGGGACAGCCGAGCGAAACCATGCCGACGCGCGGCGGGGAGGGAAGTTTGGTAGCCATGGGGAGCAGCGCCCTATAGCGATTTTTGTGGCGAAATCGAGACTTAACCTACGCCCGTTGCGGCCCGTCGCCTGCTATGGATTGCTCGGCACGGTCCGGAACTGGAAAGCGTCGTTGGTCTTGGCCGCGGGGGACACGCCGGTCAGCTCCGAGCGGAAAACCTTTCCGTGATGCTCGTCGACCGCGACATTGCCAATCCCGGGGCAGTAGCTCTTCTGCTCGTTTGCGCCGTTCTCAAGTGTCGAGAATTCCTTGGTCACGATGCAGTTGGTGAAAGTGCCAGGGGGGAAAGCATCATCGCGCTTCAGGACGACGGTCGCGCCCAGTCCCTTGATCGTCGCTTGATCAAGTGCGACCGGCGCCGCCTGCTCCTGGAAGTAAGTGTCGCCGTTGTGCGGCTGGGCGAGCATGATGATGCCCGGTTTTGCGCTCGCCGGATTCGCGCCGGCTTTCCACGAACCATCGCTGGGAGCGCAGGTGAAGATCGGGCAATGGAAGCTGTCTTCGCCGAAATACCAGACGTTGTGGTCCTTATCCTGCGCATAATAATCGAGCGTATCTTCAACGAGCGCCGACGGATCGGTGGTGCAGGTGTCGCCCTCGTACGCCGTGTCATGCACGACGCGGGTCGTCACCCCGGCGATGGTTTGCGTTTCGTTGGTGACAGTCGTCACGACGACTTCGCAGCCACCGGTGAATTCGCCCTTGTAGGTGAAGGTCGTGCCCTGCTTGAGCGGGAAGAAGCTGTTGTCGATGGCGAGCGGGTGAGTGAAATTCGAGGCATTGAACGGGATTTGGACGGTCCTTGCAGCCGCTGGAGGCGCGATCATGATGACGCCGAACGTCGTGGCGGCGAGCAGGTGCAAGCGAAATGAAGACATGGCCATTCTCCCTCAAAGGCGGGAAACTGGCGGGGGCAGGAGCGGTAAGCGGCTCGGGGAGCCCGCAGACACTCGGTAATAAATGCCGTAGCGCCGATTCGTTCCGGCAGCGACTTAATTTTGGGATGACTTGGCCCTGCTGTCGCGCAACGCTATGGCGTCGTGATCCCGCAACCTGGAGCTATTTACCCCCATGCGCATCGCGATGATCGGCACCGGCTATGTCGGCCTGGTTTCCGGCACCTGCCTCGCCGATTTCGGCCATCATGTGACCTGCGTCGACAAGGACCAGGCCAAGATCGAGGGGTTGCTTGCCGGCAAGATGCCGATCTGGGAGCCGGGCCTCGAAGGGCTGGTGAAGGCCAATGTCGAGCGTGGACGGCTGGCGTTCACGACTGACCTCGCCAAGGCGCTCGATGGCGCGGAAGCGGTGTTTATCGCCGTCGGCACCCCTTCGCGGCGCGGCGATGGCCATGCCGATTTGAGCTATGTATTCGCCGCGGTCGAAGAGCTTGCCGGGCTGCTCAAGGGGCCGATCGTGGTCGTCACCAAGTCAACCGTGCCGGTCGGTACCGGCGACAAGATCGCCGCCTTGCTCAAGGACAAGGGCGCGCCGGACGGCATGTCGGTGGCGTCCAATCCGGAGTTCCTGCGGGAAGGTGCGGCGATCGCCGATTTCAAGCATCCGGATCGAATCCTGGTCGGCGCCGAGGACGACAAGGCCCGTGAAGTGCTGGCCGAAATCTACCGGCCGCTGTTTCTCAACCGGGCGCCGATGCTGTTCACCGGGCGGCGGACGGCCGAGCTCACCAAATATGCCGCCAATGCCTTCCTCGCGACCAAGATCAGCTTCATCAACGAGATGGCCGACCTGTGCGAGGCGGTCGACGCCGACGTGCAGGATTTGGCGCGAGGCATCGGCCTCGACAATCGGATCGGGCCGAAGTTCCTGCACGCCGGGCCGGGCTATGGCGGCAGCTGCTTCCCCAAGGATACGCTGGCCTTGCTGCGGACAGCGGAAGAGGCCGGGATCAAGCAACGGATTGTTTCGACCGTGGTCGAGGTCAACGACCGCCGCAAGGAAGCGATGGCCGACAGGGTCAAGGCTGCGCTCGGCGGCAGTGTAGAAGGCAAGCGGATCGGAATCCTGGGCCTTACCTTCAAACCAAACACGGACGACATGCGCGATGCGCCGTCCATCCCGCTCATCAACGGGCTGCTCGATGCCGGGGCCAGCATCATCGCCTACGACCCGGTCGGCCGGGAGCAGGCGGAGAAGGTCTTGCCAAAGATCGACTACGCGGCTTCGGAGGAAGAGGCAGCCGATGGCGCCGACGCGCTGGTGATCGTCACGGAATGGGATGAGTTCCGCGCGCTGGACCTCGACGACATCGCCAGGCGGATGCGAGGCAAGGTGCTGGTGGACCTGCGCAACGTCTACAATGCGGACGAAGCGGAACAATCGGGATTGGTCCATTTCGGAGTAGGCCGCGGTCGCAATGGCGCCAATTCCCGCTAAAGAGGATTTGAATTGATCCGAAACGCACTTGGCAGCAGCGCGTTGGGGCGGGGATGAACAAGAGCGGCGGCAAGACCATCATCGTCGGATTGGGTTATGTCGGGCTGCCGCTGGCAGTGGCGCTGGCCGAAGCGCATCCGGACATGGAAGTCGTGGGGTTCGACATTGACAGCTCGCGCATTGCCGAGTTGCGCGAAGGCATCGACCGGACGCTGGAAGTCGATGCGGCGGCACTCGCGTCCACCCGGATGTCGTTCACGGATAGCGACGATGACTGCCGGAACGCCGACATTATCATCGTCACCGTCCCGACCCCGGTGGACGAGCGAAATCAGCCGGACCTGGGAGCACTCTTGGCCGCATCGCGGCGGCTGGCGGGGTGGATCGACCGGACGCTCCGTCCGACGATCATATTCGAAAGCACCGTCTACCCCGGCGCCACCGAGGAGGAGTGCGGCCCGTTGATCGAGAAGGTCTCCGGCCTGCAGCGCGGCTCCGACTTCCGGCTCGGCTACAGTCCCGAGCGAATCAATCCCGGCGACAAGGTTCACCGGGTCGACAAGATCATCAAGGTGATCGCAGGCGAGGACGAGGAGGTGCTCGACCAGCTGGAGCATCTATATGGCACCATGACCGAGGCGGGAGTGTTCCGCGCGGCCTCGATCCGCACCGCCGAAGCGGCCAAGGCGATCGAAAATGCCCAGCGCGACATCAACATCGCCTTTATGAACGAGATTGCGCAGATCCTGAGCCACAACGGCGTGTCGGTGTGGGATGTGCTCGATGCATCGCGGACCAAGTGGAATTTCCTGCCGTTCGAGCCGGGACTGGTCGGCGGCCACTGCATCGGCGTCGACCCCTATTACCTTAGCTTTCATGCGCAACGGATCGGCCATGACCCGCGCGTGATCCTGGCCGGACGCGGGATCAATGACGACATGGGGCGGTGGATCGCCGACCGTCTCCACACGCTGCTTGGATCGGCCTCCAAGCGCATCCTGTTCCTCGGCCTGACCTTCAAGGAGAATGTGCCCGACGTCCGTAACAGCCGCGCGGTCGATATCGTCCGCCGCCTGTCATGGCTCGGGCATGACGTGACGGTCACCGACCCGCTGGCCGATCGGGACGAGGTCAGGCGCGAATATGAGCTTGAATTGGAATCGGAACCCGACGGCCGGTTCGATTGCTTGATCGGTGCGGTCAGGCACAAGGATTATGAGACGATGTCCGCTGACGCGGTGATGAGCAAGCTAACCGACAATGGCGTAGTCGCCGACCTCAAGGGAATGTGGCGCAAGCTCGACCTGCCGGCGGGGCTCCGGCGCTGGACCCTATGAGGCGCTGCTGAGATGCTGCACTCGCCGCCGACAACCCTGCGTACCCAACGGCGGTTCATCGCGCGCCAGCGTTTCAACCTGTTGGGAGCGCTGGTCACGGTGGCGCTGGTGCCGTTCCTGCTCCGCGCACTGATCCTGCCGGTCGATGCCTTCTACGCGGCATCGATCAATTCGCTGATGTTCAACACCCTCGCGGTGATGATTGCATTCTGGACCCGGCTGTCGATCGAGACCTATCCCGGCAACCGCTCCACCCATGTCATCCTCCCGGCGATCGTACTCGCCCATGCGACGATCATCACGATCCTGCTGCTGGCCAGGTTGCCCTACGACCGGCTGGCGCTGGTCGCGGGGTTCGTCGCCCATATCCTGTGGGGCTATGGCCTTTATTTCGCCGTCCATCGCTACATCCGGCACCGCATCGCCATCGTGCCCTTTGGCGATGTCGACCGCCTGAAATCGATCGACAATGTCGAGTGGCGGGTCATGCAGCTTCCCGACCTTGGAGATGCCGCGGGTTGCGATGGCCTGGTTGCCGATTTCGCATCTCCGGAAATGCCGCCGGAATGGGAGGCGCTGCTGGCCGACGCGGCGGTCGATGGGCGAATGGTCTACCAGGTCAAGCAGCTCTATGAATCGCTGACCGGCAAGGTCGAGATCGACCATTTGCGGGAGAATAGCTTCGGCAGCCTGGTGCCGGCGCGTGGCTATTTCCACCTGAAGGCGCTGGCGGACCTCGTCACGGCCTTGCTTGCCCTGCCGGTCGCCCTGCCGGTGATGGGCGGAATCGCGCTCGCCATCCGGCTCGACAGCAAGGGACCGGTACTGTTCAGGCAGCGGCGGATCGGCCAGGCAGGCCAGCCGTTCGACATGCTCAAGTTCCGCACCATGGCGCATCGCGAGGCCGGCGGCAGCATCGACGACGTGATCACCAGCGATGGCGACGCGCGCATCACCCGGGTCGGTGTGCGACTGAGGCGCTCCCGGCTCGACGAGCTGCCGCAAATCTTCAACATCCTGGCCGGGCAAATGAGCTGGATCGGCCCGCGACCAGAAGCCGAGGTGCTGTCGGCCTATTATACCGGCCAGATTCCCTTTTATCGCTATCGTCATGTCGTGCGGCCGGGAATCAGCGGCTGGGCTCAGGTCAACCAGGGACATGTGGCGAGCGTCGACGAGGTCGACGACAAGCTGAAGTATGATTTCTACTATGTGAAGTATTTCTCGGCCTGGCTCGACCTGTTGATTGTGTTCCGGACCATCCGCACGATGACGACGGGGTTCGGATCGCGGTAGGCATAGGTCGAATTGCGTCAGTCTCCGAGCATGAAGTCCGCAACGCTGTAGCAATGGCTCGCCTGATAGGCGTTCCGCCCCCGATTCATGTGCGTCAGGTTGAACCTTCGAATGGCGCGGAGGGCGCGGGGGTTTGCGAGGACGGCGCGGATTGAGGCGGCGCCTCGGACCTTGAGGATGAAAATGTCAGGCCCGTTCCAGATGGAATGGCTGACGCCTTCGGACGTCCCGACGCATTGCTCGAGGAAATTTTCGTCGAGGAGATCCGGAGTGGCCGAGCAATCGATGGTGAAGTCCGACAGATGAAGGATGAACCGGGCGCGGAGGCCGTCACCGTCCGGTAGAAGCGTGAACAGCTCCATCCAGCTTGCGTTGACGCGGACCAGTGGCTTGTCCGAGGTCGATGGCAGGCAGGAAACCGACCAATAGTAGCGCTCCGTCTGGCGCGGGATGGGCAGGCAGGTTTCGCCGTAGATCCTGAGAATCTCCAGGACCTCTTGCGCCTGCGGCCGGCGAAGCAGCTTCTCAAATCGCGCCACATATTTGAACCGCTGCTCGAGGGCTTCCGAGCGCTCGCCGGAGTCGTCCAGGACAGTCTCGCCCTCCATCCAACTGCGCTGCTGTTCGGCGTCCAGAAATTGGCGCAGGCCTTTGATGCTGCGGCGATCGGGCGAGCCCCTTTCCCTCAGACGTCGATCTCCTCATCCGACACCGCCGAAGCGCGGCTCTGGATGAAGTTGAAGCGGTGTTCGGGGTTCCTGCCCATCAGCTGGTCGACCAGGTCGCGGACCGGCTGGCGGTCCTGATATTCGGCCGGCAGCGTTATGCGGATCAACGACCGCGATCCCGGGTCCATGGTCGTTTCCTTAAGTTGCTGCGGGTTCATTTCGCCAAGGCCCTTGAACCGCGACACTTCGACCTTCTTGCCTTTGAACTCCGTCCGCTCCAGCTCCGCCCGATGGGCGTCGTCGCGGGCGTAGGCACTCTTCGAGCCCACGGTCAGGCGATAGAGCGGCGGCTGGGCGAGGAACAGATGGCCGCGCCGCACCAGCTCCGGCATTTCCTGGAAGAAGAAGGTCATCAGCAGCGTCGCGATATGGGCGCCGTCGACGTCGGCGTCGGTCATGATGATGACCCGCTCGTAGCGCAGCGCCTCCTCGGCCCATTTGTCGCGGATGCCGCAGCCGAGCGCCTGCTGGAGGTCGGCGATTTCCTGGTTAGCGCGAATCTTGTCGGCGCTGGCCGAGGCGACGTTCAGGATCTTGCCGCGGATCGGCAGGATCGCCTGGGTCTTGCGGTTGCGGGCCTGCTTGGCCGAGCCGCCCGCGCTGTCGCCTTCGACGATGAACAGCTCGGTGCCTTCGGCATCGTCATTGGCGCAGTCGGTGAGCTTGCCGGGCAGGCGAAGTTTGCGCGCCGAAGTCGCGGTCTTGCGCTTGACCTCGCGCTCGGCGCGGCGTTTCAGCCGCTCGTCCATCCGCTCGAGGACCGCACCAAGCAGCGCCCGGCCACGGTCCATATTGTCGGCGAGATAATGGTCGAAATGGTCGCGCACCGCCGCCTCGACGAACCGCGCCGCCTCAAGGCTGGTCAGCCGGTCCTTGGTCTGGCTCTGGAAATGCGGGTTGCGGATGAACACGCTCAGCATCAGCTCGACGCCGTTCAGCACGTCGTCGGGGATGATGTCCTTGGCCTTCTTTTGGCCGATGAGGTCGGCAAAGGCGCGGACGCCCTTGGTCAGCGCCGCGCGCAAGCCCGCCTCGTGCGTGCCGCCGTCGGGCGTTGGGATGGTGTTGCAGTAATAGCTTTCGTTGGAGCCTTCGCTCCACACTGGCCAGGCGACAGCCCATTCGGCCGATCCCTGGCCGTCGGGAAAGTCCTGCCGCCCGGCGAACGGCGGTGCGGTGACGCATTCGCGGCCCTCCAGCTGCTCGTTCAAATGGTCGGCGAGGCCGCCGGGGAACTGGAACACCGCCTGTTCGGGCACATCCGCGGACGCCAGGGATGGGTCGCAGCGCCAGCGGATTTCGACGCCTGCGAAGAGATAGGCCTTGGACCGGGCAAGCTTGTAGAGCCGAGCCGGGTCGAATGCCGCGTCGGCACCGAAGATTTCCGGGTCGGGAATGAAGCTGACGGTCGTTCCGCGCCGGTTGGGGGCTGCACCGACTTCCTCCAGCGCCGAAGTGGCGTTCCCCTTGGCGAAGGACTGGCGATAGAGCTTCTTGTCCTTGGCAACCTCGATGATCGTCTCGGTCGACAGGGCGTTGACCACCGAAACGCCGACGCCGTGGAGGCCGCCCGACGTCGAATAGGCCTTGCCCTCGAACTTGCCGCCGGAATGGAGGGTGGTGAGGATCACTTCCAGCGCCGACTTGCCGGGAAATTTGGGGTGCGGGTCGACCGGGATGCCGCGGCCATTGTCGGCGACGGTTAGCCGGTTGCCGGGCTCGAGCGTGACCTCGATGCGGCTGGCGTGCCCGGCGACCGCCTCGTCCATCGAGTTATCGATCACCTCGGCGGCGAGATGGTGAAGGGCGCGGGCATCGGTCCCGCCAATATACATGCCGGGGCGGCGCCGGACCGGTTCGAGCCCTTCCAGGACTTCGATCGCGGATGCGTCGTAATTGTCGGCGGGCAGAGCGGAACCGGAAGCGAAAAGATCGGACATTTGTCGAACGCTATAGGGGGCGGAACGGCCGGGTGCCAAGCTATCTCGACCCTTGAAAATCGGGCTGTTGCAACCAAATCACGCTCGCCGGTCGCCAGATGGGATCGGCGACGGGACGCAAGGGCCCGAGAGCGGCCCTTCCTCCCGCCATTGTTGCTCAAGAGGAGGACAAATTATGCGTAGTGCATTTGATTTCGCGCCCTTCCGGCGCTCCACTATCGGCTTCGACCGCCTGTTCGACTTGCTGGAAAATAGCTCGATCGCGCAGGGCGGCGAAAACTACCCGCCGTTCGACCTGCTCAGGGTCGACGACAATCATTACCGGATCAACCTGGCAGTGGCCGGCTTCGGCCGCGATGAGATCGACATTACCGCCCAGCAGAACCAGCTGATCGTCACCGGCAAGAAGGTCGATGACGATAAGGCGGACTATGTTCACCGCGGCATTGCCAATCGTTCGTTCGAACGGCGTTTTGGCCTGGCGGACCATATCCGGGTCACGGATGCAGACCTGAAGGACGGCCTGCTGTCGATCGATCTTGTTCGCGAGATCCCGGAAGCGATGAAGCCCAAGAAGATCTCGATCGGCGGAGCTGCTCCGCAGCAGGACGCGATCGAAGCGAAGGCTACGGAAACAACTGAAGCGTAGTCGGCTCCTAAGCTAATGAAGAAGGCCCCGCGATTTTCGCGGGGCCTTTTTTCATCTCACCCAGAATGCGATCACCTTACTCTCGGGCCGCCGTAGGGCAGTGGCGGCGGCGGACGCCTGTCGCGGCGAGGCAGCTGCGCCTGATAGGCGACGCCGCAATGCTCCACGCAATAGGGATATCCGGGGTTGGCTGCCTGGCCGCAGAAATGGAAATCGGGCTCGCCGGGATGGCCCATCGGCCAGCGGCAGACGCGGTCGTTGAGGTCCAGCAGCGAGGTCTTATCGGCAACCTCGGCAGAGGGCTTGGCCGGGACCAGCCGGCGCGGCGGCGCAGGCGGGATCGGCGCCTGGGTGTCGCCAGGGCCCTGGCGAATGAATCCGCCCGGGCCGACCGAGCGATACTGGATGCCGGGTTCGGCGACCTTGGCGGGCGGAGGAGCGGCAGCGAAATCGGGCCGCGGCGCATCGGCAGACGATTCGCGAGGCTCGGGCGAGACTGGTGCAGCTTTGGGCGCGGGCGCGGGCTTGGCGGCCTTTGGCGCGGGCGCGGCCTTGGCCTTCTTTTCCTTTTCCTCGCCTGGCTTCACCGGCGACGGGCGCGATTCGAGGCCGAGGCGATGGGCCTTGCCGATCACCGCGTTGCGGCTGACGCCGCCCAGCTCGTCGGCGATCTGGCTGGCAGTAGCGCCCTTGGTCCACATCGTCCTGAGGCGCTCGATGCGCTCTTCCGTCCAGCTCATTTGAAAACTCTACTCCATTGTCTTTGCGTGCCCCCAGTTGAATAGAGGCGCGGCTGCCGATAGGCGATTGTCGCGTGAACGACCAGACTCCCTCCTGGGTTAGAAGCGAGCCCGGCAAGCCCAGCCTTGAAGGCGTCAACTGGGGCGGCCTTAAGACCCTCTATATCAAGGAGGTGAGGCGGTTCTTCAAGGTGCAGATGCAAACCGTCTGGGCCCCGGCCGTGACCACGCTCCTGTACCTCATCATTTTCACCGTCGCGCTGGGCCGGTCGGGCCGGCTGGTGCTGGGGGTTCCGTTCGCGGATTTCATTGCCCCTGGCCTTATCGTCATGGCGATGATCCAGAACAGTTTCGCCAATTCGAGTTTCTCGCTGCTGGTCGGCAAGATCCAGGGAACGATCGTCGATTATCTGATGCCGCCCCTGTCGACTGGCGAGCTGATCGCCGGACTGGTTGGCGCGTCGGTCACTCGCGCCTTCCTGGTCGGCCTCGCGGTGTGGATTGTGATGAGCTTCTGGCCCGGCGTTCACGTCGGAATTGCCCACCCGCTGTCGGTGTTCTGGTTTGGGCTGATGGGCTCGCTCATGCTGGCGTTCCTCGGCCTGCTGACGTCGATCTGGGCTGAGAAGTTCGACCATGCCGCGGCGATCAGCAACTTTGTCGTGGCGCCCCTGTCACTGCTGTCCGGCACTTTCTATTCGGCCGAGCAGCTGTCACCGGCGTTCCGGGCAATCAGCCACGCCAATCCCTTCTTCTATGTCATCTCCGGCTTCCGCCATGGGTTCCTGAGCGAGGCCGATTCGCCCATCTATGTCGGCGCAACCTTACTGGCGCTGATCAATATCGTGCTGTTCGCGGCCTGCTATTCGCTCCTGAAAAGCGGGTGGAAAATCAAGAATTGAGCAATATCAGCCGGTTGAACGGTTAAGGTCGGTGAACGGCGGATAACGGGGGCGTTCAGCCTCATCTCACTGCACAAGCCCCACAACCTAGGCATCAACCCGCTCAAAGGAGAGCAGTGATGCGTAAGTTTGTGATTGCCGCGGCGCTTGCCGCTTCCGCCCTCACCGCAGCGGCCCCGGCCGCAGCGCAATATTATCCGCCGCAGCAGGGCTATAACAATGGCTACGGCTACAACAACGGCTACGGCTACAACAACTACGGCCAGGTGCGCCGTCTGCAGGTGCGGATCGACCAGCTGCAGCGCCAGATCGTTCAGCTCGACCGCCGCGACATCCTTAGCGAGCGTGAGGCTTCGCGCCTTCGCAACGACGCTCGCAACCTTGAGCAGCGCCTGCGCTATGCCTCGCGCAACGGACTCAACGGCCGCGAGATCTACAATGTCGAACGCGGCATCCAGAACCTCGAGATCCGCATCCAGCGCGAGGCCAGGGACGGCAACAACCACCGTGGCCGCTGGGCCAATTACGACAATCGCGACCATTGGGGCGACCGGGACAACTGGCGCGACCAGGACCGCGACGGCCGCAACGATCGCTATGAAGACGATCAGGGCCAAGACCACGACGGCTAACCCTTTGGGCATCTTGCCTGGGTAATGCGTAAGAAGGAGGGGCGGGCCGCGTTTATGGCCCGCCCCTTTTGTTTGATGGGCGTCATGGCTATAGGCGCGCCAAGGCGGTCCCGGGGGGCCGCCCCGCTAATTTTCATATCGCCCGAAGGAGCCGTCATGGCCATTACGCCACTCATGCCCGTTTACCCGCGTTCGCCCGTGCGGCCGGTGAGGGGCGAGGGGGTCTATCTTTATGGCGAGCAGGGCGAGAAATATCTCGATTTCGCCGCGGGGATTGCGGTCAATTTGCTGGGCCATGGGCATCCCCACCTGACCAAGGCCATCCAGGACCAGGCGGCGACCCTGATGCATGTGTCGAACCTGTACGGGTCGCCCCAGGGCGAGGCCTTCGCCCAGCGGCTGATCGACAGCACCTTCGCCGACACGGTATTCTTCACCAATTCCGGAGTCGAGGCCGTCGAATGCGCGATCAAGACCGCGCGCCGCTATCACCATGCCAAGGGTAATCCCCACAAGCATACGCTCATCACCTTCTCCAACGCCTTCCATGGCCGGACGATGGCGACGATCAGCGCGACCGATCAGGCCAAGATGATCGACGGCTTCGCGCCGCTGCTGCCGGGTTTCAAAGTCGTCGAGTTCGACAACCTCGAGGCCGCACTGGCGGCGGTCGATGAAAGCACGGCCGGCTTCCTGGTCGAGCCGGTCCAGGGAGAGGGCGGCATCCGGCCCGCTTCGAAGGAATTCATCAACGGCCTGCGTAAGGCCTGTGACGAGAACGACCTGCTGCTGGTGTTCGATGAGGTGCAATGCGGAGTGGCGCGCACCGGCTATCTCTACGCCTATGAATATTATGGCGTGACGCCGGACATCATGGCTTCGGCCAAGGGCATTGGCGGCGGTTTCCCGATGGGCGCCTGTCTCGCCACTGAGAAGGCCGCGGCCGGCATGGTCATCGGCACCCATGGTTCGACCTATGGCGGCAATCCGCTGGCAATGGCCGCCGGTCAGGCGGTGTTCGATGTCGTCGCCAATGACGAGTTCCTCTCGCATGTTCGCGCCATGGGCGAGCGGCTTCGCTCCGCGCTTGAACAGATGATCCCCAATCACGACCATTTGTTCGAAAGCGTTCGCGGCATTGGCCTGATGCTGGGCGTCAAGATGAAGACCGACAGCCGCGCGTTCGTCACCTATCTTCGCACCAAGGGCATCCTGACCGTCGCCGCCGGCGACAATGTGGTTCGCGTGCTTCCGCCGCTGACCATCGACGACAGCCACATCGCCGAGTTTGTCGAGGGCCTGTCGGCCGCGGCCGCGGATTACGACGTCCCCGAAGCGGCGTGACGATGCGCCATTTCCTCAACCTGTCCGACGCGGGAGGGGAAGCGATTGCGGCCATCCTCAACGAGGCGATGGAGCGGAAGGAGAAAAGGTCAGGCTGGCCCAAGGGCAAGGTGGACGCCGACCGGCCGCTGGACGGCATGATCCTGGCGATGGTGTTCGAGAAGAGCTCGACGCGGACTCGCATCAGCTTCGACCTCGCCATGCGGCAGCTTGGCGGGTCGACCATCGTTCTTGAGAGCGGCTCGTCCCAGCTCGGCCGTGGCGAGACGATTGCCGACACGGCGCGCGTGCTGTCGCGCTTTGCCGACGTGATCATGATCCGCACCGATCATCATCAAAAGGCGGTCGAGCTTGCACAGTATGCCAGTGTGCCGGTGATCAACGGCCTGACCGACTTTTCCCACCCCTGCCAGCTGCTCGCCGACATGCAGACGGTCATCGAACACCGCGCCAAGCTGGCGGGATCGCGCTGGGCCTGGGTCGGCGACGGCAACAATGTCTGCAACTCGCTGATCGAGGCCGCGGCGCTGATGCACTTCGGATTGGCGGTTGCCACGCCCAGCCTGTTCGAGCCGGATGTCGGCATGTGCGCGATGGCCGCGACGCGCGACGACATCTACTTCGGCTGTGATCCGGTCGAGGCGGTCGATGGCGCCGAGGTGGTGGTGACCGACACCTGGGTTTCCATGGGGCAGGAACAAGATGAGTATCGCGAGGAGGCTTTCGCGGGCTTCCAGGTCGATGAGGCGATGATGGCGCGGGCACTGCCAGGCTCGACCTTCCTGCACTGCCTCCCCGCCCATCGTGGCGAAGAGGTCAGCGATGCCGTGATCGACGGCCCCCAGTCGGCCGTATGGGACGAGGCCGAGAACCGCCTGCATGCGCAGAAAGCGCTGCTGCTCTGGGCGCTGGAAAAAATCGGCTAGGTTGCGATTTCGGGCAGTCGGTCCCATTTGGCCGCGGATGACTGAAATCTCGTTGAACCAGGACGTCGCGCTGGGCGTCACCTTGCCGTCGCGGCACGCCCGTGGGCGCGCTGCGCGGATCGGCCCCGCGCTCGATCAGATCCTTGCCAATCACGGCTATCCGCCCGCGCTCGAGCAGCTGCTTGCGGAAGCACTGGTGCTGACCGCGTTGCTGGGCTCGCTGCTCAAGGATCCAGGCGGACAATTGACCATCCAGGCGCAGACCGAGGCCGGGATCATCGACCTTTTGGTCTGCGACTATCTCGGCGGCGAACTTCGCGGTTACGTCCGCCACGATCCCGAGCGGCTGGCCGAGGCCGGCCCCAACCCGACCCTGTTTTCCCTGTTCGGGCGCGGCTATTTGGCCATTACCTTCGACCAGCCGGCAACCAAGGAACGCTACCAGGGCATTGTGCCGCTGGAGGGCGAGGGGCTTGGCGACGCGGCGCAAAGCTATTTCGCCCAGTCGGAGCAGATTCCATCGATCGTCCGGCTGGCGGCGCGGAAGGACGACCGCGGCTGGGTGGCCGGCGGCCTGATGTTCCAGCACTTGCCGGAAGGCGAGGAGGGGCGCGACCGGCTTCATACCCGGCTCGACCACCCCGAATGGCCGCATGTTGCGGTGCTGGTGGGGTCGGTACAGCCGGATGAACTGACCGATCGCGACCTTCCGCTCGACGACTTGGTCTGGCGCCTGCTGCACGAGGAGCCGGAAGTGCGGACCCTCCCTCCGGTCGCGTTGTCGAAGGGCTGCCGGTGCAGCCCCGACTATGTCGCTTCGGTGATTGCCCGTTTCCCGCCCGACGAGCGGGCGGCGATGGTCGGCGACGACGGCATGATCCGGGTCGATTGCGCCTTTTGCGCGAGCAGCTTTCCAATCGCAGCCGAAGCTGCTTAGAATTACGCAGGGTTAACTAGCCTGTGGTAAATGGCTCGTGATGCGTAACGGGGCTCGAATCGGCCTTATGGCCGTCATTGCTTTTCTTGCAGCAGGTATCGTGACTGCCACGGTGCCGCGTGCGCTTGCTCCCGCGGCCGGCGGCCTATGGGAGCTGAGCAAAAGCGCGAACGGGCATGATCCGACCCGGGTTTGCGTGCCCTCGCCGGACGTCCTGGCTCAATTCGAGCATCGAGGCGGGAATTGCACGCGAACCGTGGTTCGCGACAACGGCAGCAGTGCCGAGATCAATTATAACTGCGCCGATGGAGGATTCGGACGCTCGGCCGTGACGCTGCTCACGCCGCGCTCGCTGACTATCGACACGCAAGGAATTTCGGGCGGACTGCCGTTCCATTACAAGCTTTACGCGAGACGGATGGGCGACTGCCGTCCGTAAATATGAAGCTCCGTTAAGCGGGCTTTAACCATAATCCGGCTATTAGCTGCGTCGTGCCCTTCTTCGGCACGCTTTCCTCCCTTTCGGGTCAAGGCCCGAACAACTGGGCCGCTCGTTTCGTGCGGCCCTATTTTTTTGTGGCTGCCGCGCCTATCTGCGCCCGGAAATGAGCAATGAATTGAGCAAGTCAGCGGTGGTGCTGCTGTCCGGCGGGCTGGATTCGATGGTTTGCGCAGGGTTGGCGCGCGAGGCCGGCTATTCGGT
>DATJHF010000027.1:0-22218 GCA_035494075.1 Sphingomicrobium sp. | reverse complement strand
TTGATTGGATAGAATGGTTCGGGCAGGGCGTGGCAATCATCTGCGGCACCGCGGGCAGCGGGCCGCCCAGCAAATTAGGCGGGGAAGCGTGAGTTCCAGCACCACTGAATATACCAAGCGGATGGCCGGGTTCCTGTTGGTTGGCACCATCCTTGGCGGCTGGTCCGCTCCGATCCTGGCCCAGGAGGCCGCTCCGGCGGCGCAAGCCGCGCCCGCTGCCGCGCAACCTGCGCCGGCAGCAGCGCAGCCGGGGCCAGCGCCTGTGGCCCCTGCTACGGCCGGAACGATCCGGTCAATCCGCGTCGCCGGCTCAGAGCGCCTCGAGCCGGAAACGGTTCGCAGCTATTCGAACCTCTTCCCGGGCCAGGAATATACTGCCGAAACGCTCGACCAGGCGCTCAAGGACCTCTACGCCACCGAGCTGTTCGCCGACGTCGTGATCACCGGTGCCGACACCGGCAACCTGGTCATCACCGTGCGCGAGAATCCGGTCATCAACCGCATCGTTCTTGAAGGCAACAAGCGCATCAAGAACGACAAGATCATGCCGGAGATCAAGCTTTCGCCCCGGCAGATTTTCACGCGCTCCAAGGTTCGCGCCGACGTCGACAGGATCATCGAGCTGTATCGCCGCCAGGGCCGATTCGCGGCCAGCGTCGAGCCCAAGATCATCGAGCTCGACCAGAACCGCGTCGACCTGATCTTCGAGATCAGCGAGGGCGACAAGTCGCAGGTGCGGGCGATCAACATCATCGGCAACAACGAATATTCCGATGGCCGCCTGCGCAAGGAAATGTTCACCAAGGAGGCCGGCGGCCTGCTCGGCTGGTTCAAGTCCAATGACAGCTATGACCCCGACCGGCTTGCGGCCGACCAGCAGAAGCTGCGCGCATTCTATCTTACCCAGGGATATGCCGACTTCCGCACGGTTTCGGCGCTTGCCGAACTGACCCCGGACCGCAAGGACTTCATCATCACCTATGTGATCGAGGAAGGCCCGCGCTATAAGTTCGGCACCGTCGAGGCGGAAAGCGAGCTGCGCGATTTCAGTGCCGACACGGTGAAGGCGCTGGTCAAGATCAAGCCGGGCAGCTGGTTCAACGCCAAGCTGGTCGAAGACACGGTAACCGGCCTCAATGAAGTGGCGGGCGCCCGGGGCTACGCCTTTGCCGACGTCTCGCCCAACTTCGATCGCGATGCCGAAAAGAAGTTGATGAACATCACCTTCAAGGTCGGCGAGTCACCGCGCGTCTACGTCGAGCGAATCAACATCCAGGGCAATACCGTCACCCACGACAAGGTCATTCGCCGCGAGTTCCGGCTGAATGAAGGCGACGCGTTCAACGCTTTCAAGGTCAAGCGCAGCCAGGACCGCATCCAAAGCCTCGGCTTCTTCCAGGAAAATCTGGAGATCAAGCAGACCCAGGGCAGTTCGAACGACCGTGTCGTCCTCAACCTCGACGTCGAAGAAAAATCGACCGGCGAGCTGCAATTGTCGGCCGGCTATTCCAGCCTGGAACGGTTCATTCTTTCGGCATCGATCGCGCAGCGGAACTTCATGGGCAAGGGGCAGCAGCTCCAGGCCGGTGTCAGCTACTCGCGTTATTCGAAGTCCATTTCGGCCGGCTTCACCGAACCGGCCCTGTTCGACAAGAACATCCTGCTCGGCGGCGAACTGTTCTACCAGGATTACAACAGCTTCAATTTCGTCGGCAATGAGCGCAACCAGACCTACGGGCAGAACCGGATCGGCGGCGTGGTTCGAATTGGCTTCCCGGTCACCGAGTTCGTTACCTTCGGCGCGCGCTACTCCCTGTCCCAGGACGACATTACCCTCGACGAGAGCACCTTCTTCGAGGATGTCGACAATGATCCGACGACCCCGGACGAGTGCAGCCCGCGGCTTGCCGGCCGCTACCTGTGCCAGGAACTGGGCAAGCACCTGACCTCGCTGGTGGGTTACAACGCCGGCTACGATGACACCAACGGCGTTCGCGCCACCCGGGGCCAGCGAGTCATCTTCGGCCAGGATTTCGCCGGGCTTGGCGGAGACGTGAAATATCTTCGCAGCCGCCTCGATGCGACGAAGTACTTCCTCCTGCCAAAGGCGTTCGTACTGTCGATCCATGCCGAAGGCGGGTACATCCACCCGCTGGAGAAGTCGGAAGGCGATGGCCAGGATCCCATCCGGATCAGCGATCGCTTCTTTGGCCCGCAGATGCGCGGTTTTGATATCCGCGGCATCGGCCCGCGCGTCGAACGGCGCCCTTACATCAGCCCGACCGAACTGGACAATGACGACAAGAACGTCGTCAGCGACGCGCTTGGCGGCCGCGCCTATTATATGGGCCGTATCGAAATCGAATTCCCGTCGACGTCAGCACTCAAGAACCTTGGCATTCGACCGTCGGCCTTCGTCGACGTCGGCTCGGTCTGGAAACTGACCAAGCCACTGCTGACGGACGCGCCGGGCATCTGCCAGGAGCCGGACAATTCAGATCCGGACACGGCCCCGCAAACCCAGATCCTCGCCCCTGGGGACACCTGCAACACCGGGTTCACCTATGTTGCCAACTCCGGCTTCAAGGAAAGCTATTTGGGAGACTCGATCAAGCCGCGTCTCTCGGTGGGTGTAGGCGTCAACTGGGTGTCACCTTTCGGTCCGCTGCGTATTGATATCGCCAAAGCCCTGCTCAAGCAGGATGGGGATGAAACCAAGTTCTTCTCTTTCAACGTAGGAACACAATTCTAATGATTAATCGTCTTACCGCCGCCGCGCTGATCGCGGCATCCGCCCTTGCCACTCCGGCCCTTGCCCAGCAGGTGCCGAACGCGCAGATCGCCGTGGTCGACCTCGATCGCGTCGGTCGCGAGTGCACTGCCTGCAAGACCGCTGGGGCGACGCTGCAAGGTCAGGTCAACGCCTTCAATACCCGCCGCCAGCAGCTCAACACGCAGCTGCAGCCGGAGCGCACCCAGCTCCAGACCGCGGTCAACGCCCTCAACGGAAAGCAGCCCGACGCGGCGCTGACCCAGCGCATCCAGGCCTTCCAGCAGAAGGAAGTTGCAGCCGCCCAGGAGCTTGAGAAGCAGCAGAACCAGATCCAGCGCAACCAGGCTTACATCAGCCAGCAGATCAACTCGAAGCTTGCTCCGCTGCTCCAGCCGGCGATGCAGAAGCGTGGCGCCAACATCCTGCTCGACAGCGGTGCGGCAATCCGTTTTGCGCCGACCGTCGACATCACCACCGATGTCCTGACTTCGCTGAACGCTGCGCTTCCGAGCGTGGCCACCACGGCGCCAGCCCAGCCGGCGACCAGCCCCCAGGGCCGGTGAGCGAACAAGGCTCAGGCGCCGTCATCGGCCCGCTGGATATCCGGCGGGTGATGGCGGCGTTGCCGCATCGGTATCCGATGCTGCTGGTCGACCGGGTCGAGAAGATCGTCACTGACCAGTCGATCACCGCGATCAAGGCCGTCAGCATGAATGAGGGCTTCTTCCAGGGTCATTTCCCTGGGCGCCCAATCATGCCCGGCGTATTGATTGTAGAGGCGCTGGCCCAGGCTGCCGGTATCCTGGCGGTCGAAAGCCTCGGCCTCGCCGATAGCGGCAAGCTGGTCTATTTCATGGCGATCGAAGGGGCGAAGTTCCGCAACCCGGTCGAGCCCGGCTGCCTGCTCCAGCTCGACGTCGAGTTCGTCCAGAAGCGGGCGACCGTCTGCAAGTTCACCGGCCGGGCTTCAGTCGACGGCAAGCTGGCGGCCGAAGCCAGTTTCACGGCGATGATCGCGGACCCGCCTGGCAGCTGACCTCCCAGCCGCCCTCAGCGGCATGGATCCTGAAGACCTGTTCGAAGCGCTCGCTGGCCACCAGGCTGGCGGGCGTTTCGTCCATCTGGACCTGGCCCTCGGCGATGAGCAATGCCCGGCCGAAGCGGGGAAGCTGGCTGAGGTCATGCAGGGCGACGAGCACCGATTGGCCTGACCGGGCGGTGGTTTCCAAGATCGATATTATCCTCAGGACCCAATAGGGGTCGAGGTTGGAGAGCGGCTCGTCGAGCAGCAGGATTTGGGGATTTCCTGCAAGCGCTCGGGCAAGGAGTATCCGGGCGCGTTCGCCGGTCGACAGGCGGCTGACCGGGCGGTCGGCAAGCAAGTCCAGTTCCAGCAATCCGATGAGCTCTTCGACGCGGGTGGGATTGGGCCGGTCGAGGCCGAGCGCGATCACGTCACGCGCTGCGATCGGCCAAATGACATCGCGCGAGGCGGGAAGGAAGGAGAGCAGCCGCCGGCGCCGGGCGAGGGGCGCGAGGTCGAGGTCCTCGCCGTCGACCGCGACCACGCCGGAAGCATTTTCAATTCGGGCGAGGGCGCGGAGCAGGCTGGTCTTGCCGCCGCCGTTGGGGCCGACCAGCGCGACCAGCTCGCCGGACCGGACGTCGAGATCGGTCCGCTGCAGGCGGCCGGGGATGCCGATCTGGCGGGCGACGAGTG
Organism: Sphingomicrobium sp.; assembly: GCA_035494075.1. Lineage (GTDB taxonomy): Bacteria > Pseudomonadota > Alphaproteobacteria > Sphingomonadales > Sphingomonadaceae > Sphingomicrobium. The sequence continues at coordinate 17,725 of DATJHF010000027.1, read as the reverse complement.
ACGTCATGCCGTCACCCTCCGCCGCATGGTCACGACCAGCCACACGAACAGCGGCGTTCCGAACAGCGCGGTGACCACCCCGACCGGAATGGGACGGTCGAGCGGGACCGAGCGGACGACGAGGTCGGCGGCGGCCAGCAGGATGGCGCCGATGAGGGCGGCGGGGATCATTGCCGATCCCGGATGACCGCGGCTGATCGAGCGACCGAACACCGGAGCGACCAAGCCGACGAAGCCGATCGCGCCGGCCACCGACACGCAGGCGCCAACCGCGATGGCCGACAAGGCGATGACTTCGAGGCCCAGCCGGCGCGGCCTGAGCCCGAGCGAAGCGGCGACATCCTCGCCCAGCGCGGTCAAGTCCAGGGCATGGGCACGGCGCAGCAGCAGGACCGAGGCGAGAGATGCCGGGACCAACGCTGCCGCGGCCTGGGCCAAGGAGCGGTCGGCGAAATTGCCCATCAGCCAGTCGTAGGCGTCGTAGAAGGCGAAGGGAGAGGGGGCCAGCGCGAGCGCAAGGCTGGTTGCGGCTCCGGCAGCCAGGGCGAGGGCGAGCCCGGCCAACAGCAGGGTCGTCGTATCCGCCCTCCGCCCGGCCAAGGCGACCAGCAGCGCCAATGTGCCCAGCGCGCCCGCGGCGCCGCAGGCGGCAAGCAGCAGCGGTTGGGTCAGGCCCAGCCAATAGCCGCCGATCACCGCGCCCAACGCGGCGCCGCTCGACGCGCCGCTGATGTCGGGCGAGGCGAGCGGGTTGGCGAACATCGCCTGGAGGGCAGCCCCGCTGATCCCCAGCGTCGCGCCATAGCCGAGCGCCAGCAGAGTTCGCGGCAGGCGGAGCTGGATCAGGATCAGGTCGGCCAGCCCGGGATCAACCGCATGGGCCTCGCGCAGCGGCCCGAATGGCAGCAGGAGGTGGGCGACTGCCGCTACCAGCAGGAGCAAGACCAGCAACAGCCTCATAGCAAGCCCCTGAGGCGTTGGACCTCGCCGAGCATCAACGGGCCGGCGCACGTCCAGGGCCGCCCATCGACCGGGATGACCTTCGACGATTTGGGGCGGGCCAGCGGATGTTCCAGCCAGGTCTGGCCGAGGGATCGTTCGGACCGGCGATAGGCCGAGCGCAAGAGGACGGCCGGCGGCCGTGTCGCCAGCATTTCCAGGCTGGCGCGGCCGCCGGGCAGGGAACGTTGCCGGAGTCCGGCGAGCCGCATCCATTCCGCCTCGACTGACCGTGCGCCGACGCTATTGCCTCCCGCTCCGAGGAAAATGGCGTCCTTCGCGGCCTGGTGCGGGGCCTGGAGACGGGCCAAGTGCCGCTTCCAGGGCGAAGAGCGCGCCGGCTCTCCCAGCGCCGCCGCAACGCGATCCATGTTCGAAGCCACGTCGCCAATCGTCATTGGAAAGGGCAGGTCGAGGGTTCTCAGCCCCATCTTGCCGGCGATCAGCGCCGTCGATTTTCCGCCGCCGCCCATCGTGATCAACAGGTTGGGCCTGGTCTTCAAGGCGCTCTCGAGGTCTCCGCGGTTGCCGGGAAAGCGCCGGCCGAGCCGCCACAGCGAGCTGTCGGCGGGATCGCGCGACAGGCGGCTGACGCTGGCAATCTCCTGCGGCCTGGCGAGCAGGAGCAGATATTCGTCGGTGCACATGTTGAGCGAGGCGACCCGGACGGCCGCGCTAGCTGCCAAGAGCGAGGCGAAGCCCGGCATGGATGCTCCTTCCTTCGGTGCGATAGCCGACGACGTCCTGGTAGCGGTCGTCAAAGGCATTGGCGACGCGCAGATGCGCTTCCAGCTGGCCGGTCAGGCGGTAGGCGAGACGGGCGCTGGCCAGCCAAAACGGGTCGAAACGGACCAGCGGCGCCGGAAAGAAATCGAAATTCGTGTCGGTGCGCTCGCCGGTATAGACGACCGCCGCGCCGTAGGTGAGGCGACCGCGGCAGCCGTCGACGGCGACGCTGCCGCTGTGCCTGGGTCGGCGCGGCTCCCTGACCTGGCCGCCGGCCACGCCGGGTTCGCTGGCATCCAGCCAGGCGTAGTTGACCGTCAGCCGCAGCGCTTCGGACGGCTGGTAATATCCTTCCAGCTCAATGCCCTGCCGTTTGCTCTCGCCGTCGGCGTTGACCGCGGTGGAGGTGAAGTCGGGCAGGAAGACGGTGGCGATCTCGTCCTTCAGGCGCTGGCGGAAATAGGTGACCGAGCCGCCAAGCTGGCCGGTCGAATAGCGCAATGAGATTTCCCCGCCCCGGCTGGATTCCGGCTTCAGGCCGGGATTGCCGGCAAAGGAGCCTGGGAAGAAACCGTAGAGATCAAAAAATGTAGGCTGGGCAATGCCTTCACCATAGTTTGCTGCGATCGATAATGAACTGGAGACATTGGTTTTGACCGATGCCCTGATGCTGGTTGCATCCTTGAACCGGGAGAAGATGTCCTGCCGGACGGCGAGACCTGCGTCGATCAGGCCCAGGTCCTCGCCGCGCCATTCGACCGTCAGCGACTGATGGTTGCGTGACCTGTCCTGGTTGGTGAAGCCGCCGAAGGCGGCGTCGTTCGCTTCGAACTCCTCATGCTCGCTTTCCGCCGCGGCGATCAGGCGATGCTTGCCGAAGCGGTATCCGCCCTCCAGCCCAAGCGTGCGGCGGCTGGCTTGGGTCTTGTTGAGGAATTCGCCAGCCAGTTCGTTGCGGTTCGAGGAACCGAGGAGGCTGGCGGAGGCGACCGCATAGGCCCGTTCCCGGTCGCCCAGTTCTGCAAACAGGCGGCCGGCACCAAGCTTGTTGCGCGTCTCGTCGAGCGTGTCGGCGTGGAGGAAGGTAAAGGGATCGAACCCGTCGAATTCGCTCTTCGCCTTCAGTGCGAAGCCGGATGCGCCGAGCAGGAGGGACGGGGACGAGCGATAACGGCCGGCAAATCGAAGGCCGAGATTATCGTAGCCATCCTTGTCGCCAGCGCCGTCGAAGCTGTCGATGCCGCCGCTGCGCTGGCCCGCGATACCGATCGAGAAGCCGCGGTCGGCCTCGCCAAAGGTGGTACGCGCCGCGCCGCGCCAGGTGGCGTGACTGCCGCCCTCCGCAAACGCCTGGGTGCCCCCCGAGCCGGGAGCCTCGCCATCGACCGCGACGACGCCGCCGATCGCTTCCGAGCCCCAGAGCGCCGATTGCGGCCCGCGCACCAGCTCGATCCGGCTGGCGAGGTCGGCATTGAGCAGTTCGAAGCGCGGCTCGTTGCCCGCCGCCGGATCGTTGGCGCGAATGCCTTCGACGAACAGCAGGGTGTGGTTGGCCTCAGCGCCGCGAATGCGCACCTGGGTCAGCGAGCCGGCGGGTCCGCTGGTCGAAACCGCGACCGACGGCACCAGCCTGAGCAGTTCCGGCACCAGCGGCGAACCGATCCGCTCGATGCGCTTGCCATCGATCAGCGTGACGCTGGCCGGCGTGTCGGACGCCTCCTCCTCCTCGGCGCGCGATGCGGTGACGACAATCGCTGGGGAGTCAACTGCTTGGAAATCAATCATTTGCGGTCCTTTCCTTCCATGACAAGTCGTCACGGAGGGAAGGGCCTGGATTTCCTTGGCCTTACCCACGTCCCGCGGCTGGTCCCGGCCGGAGAGCGGACGACGGGCCAAGGCGGGTATCTGACTTCCCACCGCACGGGCGGTGGTCACAGTTGCGGGCACAGTGCCGGATGTTCGCCGGCTTCCCCCTTCGCCCACGGCATTACACCGCGGGAACCCTGGTCGCTGGGCGCGAACTGCGCCTGAGGCCGACGCCTTGTCAAGCGAAGCGGCTTGGGTTAGGGGCGCGGCTCAAATTTTGAGGCTGGTCGGAACCAGCCAACTCAAAGGAACAAGCCATGAAGAGCGGGACGCACCCCGATTATCACTTCATCACCGTCGAAATGACCGACGGTACCAAGTACCAGACCCGGTCGACCTGGGGTAAAGAGGGCGACACGCTGCACCTCGACATCGACCCGTCGGCGCACCCGGCATGGACCGGCGGCAACAGCCGCATGCTCGACACCGGCGGCCAGGTCGCGCGCTTCAACAAGCGCTTCGGCGGCATCTCGCTGGGCAAGAAGTAAGCAACGTTGCAGGCGCCGGTCGTCGAAACCGAGCGCTTGCGGCTGCGTCCGTGGCAAAAGACCGATTTCCGGCCTTATCACGCCATCCTCCAGCATCCCGACGTCCACCGCCACTTCGGCCCCGAGCCGATGGGGCAGGAGGAATGCTGGCGGCGGTTGCTGGCGTCGGTCGGCTGCTGGCAGGTCAACGGCTTCGGGACCTGGGCGGTGACCCGCAAGAGCGACGGCAAGCTGATCGGCAATGCCGGCCTGTTCACCGCCTGGCGCGGGCTTGAACCGGAATTCGGCGATGACCCGGAAATGGGCTGGATCTTCGCCCAGGAAGTGCACGGCCAGGGAATGGCCGGCGAGGCCTGCCGCGCGGTGCTGCAATGGGCCGAGGCCAATCTTGAACCGACGCCGATCTGGGCGATCATCGCCCCGGCCAATGAGCCCTCGTTAAAGCTGGCCGGCAAGCTGGGCTTCGAGCAGCTGCACCAGACCGATTATCACGGCGATCCGACCTGGGTGCTCAAGCGGCCGGCGTGGTGATCGTTGAACCGGTTCACTCGTAGGTGATTACTAGCGGAATAGATCCAGGCTCCAGAAACGGATGTCCGTCATAATATTCCATGTGCAGATGACTGCCCGTGTCAGGCGAATTGATTGTTAGCCAATGCACATTATCCGCGATGGCGCGGAGTTGATCGGTTGGGCCAGCAATATGTAGCCGACGGTCTTGGATCCCTATCCGAGTGTGAGCGGCCTCTAACGGTTCAATGGAAATCGAGTTGATCCAGTCAGAATATGCCGACGCGCCAACGGCGGAATCTAGCGAGATCGTGGCTGCATTTGCCTCGGCAAGGCGAGCCGCGAACTCACGCAAGGAATCAGCGGACCCGGACAACTCGACTTCAGAACCGTCGTGCATGCCACGTAACATCTAGTCTCGATCTCCCGTCCCATTCGCCAGGAAGGGCCCTCAGCCCTCCGCCGTTGCAGAAAAGAAGTTGGACCCCGGATCAAGTCCGGGGTGACAACAAACGGGTGAAATCCGAGCGCGCTGCCGCGCGATTTGGTGACATCTGCCAAATTGTCATGCCGGGCTTGACCCGGCATCTACCTAGAACTTGGCTGCACAGATGGACCGCGTCCCTTGCGTCTATCTGCTTGCGAGCGGCTTCCATGGAACGCTTTACACTGGCGTGACCTCTGGTCTCGTCGGGCGCATTTGGCAGCATCGGGAAGAAATCACTGGCGGGTTTACGACGCGTTATGGCGTGAGAAGACTCGTTTGGTTCGAAACCGGAGCAACAATGGAGGCCGTCATTGTTCGCGAGAAGCAGATCAAGCGGTGGCGGAGGGAATGGAAGATCAAGTTGATTGAACGCGAGAATCCGACGTGGCGCGATCTTGCAGAGGACTTTGGGTTTGAGACGCTGATCAGGAAGGTGGATCCCGGGTCAAGCCCGGGATGACGGGTCCTGCTCACCAGCCCCCGCCACCTCCACCGCCGCCACCCCCGCCCGAGAAGCCGCCGCCGCCCGAACCGCTCGAAGAGCCGGGTGCGGTCGATGAGGCGCTGATCGTGCTGGCAAGGGAAGAGCCGAGATCGTCGACGAAGCCGCCGGTGTCGTTCCACGGGTTTGACGTGCCGGCGTACCAGGCGAAGGTCTGGGCGCCAGAGGCCGCAGGAGCAGCCGCAGCTGCCGCGAGCAGCCCGGTGTAGCGGTCGGCCCAGCGGTTCTCGACGCCGAGCGCGATCGCATAAGGGAGGTAGCGTTCGAACAGTTGCAGGCTGTCGGCCGGCGCCTGCATCCGGTCGAGCCGCTCGCGTTCGGTAATCGAAAGATACTGCTTGAACCCTGCAATGCGGTCGAGCACGCCGCGGCCTTCAACCGTTGGCGCCGACATCCAGAAGAAGCTGCTGATGACGAACGGCAGCCCGATCAGCGGAATTGCCAGCGGGATCCAATTGCCGGTGGTGAGGGCGTCCGCAAGGACCGGGAATGCGATGACAAAGGCAATGCCGCCGAGGATTGCAGCCACCAGCTGGAGCAGGCAGCGGCCGGTACTTTTGTCGTGAGGGGCCCCGTGAAACAGCATCGCGGCGATCAGCATTCCGGCGGCTGACAGAAGGGCCAGCAGTTTCGTGCTGGCGCCCTCGGCCCAGACCACCGCACAGGCTGCGAGCCATATCGCGGCAACGAACACCACGACCGAAGCGGCGGCCCAGCCATAATTCCTGAGGAACATCTTGCCGTCGTAAGCCTCGGTGAAGCTGTCCCTCAGCTCCTTCTTGGCAAGCGCGAAGACCTCGTGGTTCTTCTGATCCATGACCAAGGTTTCGGTCGGTCCGACCAGCGCATTGAGCGAGGCGGTTTCGGGGATGTCGAGTGGCGTCGGATGAAGCAGCTCGAGACGCTCGATCCGCCGCTCATTCTTCTGGAAAAGGCCCTTGTCTTCCTCGACCAGGCGGACATGCCCTTTGACCGCGGCGTCGACCAGCGACGCAGCGAAGGCCCGGTTATCCAGCCCGCGCTCTACGATGTAGCGCATGGCGGCCGGAGTAAGGTTGTCGGGCGGCGAGAACAGCGGGACGACCGTCCCTGGGCGCGGGTCGCGGCCGGCCATGCGCCAGGCGTAGTAGAGATAGCCGAGGATGGCCGCCAAGCCCGCGAGCCCGGCCAGCGGCGGGGCCCAATCGGCGAGGAGCCAGCCCAGGCGGGTGGATTCGGTCGGCTCGTCGATGACACCTTTGGGGAAAGCGGCCGCGACGGTCAGCCCTTCGCGGGAATAGAGCGGGCGGGTGGTTGTGAAGCTAATCGAGCCGGGCGCCTGGTCGGTCACTCGGGCGGCCTGTTCGGTCGAGCCCTGCGCGCCGGTGTAGGCCGAATGCTGGCCGAACGGCACGGCCGAGGGGAGGGTGATCGTTGCCGTGGCCCGATCGATCGGGAAATCCCAGCCGTTGCCGGTAACGTTCCAGTAGAGCTCGTCATAGCCCTCGAACCGGCCAAGCATCCGGGTCGCGTGGTAGCGGATCCTATATTCATGCTCGCCGATGGGCACGATCCTGTCGGCACTGCCGATGCGGATCCGGACGCCGTTCATCAGCGTCTCGACCTTGTTCGGCTCTTCCTGTCCGTCGAGCCAGGTACCGGCGAGATCGAAGCCGACCCGGACGCGGCGGCCGCCGGGCGCCTTGTAGCGGGTCGGAAAGTCACGAAAGATGCCATGATTGATCTGGACGTTCTCCACGTTGACGCGGATCGTTTCCGTGACGTCGAGCGAACCGTCCTTCTGGATCGCGACCTGGCTGTCGAAGGCGAGAATCCGCTCTTCCGCCGCCGCGGCCTCGGGGAGGAGCAGGGCTGCGAGCGCGGCGAGCGCGGCGAGGATCGAACGCATGGAGCTCAGGCCGGGCGGGCGAAATCGACCTTGGGCGCGCTCTGGATGCTGGCGTCCGCATCCTCGTAATAGGGTTCTTCCGTGAACCCCATCGGGCGGGCGAACAGCATGTCCGGGAAAGACTGGATCTTGGTGTTCAGGTCGCGGGCGGTGGCATTGTAGTAACGCCGCGCAGACTGAAGCTCGTCCTCGATCGAAGTGAGCTCGCTCTGGAGCTGGCGGAAATTCTCGTCGGCCTGGAGCTGGGGATAGGCCTCGGCGACCACCATCAGCCGGCCGAGGAGGCCGGTCATGGCGGCGTCGGCCTGGGCGGTGGCGGCGACCGAACCGCCGCTGGTCGCGGCTGCGCGCTGGGCAGTGATCGCCTCGAACGTCTCGCGCTCGTGGGTGGCGTAGCCCTTCACCGTCTCGACCAGGTTGGGAATGAGGTCGGCGCGTCGGCGAAGCTGGACGGTAATGCCGGAGAAGGCCTCGCGGACCAGCTGCCGAAGCCGGACCAGTCCGTTGTAGATGCCGACGCCTGCAAGCAGCGCCAGGACGACGACGCCCAAGATAATCCAAATGATCATTGCGTTTCCCCCGATTGTTCCGGGGGCGAGCATAGGTAAATCGCCATGCGAGCGGAATGGCCAAAGCGAAGCCGCTTCAGGCGTTTTCGCCCTTTTTTTAGGTCTATTGCCTCAATAAGTCGCGACAACCGTCCGCCGCTAGTCCTTAAAAGGCGGGAATTCCCGTGATCGCGCGGCCGAGGATCAGCGCATGGACGTCGTGCGTGCCCTCATAGGTGTTGACCGTCTCAAGGTTCGCGGCATGGCGCATGACCTGGAACTCGGCGCTGATGCCGTTGCCGCCGTGCATGTCGCGGGCTTGCCGGGCGATGTCGAGCGCCTTGCCGCAATTGTTGCGCTTGATCAGGCTGATCGCCTCGGGGATCAGTTCGCCTGCTTCGAGGCGGCGGCCGACACGCAGCGCCGCCTGCAGGCCGAGGGTGATCTCGGTGATCATGTTGGCGAGCTTCAATTGGACCAGCTGGTTGGAGGCCAAGGGCCGGCCGAACTGGGCTCGGTCGAGCGTATATTGGCGGGCCGCGGCATAGCAGGCCTCGGCGGCGCCCATCGCACCCCAGCCAATGCCGTAGCGGGCGCGATTGAGGCAGCCGAACGGGCCCTTCAAGCCCTGGACGTTGGGAAGGAGGGCATCCTCGCCGACCTCGACTTCATCCATCACGATCTCGCCGGTGATCGAGGCGCGAAGCGAGAGCTTCTCCTTGATCTTCGGGGCGGAAAGTCCGGCCATGCCCTTTTCGAGGACGAAGCCGCGGATCGCGCCGCCATGTTCTTCCGACTTGGCCCAGACCACGAACACGTCGGCGATCGGCGAGTTGGTGATCCACATCTTGTTGCCGGTGAGCTTATAGCCACCCGGAGTCCTGACCGCGCGGGTGCGCATTCCGCCCGGGTCGGAGCCGGCGTCGGGCTCGGTCAGGCCGAAGCAGCCGACCAACTCGCCGGTCGCGAGGCCCGGAAGGTACTTCTTGCGCTGCTCCTCGGAGCCGTAGGCGTTGATCGGGTGCATGACGAGCGAGCTTTGCACCGACATGGCCGAGCGGTAGCCGCTGTCGACCCGCTCAACCGCGCGGGCGATCAGGCCATAGCTGACGTAACCGAGGCCCGCGCCGCCATACTCGGGCGAGATGGTCGCGCCCAGGAGGCCAAGCGCGCCCATTTCGCGCATGATCTCGCGGTCGAAATTCTCGTTGAGATAGGCTTCCGTGACCCGCGGCTGGAGATTTTCCTGGGCATAGGCTTCGGCGGTGTCGCGGACCATCCGCTCTTCGTCGGTCAGCTGATGGTTAAGGTCGAACGGATCGGCCCAATCGAACGGCAGGATGGCAGGCTCGCCCACTTATTGCTCCGGGGTAATGAAGTTGCGTGGGCGCCCTTTAGCGACCCTAGCTTCCCGATGCCACCCCGCCTGATCCGCCGCCGCCGCCGCCAAAGGTCTGCTTGAGCGTCAGTCCGACACTCAAATGCCGGTCGCGTTCGCGGAACTCGTCGAAAATGAACTCCGGCTCGGCGCGGTTCGGGCGGAACAATAACCGGCGACGCTTGCCGAACACGTGCTCGACATTGAGCGTGAGCGACGTGTTCGCGCCCGGACGATATTCGGCAAAGGCATTCCAGCCGGGCGCGCCGTTGAAGTTGGTGTCGAATTCGTCGGTCCGATAGAAAGTGAAGCGCTGATTGTCGAACACGTCGAAGCCGTAGGAAAAGGCGCCGGCGTCGCGGCGGACGTTCAAATCCCATTGCCAGGCAGGGAAGAAGCCGCTCCATTTCCGCGGATCGCCAGTGATCGGATCGTCGACCCGAGTCCGCTGGATCGTGCCGGTGAATTTGGCGCGAAGGCCTTTCCACAGCATTCCGAGCGGCGCGTCGAGCGTAAGGCTGGCGAAATAGCGCTTGCCCGTTCCGAGATTGCCCGGCGCGTCGAAGCAGAAATCCGGATCGCCGGGATGATCGACCTCATCGCAGATCAAGACACGGTCCTGCAGCATGCTGACCAGGTCATGGCCGAGATCGAGCTTGAACAGGCCGTCGCCGAGGATCGGGTGATCGACCGTAGCCCGGAACTCCCAGGTGCGCTGCGGCTGCAGGTCGGCGTTCCCGCCGTTGATGCGCTGCGCCGAGAGATCGCCGACGCTGATGAAATCATAGAAGTCGAGCTGGGCGACGGTCCGCTTGACCGAAAGCTGGGTGTGCCAGCCACCGCCTGGCTTCCAGTCCAGCGTAAGGTTGGGCTTCAGGAATTTGAGCGTGCGATCGGCAACGGCATCGCCGCGAACCTTCAGATCCGAGAACTCGTAGTTGAACCCGCCGTCGATCCGCAGCGTAGGAGAGAGATTCCGGCCGATGCTGACATAGACCTCGCCGCGCTTCTCCTCGACCGTGGCGTCGGCGATCGAAAGCTCCACCGGCACACGGTCGCCATTTTCGTCGATGGCGTCGAGATCGACATGATCGTCGAGCGTATTGTAGGCGGCCTCTGCCCCGACCTCGAATGAGAAGCCGGCGATGTTGGGATGGCTCCAGCTCAGCCGGCCAAGGGTTTCATTGCGCCTGGCCTTGATGGCCTGGTCGAAGCCACCGACGACCTGGCCGCCTTTTTCGATGATCGCATCCCGTTGGAGATAGGTGTCGACGTCGTCCCGCTTGCGGCGGGTGGCCAGGCCGACAAATTTGATGGCGCCTCCGCCAAGCGGGCGGGTGATGTCGCCGCCCAGCTCAAGAAGCGGATCGCTATAGTCCTGGATCAAATTGTCATCGTGGGCGGGCGCATCCGATGGCTTGACCCGGTTGCGCTGGAACAGGTCGAACTTGCTCGGCTGCCACCGTGCGTTGAGCCGAATGGTTTTGTTGGCCCCGTTGTCCAGCCCATAGGCACCGGCGACAAACGGGTCCTTGTTCTGATACATATTATGCTTGCGCCGGAATTCGACGAGCTCGCCCGTGGCGGTGTCGACGAGCGTGTCGGTGCCTTCTTCATATTGCCGATTGCGCCCGGTTCCTGCCGACAGATTGAAGGTCGAGGGGCCTCGCTTGAGCACCGCGGTCGCTGACAGGTTGGGCTCGACATAGCCCCCGTGACGGCGGGTCGCGCTGGCCGTGACATTGCCGTCGAACCCGCCTGCCTCGGACAGGACGATGTTGATCACCTGGCTCTTGCCGGCATAGTCGGAGCCATAGATGTCGCCCGGCCCAAGCTCGACCCGGATCACCCGCTGCGCCGGAATTCTCTTCAGCATCACATCAAGCGTTTCCGCCTTGGTGGGCGGCCGCGACCCATTGAGAACGACGTTGCCGGCGGTGCCGGCAAATCCGCGCACATCGACGGTTCCAGTGGCCGACTGCGTGCTGCCCAGGTCCAGCGCAAAGCCGGGCACATGCTGAACCATGTCGAATGCCGTCCGCGGCGCGAATTGCGCAAAATAGGCGGCGTCATAGACGGTCGTGCGCGACGCCTGCGCGCCGCCCGCCGGCGTCGCTTCTCCCTGCTGGGCAAGGGCAGGGGAGGCGAGCACGGTCGACAGGGCGACAAGACTAAGACCCGTAAGGCCGCGACGCATACAATATTCCCCTTGTTGGCTGCGCGGCGACTACGCCTACAGTTGTAGTTGGGGGAGTGGCCCTTCGATCAATCGACGAACGGTTCTGCCAACATGCGGGGTGCATCCCCGATGGAAACCGAAATCCACAGGGATAACTTGTAAAAACCCCGGATTCTTCCCGATTTCGTTGGGAACAAATCGCTGGCCAATAGTTGTCACGATGCGGTCTCGCCTGACCGGGCGAGCGCGTGTCTCGTTGAGTATCGAATGGAGGGACGGATGATGACAATTAGAAAGGCCCTTGTCACCTCAGCGTTGGTCATCGTTGGCGGACTGAGTGTCAGCGGATGCGCTACGACTGGCTATGTCGACGAGAGGATCGCTGCGGTGAACGCCCGCATCGACGCACTCGAGGCCCGGGTGCAGCAGAATGCCGACGCGGCTGCGGCGGCCAATTCAGCGGCGCAGGCGGCCAATTCGACGGCGCAGGCCAATGGCCAGCGGATCGACCAGCTGACGGGCCGTGTCGATGCGCTCGAACAACGCATGGCTTCGAAGTCGCCGCGGAACTGAGCCGCATCGCCGATCGTGGAGTTCGCTTGCAACCAGGCGCCCGAACTCCGCGTTCGGCGAAGATGGTGTTCAGGAGAACAATGAGCGTGGCCAAGTGCAATCGCGCATTCTTGGCGTCGATATCGCTGGCGCTTGGCGCGGCCGGTCTATCCTCGCCGGCGTCGGCCCAACCCGTGGCGGAGAACGGCGTCGCTCACGCCAATTCGGCCCAAGGCCTGCAACTCGCCAGCTGGGTGACCGCCACACTCGACAACAAGGACTTGCCATTCATCGTCATCGACAAGGAAGCGGCCGAGGTACTGATTTTCGACCACCAGGGCCTGCTGATGGGAGCCACTCCGGCCCTGCTGGGCATAGCCCATGGCGACGATGCCTCGCCCGGCGTTGGTGACAAGGAACTCGCCGAGATCGGGCCTGCTGAAAAGACCACACCGGCCGGCCGCTTCAAGGCCCAAATCGGACCGGCCAAGGGCAACAAGCAGGTGCTGTGGGTCGATTTCAACGATTCGGTTGCGCTTCACCCCGTGATCACCACCAATCCCAAGGAGCATCGGCTGGAGCGCCTGCAGTCGCCAACGCCGAAGGACAACCGCATCACCTTTGGATGCATCAACGTGCCGGCGGAATTCTTCCAGGATCAGGTCCTGCCGTCATTTTCCGCAGCCGGCGGGATGGTTTATATCCTGCCGGAGAAGAAATTCCTGATCGAGGTCTTCCCGGCGTTCTGGCAATTCGTGTCCCACGAACCGCCAGCCGTTCCCGAGATGTCGCAGGGAGGGTAGGGGCTCGAACGCAATCCGTAAGCAAGGCCTGCGGTGGTCATCGGCCGGCCGTGCCTGAACAGGTCCCGGTAGGTATTCATCCGGATTGTCCAGCCGCCGCCACGGAGTAACGGCATGCCCGATCCTAAGGGGATGAGGCATGAGACGCATCGGATTTTGCGTGAGTGCTGCACTAATGGTGAGTTTTGCAGCGTGTAAGGCCGAGCAATCCGCCAACGAGGCTGAAGGGCCGACCAACCAAGCTCAACAACCCGCCAAAAAGGGACAGCCAGCCGCAAAGGCCGCCGCGCCCAAATGCCCGGATTTCTCCACGCAACTTCCAATCGACGCGACCCCTGCCACCCGCAGGGTTTATGCCTGTGTCGAGCGAAACGCCCTGCTGTACGCGAAGGGGCCGGATAGTCCGGAGGCGCTGTCCAAGGCCGTCATGGCCAAGTGCAAGGATGCGATCGTCCGTTATGTGGACCAGGAGGCCAAGAAAGCCGGCGTCAAGCCTCCGTACAAAGAGGCGTTCGAATCCTGGCAGGCACATACTTTGCCCATCATCGCCGAGGCCCGGGCGCGGCGCTGCTTTGGCTAAGCTGGGTACGCGCTCACCGGCCAGCAGCCGGCATCCTCGGTGCGATTTTGACAGTAAGGGTGTAAAGTGGCCGGTTCGGCCCCGATCGATTACCGGATCGAGCCGATCTTTTCGCCATCCCGCAGAACGTCGCAAATCGGGCAGTCGGCGCTGTCGGCGGCGTGCTGGACCGCCTGTGCGTCGGACGAGGCCAGGATGTCCTTCTTCTTGACGATGGGCCCGTCCACCTTGGCGAGCTTGTTCACGCGGTAATGCTTCATCGGCCCCTCCGGCAAGGTTCTAGGATGAAGCAATTGCACCGGCGCCACAAGCCGAAAGCTATAGTTTCTAGGCAACCGCAATCGCGGGGGCGGTTGCCAGTTCGCGGCGGCGGATCTGTTGGCGCAGGTGCAGTGCGATCCCGGCGCTGGCGATGAACAGCAGCGGAATGAGCGTCAGTCCGAAATGATAGGAGCCGGTGGAATCCTTGTTGATGCCCCAAAGGACCGGAACGACAAACGCACCAAGCTGCGCAAGCGTGTTGGTGGTTGCGACCGCCACGGCGACCATGCGGCACGGCACCACCTCGGTCGTGACGAGGTTGGTGCAAAGCGTCACCGCCGGCCAGAGCAAGGTCATGGCGAGATAGCCCGCGATCAGCATCGCCGGGCTGTCCGCATGTCCCATGACCGCGTAGCAGGCCGCGACCAGCAGCATGCCGATGAACAGATGGCCGAAGCGGCTGCCCAGCCGGTCGCTGTGCCATCCGGAGGCCAGCATTCCGATTACCGTCATCAATCCGCCGCAGCTGATCAGATAGCCGACATGCTGGATATCCCAACCCGTGCCGGTCATCAGCACCTGCGGGGCGATCAGCGCGAAGCCCATCGACCCGCCGATCGTCAGGCAGGCGATGGCGGCTAGCTGGAGGACGCGCGGATCCTTGAGGGCGTGGAGGACGTGCGGCCGCTTGCCAGCGGAAAGACGCGCATTCTCCGCCGCAAGCTCCGTCACGATCCAGTCGCGCTCGTCGTCGGTGAGCCAGCGCGCGGTCTCAGGCCCATCGGGAAGCAGCCAGAACATCGCAATGCCAAGCAGGACCGTCGGCAGCCCCTCGAGCAGGAACACCCATTGCCAGCCGCGCAGCCCGGCGATGCCGTCCATGCCGAGCAGCCAGGCCGACAGGGTGCCGCCGACGATGCCCGTCACTCCGTAGAAGCAATAGAAACGGCTGACCGCGCGCCCGCGATGAGCCGCCGGATACCAGCTCGACAGATAGTAGATGCAGGTTGGCCAGAACCCGGCCTCGGCGGCCCCGAGCAGCAGGCGCATAACGTAGAACTGCATGGGCGTCCGGACGAACATCATGGCTGCGGAAATGAGGCCCCAGCTGATCATGATCCGGACGATCCAGCGGCGCGCGCCATAGCGCGGCATGACCATTCCGGACGGGATTTCGAGCAGCGCATAGGTCAGGAAGAAGAAGCCGCCTCCGAGCCCGTAAACGGTGGCGCTGAACCCCAGGTCGACGTTCATCTGCGTCGCCGCGAAGCTGACGTTCAGGCGATCGAGGTAGGAGCAGAGGTAGCCAAGGCCGAGCAGCGGAATGATGCGCCAGGACGCCTTGCTAATGGCGCTGTCTGCGACGGATCGGGCCTGCCCCATGCGCTCTCCCCTGTCGAGCTGTGCAATGGCTTCGCCGAACAGGGTGTCTGACTCAGGGCAAGTCTTGAAGTCGCCTGAGGGGCGCCGCGGTGGAGCGGCGCGAATATGGCAGAGTTAGGCGAAATGTCATCGCTTTGTTGCGGCCGTTCCGCGGCGGCCGGTCAGGAACGGCGCGGCGTCAGCAATTATAGACGCCGGCAGCGCATCGCCTTGCCGTCCGGCGAGCGACGCCGGCCACGCTGACCGGCGTCAAGGGACGCCCGACTCTCGCCTGGGCGGGCGAGACGATGCTGAACGCATCCGTGCCCGTTAGTTCGTTGGCCGTTTCCGATCCCGCAACACCGATGAATGCCGCGAGCAGCACGGTCGACAATTTCCTGGCTAAGGTCATTTCGTTGCTCCGATCCTGTAATTTTCGGGCAGGTCGCTGGTTTCCTTCAGCGTCTCCAGATCCTTGACGTCCAGCTTGGTTGCGCCGGCGGGCGGCTTGAAGCTGTAATCGGATGAACTTGCCGCCGCGCTGGCCTTCCAGTCGCGAATCGTCATCGTAAATTGCGGAGCCTGGTCGACGCCCTTGCTGGTGATCACATAGCGGCAAGGATAGGGCTGGTCGCCTTGGGCGATCCAGATTTGCCAGTCGGTATCCTTGGCGCGGAAGGCGAGGTGATCGCACTCCTTGCCGCCGATCACGCCGCTGCCGAGATCCTTCACGTCCGTGACGTCGGTCATCAGCGCGTCGTAGACATTGGAACCGAGCAGGTCGGCGCCCGGAAGCTGCCGGTGGAACTTGTCTCGCAACTGGTCGATAACGGAGTCGATCGTACCCGTCACATCGGCCTGCATGTAGGCGTTCTTGCCCTTGCCGAGGATCGTCAGGGTCTTCCCGTCATAGACGGTTTCAGTATCGGAAAATCCGGTCTTGCGCGTCGAGCGCAACTTGTCCGGCCGGCTGAGGTCGACCGTCCCCGAGATCGCGATCTGCAGCTTCTGGTGATCGTCGGAGACAACCTCGAACGTCGAGTCATAGCCAAGCGAAATGGACTTCTGCGCCGCCAGATAATCGGACATGGCCTTTAGCAGGCCTTTCGCATTCTGCGCCGAGGCATCTTGCCCGGCCGCGGCCTGACCAGTCCCGGCTTGCTCAGTCGCAACCGGTTCAGCCGTATTCTGTCCGGCCGCATTTTCCTGTGCTGGCTTGGAACAGGAAGACAGGCCAGAGCCGGCGATCAAAGCCAGTGCGGCAGCGGAAAGCAGCGCCCTGCGGATCTTGTCCGTCATTTGAGAGATCCTCTTCTTCCAGGTTCAGGAAAGTGATCGCATCGATTCACGCGGCGACCTGTAGGCGGCTCAGCGGGGCGGGCTATCGGTAGCAATCCCTATGGGGCTGTAGGGAAAGGGGCGGGGTCCGGGCTTTCGACGAACCGGAGCAATTCATCGGCGGCGGAACTGGAGCTCCAGGCCGACACTGTTACAAGGGCCGCGAACAACATTGGAGGCTCCAGTGAATCGAGCGATCCTTATTATTGCGGCGGTCCCTTTTTTGCTCGCAGCCAGCAATCCCGGGAGCGACTGGAAGAGCCGGGCGCTTGCCTCTGCCGCCCCGTATATCGACAAAGCCAATGACGAGGGGATCCGCGCGATCGTCAACGGCGATGCCGCCGACGTGCTGAGCGCACCATATGCTGCCAACGGCATTTTCATCGGCCCGGACGGAAAGACAATTCACGGCAAGGCCGCCGTGCGGGCAATGTATGCAAAGCCCCCCGTCGGCGTGAAGGTGATCAAGGCCTCGATCCACAGCGATGGTCGCGTCGCTCATGATCCGGACGACGTCTACGAATGGGGAACATCGACGGTGACCGTTCAGCGCGGCAAGCTGGTCCGCCAGACGTCGGAGAAATACCTTACTGTCTGGCACCGGGTGGGCACGCGTTGGCTGATTACGCACAACATCGCCTTCTGAGCATTTAACGGCCAATCAATTAAAGGCGTTGGCAGTTCTCGCCAGGCACTCTCAGGGCAATTTGCCAGTTATGTTTGCAATGGTCGAAAGGATCATTGTGGCAGGTCGCGATTCTTTCGCAGACGGCCTATCCCGGCAAACATGATGAGAACGCCCACGCAGGCCAAGGCGACGAGTATTGCTGTCGATCTTTCTGCAGTTGCAAGGTCACCGGTTTCGCCGTCTGGGATTGGAGTTCCGAACATGAGGTGCGCAATCGCCATCGTGATCGAAGTTGTCGTCGCCAAGGCACCTATAACGATTTGGGAGCAAGCGAGAACACGGCTCCTTTCGAGCCGCGCAATGGCCTGATGCAAAGTTAGTACAAGGTGCTTTAGTCCAGGCATCCACCCAACAATCGCCTACATTCGGAACGTCTGCAATGGGTGGAAAGCGGCCATTAAGAAGCTGGCAAAAGTATGCGCGGTATTGGGGCGGCCATGACCAGCATGATAACCGCGCTCGTTTCCGCCGCAGTCTTGCTCTCGACTGGCGCAAATGCTGCCGCCAAATCTCATCCAAGTTGGATGATTGGGCAGTGGGCCTGGGTCAGTCCGACAACGCCCCTCCGGC
>DATJHF010000026.1:0-2483 GCA_035494075.1 Sphingomicrobium sp. | reverse complement strand
GGATCGAGCGGCACGAAGGCGCGCTTTTCCCTGGTCAACGTATCGTGAAGGCGCAGTTCCATGGATATCCCGTCCCTTGCGGCCGGGCGTCCAGACATCTCTGTTGAGAAAAGACGGCCTCAGCCAGCGAATCGCTAGCTCGTAATTTCGCGGCAAATGCCGCAAATGGCGAGGAAACCGTACATGAGATTACCATGGGCCAGCTTGGGGGACCCCGTCAAGGGCCGATGAATAGCCTGATTTCGGCCATCAAGCGAGGGCAAGCCGGTCATGGTTAATCATTCTTAAGGTTTTCGGCCTATTGATGGTCGGAAACTTCCCTCCTCGTTCCGGTGACATATGCGATCGATCTCAGCGTTTTTGGCCTGCGCGTTCGTCTGTGTGGCGTCGGCGGCCATGGCGGACAGCCGTGTTTTCATCATCGAAAACCAAGCGGACGGCTATGGGGTCGACCAGTGCCTCGCCAAGGGCGACAAATGTGGTGAACACGCCGCATTGTCCTACTGCAAGTCGCAGAACTTCGCCCAGGCCCTGGCCTATCGGCGCGTCGATCCCGACGAGATCACGGGATCGGTTCCCAAGCAGGCTGGCGGCAACTGTCGCCATGGTATTTGTGGCGAATATATTGCGATCACCTGTCAGCGCTGATCCACCAATCCGCCACATAGTCGGTTATTGCTGCCGCCACACAGGGGCCGCGGAAACGACGTGACGCTGCCCAGAGAAGCGGCTATGTCATGCCGCGTCATCCGCGCTCTGGTCTTTGACGTGCGTGGGGAGCCCATTGGCCGGATATGCCTGAAACCCTGACTACTGCTTTCTTCTCCGCCAAACGAATCCTGGCGTGTGTTGTGTTGTTCGGCGTGCTCGCGCCGGCCGGCGATGCCCTCGCACAGATGAATCCGAACGCGCCGCCTCAGCCGCCACAAGCTCAGGCCGCGCCGCCATCCAACCCGGTCTGTGTTCGGTTGGAAGCGCAGTTCGCGATGATCGATCGCGGCGCTACCGGCGACCCGGCACGGGACGACCAGATTCGCCGCTATCAGGATGCCGCCAACAAGCAGCAGGCGGAGCTCGAGCGCGTCACCGCGCAAGCAAGGCGGATGGGCTGTAGCAGTTCCGGATTCTTCTCGCTGTTCTCCGGACAATCGTCGCAATGCGGGCCGGTCAATACCCAGATCGAGCAGATGCGCTCCAATCTCGACCAGATCACCAACAGCCTGGAGCGGTTGCGTGGCGGTGGCGGCTTCGGCAATGACCGCGAGAGCCAGCGGCGCTCGGTGCTGACCGCGTTGGCGCAGAACAGTTGCGGCCCGCAATATGCCAATCAGCTGAACAACAGCAGCAGCAGCGGTCCGGGAAATTTCTTCAGCAATCTGTTCGGCAACAACAACCCGGCTCCCGCCCCCAACCCCGGCGAGCCGGTCGGCCCGATCGACAATGGCGGCCAGTCCGGAACGTATCGCACGGTCTGCGTCCGCTCCTGCGACGGTTACTACTTCCCGATTTCCTTCGCGACCGTCCCGGCGCGCTTTGGCGATGACGAAAAGACCTGCAAGGCGCTCTGCCCTGCGGCCGATGCCTCGCTCTTCACCTATCGCAATCCCGGCGAAGACATGCACTCGGCGGTGTCGCTCACGGGTCAACCCTATACGTCCATTCCAAACGCGTTCGCTTACCGGCAGAAATTCAATCCGACCTGCTCCTGCAAGGCGGCCGGCCAGAGCTGGGCCGAAGCACTGAAGAACATCGACGACAAGTCCAGCGCTCAGCAGGGTGACATCACCGTCACCGAGGAAAACGCGAAGAAGATCTCGCAGTCGCAGTCGCCGGTGCCGATCAGGCCGGCTTCGAAGAAGGGCAATGCCGCAGCGCCCGCCGCCGCAAGCGCTCCTTCGAACACCGCGCCCTCAGCCCCGACGACGGGCAATCAGGGGGTGCGGACCGTCGGACCGACCTTCATCCCGGGTCACTAGCTGAAATCGCCCGGTTCTGATCGATCAGAGCCGGGCTTCAGGTTCTTGTCTTGACGGCTTACCCCTCGAACGCATCGACGGACCCGCGGGCGGCGCGCGCCACCAGGGTCTCGTCGGGCTTGGGCAGCGGCTTGCCGGCATCGCGGAACCGATTGGTGATGGGATAGCGGCGGTCGCGCCCGAAATTCTTCTCCGTCACCTTGACGCCCGGCGCCGCCTGCCGCCGCTTGTATTCGGCAATATTGAGCAGCCGATCGATCCGCGCCACCACCTCGCGATCAAAGCCGGCCTCGACAATCGAAGCCAAAGGCTCCTCGCGCTCGACCAGCCGTTCCAGGATGGCATCGAGCATATCGTAAGGCGGCAGCGAATCCTGGTCGGTCTGGTTTTCGCGCAATTCCGCCGTCGGCGGCTTGGTAATGATGTCGGGCGGGATGACCTCGCCCGACGGGCCGAGCGCGCCATCCGGCTTCCAGCCGTTGCGCAACGTCGAAAGGCGGAACACCT
>DATJHF010000025.1:0-53778 GCA_035494075.1 Sphingomicrobium sp. | reverse complement strand
GCAGCCCGATTATCGGTGGGATGCCGAACCTGGCGGGCGAGGACGTCAGACCTTGATGGGTTACGTCGCCAGCAATTCGATCCAGATCAAGACGCGCGACATCGACGGGCTCACCAAGCTGCTCGACACTCTGACCACGGCGGGGGCGGACACCGTCTACGGTCCCAATTTCGGGATTTCGGACCCGGCACCGCTGCGCCGCGAGGCGCGGGTGCGGGCGATGGCGCGCGGCGCCGCGGAAGCGACCGAATATGCCCGTAACAACGGTTATGCCAGCGTGCGGCTGTTGTCGGTCGAGGAAGGCACTTCCTATCGCGGCACCGACATAATCGTCACCGGTTCGCGAATTAGCAACGTCAGCGCACTGCCGCCGCCGCCACCTCCGCCCGCACCGGAGCGGGATGGCGGTGTCGTCGCACCGGGGCAGCTTGAGACAGGCGTGAGCTTGAACTTGCTTTACCGGATGGAGCGCTAGGTCAGCATTGGCGGAATACATTGGTCGCGGCTATCTTCGCGGCCGATGGCTTCGGATCGCGATTTCCATTCGCCCCACTATGGCCGTGAGCGGCTGGACGCCTATGCTCGCATTCCGCGGCATCGCCATTGGGATGGCTATATCACCGTCGTCGTTCGAGGCGGCTATCAGGAAGCCGGATTCGATGGTCGGCGTAACCTGACCGAAGGCGATGTCGTGGTCCATCGCCGCTTTGACGCCCATCTCGATCATGTCGGCCCGGGGGGCGCCGAGCTGGTCAACCTGCCCTTGCCGCCCGGCTTGCCCCTGCCTGCCGCGTTCCGAATTGAGGATCCGGACGAGTTGGCCCGGCTGGCGCATTCCGACCCGGTCGAGGCTGTCCGGTCGCTTTGTCCCGCCGGCACGGTAGCTAGCCAGGCCGACTGGCCCGACACGCTCGCCTTGTCCCTCTCGACATCTGACGGGCGACGCCTCGGGAGTTTGGCCAATTCCATCGGACTGGCCGCCGAGACTTTGAGCCGCGGCTTTCGTGCCGCTTACGGCATCACACCTGCGCGATTTCGCGCCGAAGTTCGGGCGCGACAGGCGATGGACATGATCTTCCAGACAAATGCCGGCCTAGCGTCGATTGCCAATGACTGCGGCTTTTCGGATCAACCGCATCTGACCAGGGCGATTGTCGACCTGACCGGCAGGACGCCCGGTCATTGGCGAAGGTCAAATCCGTTCAAGACCGGAAGGTCCGAACGCGATTAGGACGACGGCCATGCACAAGGCCGTCGTCATTCTAATCGCACTCTCAAGCAGTGCCTCCGCCGCCAACCCCAATCCCGTTGGCCAAGCCGTTGGCGCTGCGCTTCAGGCCGACGCAAAGGCGGCGCTTGCGGCCTTTAGTAGCGTCGATGTCTCGACCTTGTCGCCCAAGGACCAAGCGACGGTGACATGCATGCGGGAACGGCTGGGAGGCGCTGTGGTCGAGCTGCCCGTCACTGCGAGCATGAGTGAGCGGGCGCTGGCCATCTATCGTTCCTATTGGCTGTCGGCGATGAACGATCCTTCCCGGCGCGACCTGGAAGAGGGCAAGTTGGCCAAGCAGCTGGGTCAAGTGCTCGGCGCCCCGGCCGGCACGGATATGGACACTCTTGAGCCTTTGCTGGCCGAAGCCCTCAAGCGGGAAGGACTTCATTCGCTCCAGGGCCGCACGGGCCTCCTGCGCGAGCTGATGATCTGGTCCAAGGAGGACAGCCGGCAGATGCTGGTCGCGCTGCCGGAACAGCAGCAGAATGTGAAAGTCGAATTGCTCGATGGCTTCACGAGCCTGGGCTGGAGCGAATTTGCGACCTGCGGTCGGGCCTCGACCGGCGGCTGGACCACCGACGAGGCCCTGTTCGCGGTCGTTCCACGCTACGACAGCATGGATGGCGAGGAGTTCCGCGTGTCGTTCCTCAGCCATGAGGCCCAGCATTTCGCGGACAAAGCCCGGTTCAAGGACTTGCAGCCGTGGGAACTCGAGTTTCGCGCCAAGCTGACAGAACTGGCCGAGGCGGTGCAAACTCGATCGAAAGTGCTTGGAAAATTCATTCAGGACCAGGGTGACGATCCCGGATCGCCGCACAGCTTTGCCAATCGCCGGCTGCTCAACGGCCTCGTCAGCCGGCTTGGTGTCGCGAATGCTGGTGCCTTGGAGACAGTTGATCCCGCGAAGCTGCGGTCAGCCGCATCGGCGATGCTGCGAGAAGATACGTCACGCCGAGTTGGCGCCCGAAAGGGCAAATAGGCCGGCTTACAGGCAGGCTTCGAGGTACGGCTGGTCGAAGCCGTACTGCTTGGCCTTTTCCAGCGTATAGGGGCGAAGGCCCATCGAACGATATTCGCCGACGATCTTCCCATCCGGCGTCTCGTCGAGATATTCGAACCTGAACAGCTCCTGGGTGACGATCACGTCGCCTTCCATGCCGATCACCTCGGTGATGTTGGTGGTCCGGCGCGAACCGTCGCGGAGACGCTTCACCTGCACGATCAGGTCGACAGAATCCGCGATCTGGCGGCTGATCGCTTCCTTCGGGATCTTGATGTCCGACATCATCACCATGTTTTCCATACGAGCCAGGCATTCGCGCGGGCTGTTGGAGTGAAGCGTGGCCATCGAGCCGTCGTGGCCGGTGTTCATGGCAGCGAGCAAATCGAAACACTCGCTGCCACGAATTTCGCCCAGGATGATGCGGTCAGGACGCATACGCAGGGCGTTGATGACCAGGTCTCGGATGGTGATCGCGCCCTGGCCTTCCAGGTTCGGCGGGCGGGTTTCGAGCGGTAGCCAGTGCGGCTGCTGCAACCGAAGCTCGGCCGCGTCTTCGATCGTGATCACGCGCTCGCCAGGGTCGATCATCTTCGACAAGGCGTTGAGCATGGTCGTCTTACCCGAGCCGGTACCTCCGGAAATGACGACGTTCATGCGGCTGGCGCCGGCGATCTTCAGCACCGTCGCCATCTTCTCCGACATCGATCCGAAGCCGCGCATCATGTCGAGCGTGATCGGCTTTTCGGAGAATTTACGGATCGAGATGGCAGTGCCGCGCAGCGACAGCGGCGGGATGATGACGTTAACGCGGCTGCCGTCCTGGAGGCGGGCGTCGGCCAGCGGAGTGGTCTGGTCGACGCGGCGGCCGACCTTGTTGACGATGCGCTGGGCGATCTGGAACAGATGCTCCTCGTCGCGGAACTGGATCTTGGCCAGTTCCAGCTTGCCCTTTCGCTCGATGAAGGTCTGGTCCGGGCCGTTGACCATGATATCGCTAACCGCCGGATCGGACAGCAGCTCTTCGAGCGGCCCGAGTCCGAGCAGTTCGTCGACCAGCACCTTTTCAAGCGCGAATTGCTCGCGGCGGTTGAGGGTGATCTTCAGTTCGGCGAGCACTTCGCCGATAATCGGGCGGAATTCCTCGGCCAGCTCGTCCTTGCCGAGAGTGGCGGCAGCCTCCGGATCGACACGCTCGAGCAAGCGCGGAAGGACCTGCTCCTTGATGCGATGGACCGAAGCTTCGAAACCCTCCGACTTGGAAGATGCGGCGGCGCCACTGGCATTCTGGCGGTCGTTAAGCCGGTCCATCGCGCCGCCCATGGGGCCAGCCGGAACCGAAGTCGAAGCACCGTCTGCATCGGAATCCGTGGATTCCTCGAGATCCTCCACCGGCGGGAACTGCTCGCCGCCCGATTGGGCAGAACCGCCTTTCATGGGCTTGGCGACACCGAAATTCGGGCGCTGTCCCAGGCCGTTACGCTTGCCGAATGCGTTCATAACCGGTGATTCCCAATGCTACTTTCCGCGGAAAACCATCATGGTGAATAGCTGCCAAACTTTTAGAAAAGACTAATTTCAATCAACGCGAACGCTCTTAGCGCCGCGTCCAGGTGAGCCAGCCGCTGGCTACATAATTCCAGACCGATCCGACAATCGCTCCGGCAATTCCGGCAAGCCACCAGCCATGGAATTGCTCATAGACCAGGCTGCCGATGCCGACGTTGGCGACCGCACCCAGCGAACAGACCAGGTAGAAGGAGAGCAGGCCGCCGATCCAGGCGAGACCCTTCAGCTGCCGGTCGCGGTATGTGAACCGATTGTTCAAGGCGAAGTTGAAGGTCATCGCCCCGATTACCGCGGTCGCCTGCGACCAGGAGAAGGGGAACCCGAAGGCGTTGAGCGCCAGGTCGAGTAGAGCCAGGTGGATGCCGACGCCGAGCATCCCGACGGCGCCGAACTGGACTAGCTTGACGGGTACGAACCGGCCGATGGTCTTGTCGAGCAGCAACTCGACATATTCGAGCGCGACCATCTCATCGAGCTTGGACTCGCCGTGTTGGCGGGTGCCGAACGTATATCCGACCTCGGCCACCTTAAGCGGACGCTGGGCCGATGCGACGAGGTCGAGCAAGATCTTGTAGCCGACATTGCTGAGGCGTGGCGCCGCTTCGAGCAGGACGTCACGGCGGACCGCGAACAATCCGCTCATCGGATCGGACAGCTTGGTCTTCATGATCGGCGAGGCAAGCGCCGTTGCAAAGCGGCTAATCTTGAGCCGGCTTTCGTCCCATTCCCCGGTCGAGCCGTTCGAGGCATAGCGCGTGCCGATCGCGAGCTCATGGCCGCCGGCAACGGAGCGATATAGGTCGGGCAGGATTCGCTCGTCATGCTGCAGGTCGGCGTCGATCACCGCGATCACGGGCGTGGTGGAGGCGAGTGCGCCTTCGACGACCGCCGACGATAGGCCGCGCCGGCCGATGCGCCGGATCATCCGAACCCGGCGATCGGTCTGCGCGATGCGGGTCACGAACTCGGGCGTGCCGTCGCTCGACCCGTCGTCGACGAAAATCGCTTCCCATTGAATTCCGGCCAGCGCGAGCCCAAGCCGCTCAAGCAGCGGCTCTATATTGGCGATCTCGTTGAGCGTCGGAATAACGACACACAGCTCCAGCGGCGCTTCGCGTACCTCAATCTGTGCCGCGACATTCTGCTGGAACATGAACACCCCCGAAAAATCAGCGGCATCACCCAAGCAGGTTAAGGTAAAAGGCTAGTTAATTGCCCGTGGGCGGCGGCAGGTCCTTGCGCTGCCAAACGGACACGCCCTCCAAGCCTCCCGGCGCGTCGCTCGGCGCGGTATAGACCGGCCGATAGGCATCGTTCAGGCGCATCAACAAACGCCGATACGCAGGCGAGTAGCGGCCCATCTTGAGCTTCGGGGTGACAATTGCAGCCGGACGGCGCTGCCAGATCGCTTCCAACTCGCGGCCGGTGTCGATGCCGACTGCGTTGGCCTCAATCTTAAGGTTGAGATGATCCGGAAACAGGTAAGCGGTGACAGTGCATGCCTGCGTTGAAGAGTAGAGGCGGGAAGGACCGTCCCCGATGTAGATGCAGCCACCCGTCCGCGCACGCTCCACTGCCGCGTCGATCTTGTCATATTCGATCTTGGCGCGACGGTTCGTGGAATAATCGCGGATCGGCGGCGAGATCACACAGAAGGCTGCCAAAGCAAGGAAGTAGGCACGTCCGCTCCGCCGATCGAAGAAAGTGGCTGCGGAAACGCTCAGCGGCCCGACAACAGGCAATGCGTAATGGTCGAAGAAATGCGGTACGGCGAAATAGCCAATGAACGATGCCGCTATCCAGCCAACTAGCAGCGAATCTTGGATATTGCCTGGCCCCGCCTTCATCCGATCTCGGACGCCCAACCCGGCCATGACGAACAGGGGCGTCAGGTAAAGCAGGAAATAGGCGAAGCCGGCGAGCTTGGCGTTGAGGTCCCAGCCGCTCTTCAGGAAGATCGACGTCACCGTCGCGAACATGAGCCTGTCGAGCTGCTGCGGTCCTGCGAGCGCATAGCCTATGACAGCAAGCGCAGTGGGCAGGAGCGCGACAAAGACCATTAGCGCGCCGGCCGCTGCGGTTTGCGCGATACTCGCTCCCCGGCTCTTCAGGACCCACAAAAAGGCCATCCCAAGGTAGGCGCCTTCGATGAAGCTGATCTGCTTGATGGTCATGGCCAACCCGCACATCAGCATCGCGCAAAGCGCTCGACGAACGTTCCCGGCACGAGACTGCGATCCAGCGGCCTCGAGCAGCATCAGCGCTGCCCCAGCAATCAACAGATTGTAGAAGACCGGCGATTGGCCAGTTTGTCCGCCGACCAAAGGAATGACCAGGAGATAAGCCAGCGCGCCAAGCGTCGCCCCGGCGGGTGTGGCGAAACGGAGCGCGATCTGGCGAATGACCACCGCGGTTGCAGCGGCGAAGGCGGTGGCGACCAAATTGAGGCCGAGGATGCTGCCCCCGCCGATCCAGGCGATCCCGGCGTAGAGAAGGAACAGGCCGAGCGGCTTTCGGTCCCATACGTCGACATAGGGCCAGTGACCCTTGAGCAGTTCCTGGCCGGCCAGCAGGTAAAATTGGTCGTCGACGTGGGCGACGGGATTCCACCAGGCGACAATGCGGGTGGCGACCGCAACCGCGATGATGAGCAGCAACGCGATATTCGTGTAGGCGAGGACAGACTTGCCCGCCTGCGATTCAATGCTAGCCGCCAATTTGTCCGAACCCCCGGTGCAACCCGGGTCGAATGTTGTCAGGCGCCGACGCTCTCGGCAAGCACCGTCAGGCCCTTGTCGCCAACTTCAGCGAAACCGCCGGAGACGGCAATGCTTTCCGGCTGGGCGCCGGCGCTCTTGTAGATCTTTAGCTCGGCGTCCTTAAGCGTCGTTACCACCGGGGCGTGGCCGGCCATCACGCCGAAGTCGCCCTCGGTGCCCGGCACTACAACCATGTAGACGTCGTCCGAGCGGACCAGGCGCTCCGGTGTCACCAGTTCGAAGTGAAAATCGGCCATTTACTTCTTTCCCTCGATCGCGGTGTCGAAATCCGACGCCGCTTTCTCGAACTTGTCCCGGCAGCCCGGATTGCAGAAGCCGACGACCTTGCCTTTGTAACGCGTCAGGCTGTCGGCACTGACCGGGTCGCCGGACCAGGGGCAGTGCGTGTTGACGCAATCTTCGAGGCGAAGGTCGTTGGCGATCGGCTTTACGCCTCCTGCGCCAACTTCTCGGCCTTGGCGACCGCTTCGTCGATGCCGCCGACCATGTAGAAGGCGGCTTCGGGCAGATGGTCATATTCGCCGTTCACGACCGCTTTGAACGAGCGGACTGTGTCTTCGACCTGGACGAATTTGCCCTGAATGCCGGTGAATACTTCGGCGACGTGGAACGGCTGTGACAGGAAGCGCTGGATCTTGCGGGCGCGGCTGACGACCAGCTTATCCTCTTCCGACAGTTCATCCATGCCGAGAATGGCGATGATGTCTTGCAGCGACTTATACTTCTGCAGCGTCTCTTGGACCGCGCGGGCCACGTCATAATGCTCCTGGCCGACGACGGCCACGGTGAGAACGCGGCTGACCGAGTCAAGCGGGTCGACCGCCGGGTAGATGCCCAGCTCCGAGATGGCGCGCGACAGGGTGGTCGTCGCGTCAAGGTGCGCGAAGGAGGTCGCTGGCGCCGGGTCGGTCAAGTCGTCGGCCGGCACGTAGATGGCCTGCACGGAGGTGATCGAGCCCTTGTTGGTCGAGGTGATCCGCTCCTGCAGCTGGCCCATGTCGGTCGCCAGGGTCGGCTGATAGCCCACCGCCGACGGGATGCGGCCAAGCAGCGCTGACACTTCCGAACCCGCCTGGGTGAAGCGGAAAATGTTGTCGACGAAGAACAGCACGTCCTGGCCTTCCTCGTCGCGGAAATATTCCGCCTGGGTCAGGCCCGACAAGGCGACGCGGGCGCGCGCTCCCGGCGGCTCGTTCATCTGGCCGAACACGAGCGCCACTTTCGAGCCTTCCGGCGTCGGGTTGCCGTCCTTGTCCTTGGCGATAACGCCGGCCTCGAGGAATTCGTGATAAAGATCGTTGCCCTCGCGGGTGCGCTCGCCGACGCCGGCGAACACGCTGACGCCGCCGTGACCCTTGGCGATATTGTTGATCAGTTCCTGGATCAGCACGGTCTTGCCGACGCCGGCGCCGCCGAACAGGCCGATCTTGCCGCCCTTGGCATAGGGGGCGAGGAGGTCGATGACCTTGATGCCGGTGACGAGGATGCTGGCTTCGGTCGACTGGTCGACGAAGGCCGGGGCCTCGGCGTGGATCGGAGCCGAAAGATCGCTGCCAATCGGGCCGCGCTCGTCGATCGGCTCGCCGATCACGTTCATGATGCGGCCGAGCGTCTTCGGGCCGACCGGAACGCGGATCTGCGAGCCGGTGGCGTTGACGCGCTGGCCGCGGGTCAGGCCGTCGGTCGAATCCATGGCGATGGTGCGGACAATATTCTCGCCGAGATGCTGGGCAACCTCGAGCACCAGGCGATTACCCTGGTTTTCGGTCTCAAGCGCCGCGAGGATCGGCGGCAGCTCGCCTTCGAAGGCGACGTCGACGACCGCGCCGATGACCTGGGCGACTTGGCCGACGAGATTGCCGGTGGCCGGAGCCGAAGCGGTGGTTGCGGTCGCAGCGGCCTTCTTGCTGCGGGGCTTGGCGGGAGCGGCGGTGGCCATGTTATGTTTCCTTGCCTCTTGAGTCCGTTAGAGCGCTTCGGCGCCCGAGATGATTTCGACGAGTTCGGTGGTGATCGCAGCCTGGCGCTGGCGGTTATACTGGATCGACAGGCGATTGATCATGTCGCCCGCATTGCGCGTCGCATTGTCCATTGCGGTCATCTGCGAGCCGTAGAAGCCGGCCTGGTTTTCAAGCAGCGCGCGATAGACCTGCACGGTCACGTTGGTGGGCAGGAGAGCGGAGAGGATTTCTTCCTCGTCCGGCTCATATTCGACTGCTGCTGCCGCCGTCCCGCCGGCTTCCGCCTTGGCCGGGACGACCGGGATGATCTGGTCGACCTGGGGTTCCTGCACCAGCACCGACTTGAACTCGCTGTAGGCGAGGTGAGCTACGTCGAACTGGCCGCTTTCGAACCGGTCGATCAGGTCGTCGGCGATCGCCTGGGCGTCGGCATAGGCCGGAGCCTTCATTTCGCTGGTGTCATGTTGGGCGATAATGCCCTTCGGATAGATCCGCTGGATCGCCGGACGGCCCTTGCGGCCGACGATGTAGAACAGGACCCTCTTGCCGGCCCCTTCCAACTCTTCAGCCTTCCGGCGCGCCGCGCGGACGATGTTTGTGTTGAAGGCACCGGCCAGCCCGCGATCGCCGGTGGCGAGCACGATTAAATGGGTTTCGTCCTTGCCGGTCCCGGCGATCAGCTTGTGCGACTGCGGTCCGACCACCACCCGGCTGGTCAGCGAAGCGACCACGTCTGCCATGCGGTTCGAAAAGGGCCGCCCGGCTTCCGCGTTCTGCTGTGCACGACGCAGCTTGGCCGCGGCGACCATTTTCATCGCCTTGGTAATCTTCTGCGTCGACTTCACCGAGCCGATGCGAAGTTTCAATGCCTTGAGGCTGGCCATCGCCGCTTATTCTCCGAGCTCTCTTACGCGAACTGCTTGCCGAACGCGGTCAGCGCGTCCTTGAGCTTGGCAGCCGTATCGTCGTCGAGCACCTTGGTGTCGCGGATCGTCTTCAGCACGTCGCCATGCTCCGAACGGAGGTAGCTCAGCATCGCAGCCTCGTAGCGGGTGACTTCCTTGACATCGATGCTGTCGATGAAGCCGCTGGTGCCGGAATAGATGGACGCCACCTGCTCTTCGATCGGCATCGGCTGGTATTGCGGCTGCTTCAACAGCTCGGTGAGGCGAGCGCCGCGGGCCAGCAGGCGCTGGGTCGAGGCGTCGAGGTCCGAACCGAACTGGGCGAAGGCGGCCATTTCGCGATACTGCGCGAGCTCCAGCTTGATCGAGCCGGCGACCTTCTTCATCGCCTTGGTCTGCGCCGAGGAGCCGACGCGGCTGACCGACAGGCCGACGTTAATCGCCGGGCGGATGCCCTGGTAGAACAGGTCCGTCTCAAGGAAGATCTGGCCGTCCGTGATCGAGATGACGTTGGTCGGAATATAGGCCGACACGTCGCCGGCCTGGGTCTCGATGATCGGCAGTGCCGTCAGCGAGCCATTGCCGTTGGCGTCATTCATCTTCGCCGCACGCTCCAGCAGGCGTGAGTGAAGGTAGAAAACGTCGCCCGGATATGCCTCGCGGCCCGGCGGGCGGCGCAGCAACAGCGACATTTGGCGGTAAGCAACGGCCTGCTTCGAAAGATCGTCATAAACGATCACGGCATGCATGCCGTTGTCGCGGAAATACTCGCCCATGGTCACGCCGGCGTAGGGCGCGAGATATTGCAGCGGCGCCGGCTCCGACGCAGTCGCGGCGACCACGATCGTATATTCCATCGCGCCATTTTCTTCGAGCGCGCGCACGATCTGGGCGACGGTCGAACGCTTTTGGCCGATCGCGACGTAGATGCAGTAAAGCTTCTGGCTCTCATCCTTGCCCGAATTGACATGCTTCTGGTTGATGAAGGTGTCGAGCGCGACGGCGGTCTTGCCGGTCTGGCGATCGCCGATGATCAGTTCGCGCTGCCCGCGGCCAACCGGGACCAGCGCGTCGAGCGCCTTAAGGCCTGTCTGGACGGGCTCATGCACCGACTTCCTCGGGATGATGCCCGGCGCCTTGACTTCGACGCGGCTCCGCTCGCTACCCACGATCGGGCCCTTGCCGTCGATCGGGTTGCCGAGCGCGTCGACGACGCGCCCGAGCAGGCCCTTGCCGACCGGAACGTCGACGATCGTGCCAGTCCGCTTGGCGGTCGATCCTTCCTTGATCCCCACGTCCGAGCCGAAGATCACGACGCCGACATTATCGGCTTCGAGGTTCAGGGCCATCCCCTTGGTGCCGTCCTCGAATTCGACCATTTCGCCAGCCTGGACATTGTCGAGGCCATGGATGCGAGCGATGCCGTCGCCGACCGACAGCACGCTGCCAATTTCGGAGACCTGCGCATCGGCGTCGAAGTTCGCGATCTGGTCGCGAATGACGCGGGAAATTTCAGCGGCGCGGATATCCATGTTCAGCCTTTCATCGCCATAGCGAGCGTATTGAGTTTGGTGCGGATCGAGGCATCGATCATCTGGCTGCCGAGCCGGACGACGATTCCTCCGAGGAGTTGCGGGTCGACCTTGGCATCGATCGTGACATCGCGGCCGAGCCTGGCCTTCAAATTAGACTTGATGCGAGCGACCTGGTCGTCGTTCAGCGGGAAAGCGCTGGTCACCTCGGCTGTGGTCTCGCCGCGGTTGGCGGCGGCTAGCCTGCGAACGTACTTGATCACCGCTTTGAGTTCGCCGAGGCGGCCATTGTCGGCCAGCACGCCCAGGAAATTGGCCGTAATCGGATCGAGCCCGAGTGTCGGGTTGAGAGCACGGATCGCTCGGCCGGCTTCGGCGCGGCCGATCAGCGGACTGGAAGTCAACGCCTTGAAATCAGGGGACCCAGTCATCGCCGCCTCAAGTGTATCGAGGCTGCGGCTGACCGCGTCGATCTGTTGTTCGTCTCGGGCGAGACCGAACAAAGCGGTTGCATAGCGCCCCGCTAAGCTGGCCTGAATGCCGCCGGAATTCTCCACGCGCTCGAAGCTCCAGACAAAAGAATTTGGCCCCCAAATGTTACGGGGCGCAGCGGTCGAAAAACCCCGCGCCCCCCATGGGTTGGCGCGCCCCTAGCAGGGGGTCGCGGGGGATGCAAGGCGGCTGTTCGGGTTTGGCCGCAAGGCGCGGGAAGATGTCCCAAATGCGCTCCTTTATATGGGCGGCATGACCTACCAAATCTCGGGCTTGGACCCCATTCCGTTCCGCCATCTTTTCGGCCTCAGTAATGAGGAGCTGGCGAGACACGGCGCCATCCGGGTGACCGCTGACAAGAAGCCGGGATTTCCCTGCCGCATTACGCTTGACGACGCCGATCCGGGCGACACGCTGCTCTTGGTCAATCATTGCTCACACGATGGCGGCAATCCGTATCGAGCGACGCATGCAATCTTCGTCAGCGAGGGCACGGCCGAGGCAGCCCGCTATGAGGACGAGGTTCCGCCGGCTTTGGGTCGGCGGATCCTGTCGCTTCGCGCCTTCGACGGGCACGGGATGATGACCGATGCCGCCTTGGCTCAGCCAGGTGACGCGGATGCGGTCATTCGCCGGCTGCTGGCTGACCCGGCGGTCGACCATGTCGACGCGCATAACGCCATTCGCGGCTGTTTCGCCGCAAGGGTGGACCGGTCCTAAATCGTCCTCGTGTAAAAATGGGTCCAGGGTGTGTCGGGATAGTCGCAAAACCCGCCCGAACGCTCGAAGCCGTTTTTCTCATACAGCCGGTTGGCCGCCGCGAATTGCTCGGTCGACCCAGTTTCCAGGCTGATGCGTGACATGCCCTGCTGTCGCGCTGTTTGCAGCAGATGGCCGAGCATCGCCTGTCCGACCCCGCGCCCGAGAGCAGTATTGCCGGTGCGCATCGACTTCACCTCGCCATGATCGCTCGCCAGGCTCTTCAGCGCCCCGCATCCCAGCAGGACGCCATTTTCGCGCAATGTGAAGAAGCGGATTGAAGGATCCTGCAGTCCGTCGATCGGCAAGACGTGGCAGGCCTCAGGCGGCGAGCCGGAGCGCATTTCCAAAAAATGTTGGGAGAGAAGGTCGCGAACGTCATCGCGATCCAATTCACCCTCGAAAAACTGCCATTCCATGCTTACCTCGGTTTGACCGCAAGTCACGGGAAGCGGCACTTAGTCCGGTCACCTAATTTGGGTCCATGCTGATGCGAACAATTGACATTGATGCCGCCTGGGTTGCCTTTGAGCGTCGCGACCGGAGCTGGGACGGCCGAGTGATCGGCGCGGTCAAGACGACCGGAATCTATTGCAAGCCGAGTTGCCCGGCTCGCCGTCCAAAGCGGGAGAATGTCGAATTCTTCCTCGATGGCGAAGGCGCCCGTTCGGCCGGTTATCGCCCCTGCCTGCGTTGCAAGCCGGACGAAGTCGGCCGCGACCGCGAGGCAGTGGCCAAGGCAGTGCAGTTGATCGAGCAGGCCGAGGAACCGCCATTGCTGGCCGACCTCGCCGATGCGGTCGGCTATGCCGAGCATCATTTCCAGCGGATCTTCACCCGCGACATGGGCGTGTCGCCAGCGGCCTACGCCCGCGCGATCCGCGCCCGGCGGGCGATGCAGCATCTTCAGGAGGACAAGAGCGTGACCGAAGCCATTTACGACGCCGGATACCAGGCCCCGAGCCGTTTCTACGCCGACGCGAAGGAGCGGCTGGGCATGACTCCCTCGGCCTGGCGCGATGGCGGTCGCGGTGAAACGATCCGCTATGTTGTGACCGACAGTCCTCTTGGCCCCTTGCTGGTAGCGGCAACGCCCAAGGGCATCTGCCGCCTGACCTTCGATGAGGACGAAGGCGCGCTTTACCGGCGCTTCCCCAATGCCGACATCCGGCCGGACGACGGCACGATCGCGCCGTGGGTCGAGGGAGCGCTTAAGGCCATCCAAGCGCCGCAATCCGCGCCCGAGCTGCCGATCGATGTCCATGGCACTGCGTTCCAGGAGGCGGTGTGGCAGGAGCTTCGCAAGATCCCCCTCGGCGAGACCCGCAGCTATGCTGACATCGCCAACGCGATCGGCGAACCAACCGCAACCCGCGCGGTCGGCACCGCCAATGGCTCTAATCCCGTCGCGGTGCTGGTGCCATGCCACCGTGTGATCCGCTCGGACGGAACCCTCGGCGGCTATGCCGGCGGGCTCGACCGCAAGAAGCAGTTGCTGGCGGCGGAAGGCGCGCGCATTCCGCAGCCCGACCTCAACCTCTAGCGCTTGCCGTCCTGGTCGTCGGGCGCCTCCATGGCGGCTTCGAGAACAGCAAGCGCTCGCTTGCCGTCGGCGGCATCGATCGCAGCCATGACTTGCGCATTGCTTTCCCGATATTTCTTCGGGGCGTGTGGCTGGAAGGCCATCGGCGCGAACATGGCCTTTGCCTCTGCCAGCCGCCCCTCAACCAGCAGTTCGCGAACGGCGCTTACTCGCAGCCCGTCATCCTGGGGCACCAGGGCGACGGCGTAGAGTAGCCCTTCGACCGAATTCCTGGTCGGCTCGACGCCGGCATAGGTGTAGGTCTGGTAGAATAAGCGGAGCGGTTCGGCATTTTCCGTATCGAGCCGGTTAGCCTTTGCAAACCAGCCTCGCACATCGATCCACTTGGTGCCGGGCTTGTCCTTGCCCAACTCCATCAATGCACGCCCCTTGTAGAGCAAGGCGCGAACATAATTGGGGTCCGTGACCAGGGCGCGATCCGCCGCGGCCTCGGCGGCCCCGTAATTGTGGGCGTCGAACTCTGCCTCGGCCAATGCCGCCTGGACAAACGGCTCATTGGGATAGGGTGCAGCAGCCTTGCGCGCTGCAGCGGCAACCTCGCGCGCCGCTTTGTCATCGACGCCGCGCCGTGAGCGAATGTGGGCGTCCATGATCGCCGCCTCGCCAGCAGTCAGCGGCCGCACTGCGACTGGTCCGACCGGCAGAGTGTCGCCGCGAACGCGAAGGCCGTGGAGCTTGCTAAGCTTGTACTTCTCAAGTTCCCGATTGAGCTTCTTGAGGTCGCCAAAGGCCGCCTTCGCGGCGTCGAGGGCAGGCACGCCCTTCTGTATGTTCTCGATATAGTGGTTGAGCTGCCCTTTTCGGGTCGGCTCGAACGTCAGATAGTGGGTGAGCAGCCAACCCATCCCGTAGAGAAGGTCGTGTTCCGCGCCATCGAGCCGGTCGTAATTCGCGCCGACGATTTGCTCGAGGCTGAGGCTGGTCACGTTGAACAGGCCATAGGCACGGTATTGGGGCGCATTTCCGATAACGACGCTGCCATCCTTCTCAATCACCGCAGTGGCGAAGAATTCTGCGAAACCTTCAACGTTCCAGGGCGGAAGCGCCACCGAAGAAGCCTCAAGCTGCAGGTGATGGGCATATTCGTGAAAGAATATCTCGTCCGTATCGAGGTCCCAGTCGACACCCTTCGATCCGGCCGAGCGAGGAACGAAGGCGGAAGAACCCGAAGAGTCCGGGCGGTAGAAGCCTCGCACCGCGCTTGACCCTGCAAGCCTGGCCACCGCGCCTTCGCTGCGCAGGGCATAGACCGTTAGCCGCTGGGCATCGGTAAGCTCGGGATCGGCCATGCCGCGGACCCGGCGAACGGCTTGGTCGAACCGTTCCAGCCGCTCGGCATAAGACTTGATCTGGTCGGGCTTAAGATCGGCATAAATGATGAAGTGCTTCGACTTGGCTTCATGCCATGCCGCGCCAGCGGCAGCAGGGACGGAAAATGCAGCCAAGGCGGCGGCAAACCGAAAGAACAGGCTCATGACACCCCCTTGTTCCGAGCGGGGTCAGGCTAACCAAAGTGGCAAGCCGCGCAAGAGGTTAGAGAAAGCTGTAGGGGTCGACGTCGACCGCCACCCGGACCTTGCTACTCCATTCGAGCCCGGCGAGCCAATCGCGGATCACATCCTGCACATCGAGCTTGCGTGCGGCATGGACGAGCAGGCGCTGGCGGTGGCGCCCGCGAAGCATGGCGAGCGGGGCAGGGGCAGGCCCGAACACCGCCATGTCCTCGACCCGGGGAGCAGCCTGGCCGATGCGGCGCGCCACGGCCTCGGCATCGCCCTTGTCTTCTGCGGAAACGATGATCGCCGCCAGGCGGCCGAATGGCGGCATTGCCGCATCGCGGCGCGCCTCGGTCTCGGCTGCGTAGAAGCCCGGCGCGTCGCCGCTAACCAGCGCCGCAATCACCGGCGCGTCCGGGTCATGTGTCTGGACCATTACCCGGCCCGGTTTGTCGCCGCGGCCGGCGCGGCCGGCGACCTGCTGGATTTGCTGGAAGCTCCGCTCGGCGGCGCGCAAGTCGCCGCCCTGCAGGCCAAGATCGGCGTCGACCACCCCGACCAGCGTCAGATTGGGAAAATGATAGCCCTTGGTCACCAATTGCGTGCCGACGACGACGTCGATTTCGCCCGCCTCCATTGCACGCACGAATTCGGCGGCACGGGCCGGTGACCAGATGGTATCGGAGGTGACGACCGCCGTACGGGCCTCCGGGAACAGGTCGGCGACTTCGTCGGCGATCCGTTCGACACCGGGGCCGCAGGCAACCAGGCTGTCCTCCTCCCCGCATTCGGGGCAGGCCTTCGGCGGCGGCATGACATGGCCGCAGTGGTGGCAGGCAAGGCGGTGCATCAGCCGGTGCTCGACCATCCACGCGGTACAGTTGGGGCATTGGAAGCGATGTCCGCAATGGCGGCAAAGCGTCAACGGGGCAAAGCCGCGGCGGTTCAGGAACAATAGAGACTGCTCGCCCGCATCGAGGTTCGCCTGCAGCTCCGCGACCAGTGACGGAGCCAGCCAGCGCCCCCGGATGGGCGGGTCCTGGGTCAAATCGATCGCAGTGATCGGAGGCATTTGCGCAAGGCCGTGCCGCTCGGTCAGGCGAAGCTCGCGGTAGCGGCCGATCTCGACCATGTGCCGGGTCTCGATGGCCGGAGTGGCCGAGGCGAGGATCACCGGGATCTGCTCGAAATGGCCGCGCATCACCGCTACGTCGCGGGCATGGTACTGGACGCCCTCCTCCTGCTTGAAGCTGGGTTCGTGCGCCTCATCGACGACGATCAGGCCGAGGTTGGCATAGGGCAGGAATAGCGATGAACGGGCGCCTACCACCACCTTCGCCTCGCCCCTTGAGATTGCCCGCCAGGCGCGGCGGCGCTGGGAGGAGCGGAGGTCGCTGTGCCAGGTCACCGGCTCGCAGCCGAAGCGGGCGGTAAAGCGGGTCAGAAAGGGTTCGGTCAGGGCGATCTCGGGGAGCAGGACCAGCGCTTGCCTGCCCTGCCTGACGGCCTCAGCAATGGATTCGAAATAGACCTCGGTCTTGCCGGAGCCGGTGACGCCGTCGAGGAGGACCGGGTCGAACCCATTTCCTACAGCGCTCTTCAGGCTGGCGGCGGCATCCTGTTGTTCTGCATTGAGAATTGGCGGGGCGAAGTCGGGATTGGGCGTAGGATAAGGCTGGTCGCCGTCCACCTCGATCCGCGCGAGCGCCCCGGCGTGGACCAGGCCGCGCATCACCGCCTCGCTGACCTCCGCATGTGCGGAAAGCTCGCGCACGGTGCCCTGGCGGCCTTCGATGCGGGAGAGGGCCTGCTCGCGCTGCGGGGTGAGGCGGGCAGGGCTCTCGCCGGTCGGCCGGTATTCGATCATGGTCCGCGGTCCCGCCAGCGCGGCGGATGACGGCAGCACCATCCGTAGTACGGCGGCGAGCGGCGAGAGGTAATAATCCGCGGTCCATTCGCACAGGCGGCGCAGCGGGGCAGGGATCGGCGGGACATCGACCAGGCCTGCGAGGGGGCGGAGGCGGTTGTCGCCAACCTCCTCGGTCTTGAGCCGATCGGCTTCCCAGGCAACGCCGATCAGCTGCCGCGGCCCCAATGGAGCAACGACGACTGAGCCGGGTTCGACGGTCATTCCGTCGGGTACACGGTAATCGAGAGGACCAAGCGCCGCGTTCAAGGTGACGACGCGAACGCGCGGAAGTGCCACCTGAGGCTAGCGCCCCCGCTTCTTGCGGTGCTCGTCGAGATCGAGGACGGAGGTTTCCTCTTCGCCTTCCGGCAACAGGCCAAGCCGGCGCGCGACTTCCTGATAGGCTTCGGCCTCGCCGCCAAGGCTCTGGCGGAAACGGTCCTTGTCGAGCTTCTCGTTCGACTTCATGTCCCACAGGCGGCAGCCGTCGGGCGAAATCTCGTCGGCCAGGATGACCCGCGCATAGTCGCCGTCCCACACCCGACCGAACTCCAGCTTGAAGTCGACCAGGCGAATGCCGATCCCGGCGAACATCCCGCACATGAAATCGTTCACCCGGATCGCCATGTCGGCGATGTCGTTCATCTCGTCCTGGCTGGCCCAGCCGAAGCAGGCGATATGCTCGTCCGCGATCATCGGATCGCCGAGCGCATCGTCCTTGTAATAATATTCGATGATCGTGCGCGGGAGCTGGGCGCCTTCCTCGATCCCGAGGCGCTTCGACAAGGAGCCGGCGGCGACGTTGCGGACGACCACCTCGATCGGGATAATCTCGACCTGGCGGATCAACTGCTCGCGCATGTTGACCCGGCGGATGAAATGGGTCGGGACGCCGATCGTGGCGAGCGCGGTAAAGATATGCTCGGAAATGCGGTTGTTGATCACGCCCTTGCCGCTGATCGTGCCGCGCTTCTGGGCGTTGAACGCCGTCGCGTCGTCCTTGAAATATTGGATGAGGGTACCTGGCTCGGGACCTTCGTAAAGGATCTTGGCCTTGCCTTCGTAAATCTGGCGGCGACGAACCATAAGCGATGCTGACTCCGGGCAAGAACAAGAAGTGGGGCGGCTATAGGCTAGCCGCCCCCCGTCCGCAATTGAGCCTTGAAGTTAGCCTTCGATGACTTCGAAATGGACGACGCCAGGCTCCAGCTCGAGCAGGAATTCCGGGTCGAAATCGTAATATTTCGCCTTGTTGATGTCTTCGCCGGCGAAGCGGCGGATGGCGCAGAAATCGTCCCACAGCGTGAACATTTCGAAATGCGCGATGCCATTGTCGCGGCGGAACAGGCACCAGGCGCCCCGGTTGCCCGGGGTGGAGCGATAGTCGGGCAAGCCGACCTGCGCCATCAACTGCATATATTCGGCAGTCTTCTCGCAGGGGACCCGCCCGTGCCATCGCCTGGCGATCATCTCAGCAGTCCCCGCCGCAGTGGCGCAGCTTCGACCAGCGGGTTTCCAGCCGCGAGGCCGACGCCATGCCGCGGAATGCATCGGCGAACGCGTCGAGGATCAGGGCGAAATCCTCGCCAAGCGTTTCCGGCCTGGCGAAGACTTCGCGGTGGTTGACGTCCTGGCGCATGTCAGGCCGCCTTGGCGCGCCGCTGCTTGGTCGCCTGATGCTTCCAGGGCGCGTCGAAGTTGATCTTGTGGAGCACGCGCAGCGATTGCCCGGCACCATCAATCAGCCGGCTGATGCTGTCGTTAAGGGCAGCGCGTCCGGCCTGATACTCGCGATCGAAAATCTGATCGTTCATCATTGCCTCCATCGTTTGGCGCCGGAGCCCTGGGGTGGGGAAGTAGGGAGCTCCGGCGCTTGTCGACTATCTAGTCCTGTTCCCCATTCGTGCCCAATGAAACACTGGACAAAGTACATAAGCCGCGCTTATAGACTTCGCTCATGAGACGACTTCCTCCACTGGCCGCGGTGCGCGTCTTCGAAGCGGCGGCACGACTAGAAAATTTCACGGCCGCGGCGAACGAGCTGGGGATGACCCAGGCGGCGGTTTCCTATCAGGTCAAATTATTGGAAGAGCGGCTTGGCGCGGCCCTGTTCGTGCGCGAGAAGGGCAGGGCGCGGCTGACCGGCCTGGGCCTGAGGTTGCTCCCCCAGCTGACCAAGGCGTTCGACACGATCGAGGGCGCGTTCGCCGAACTTCGGGAGGAAGATGAGGGCCTGCTGACCGTGGCCACCACCTTCACTTTCGCCAACACTTGGCTGGCGTGGCGGCTGGGCGCATTCCAGGTCGAGCATCCCGATCTCGCGGTGCGGCTCGCCACCTCCAACAAGCTGGTCGACCTCAAAGCCGGCGAGGCCGATGTCGCCATCCGCGCGGGCGCCCAGCCCTGGGAAGGGCTGGTCTCGATCGAGCTGATGAAGGTCGATTTCTCGCCGATGTGCGCGCCGAGTTTCTGGCAGCGGATGACCGAGCAATTGGGCCGTCCGCCCGTGCCGGCCGACTTGCCCAACCTGCCTCTGATCAGCCCCGAGGATTATTGGTGGGACAAATGGTTCGAGGTCGCCGGTGTCGAGGGCGCCGACCGGCCGCGCAAGGCGGGCCTGAGGCTCGATAGCCAGGCCGACGAGGGCCATGCGGCAATGGGCGGGCAGGGGTTCGTGCTGCTGACCCCGGCCTTCTGGAAGAACGACATCCGGGACAAGAGGCTGTGCCAGCCGTTCGAGCTGACCGCGACGGCGGGATTCCGCTATTGGCTGTGCATCGCGCCGGAGCGGCGCAACGTGCCGAAGATCAAGCGCTTCCGCGAATGGCTGCTGCGGCAGGTCGAACTCAGCAAGATCGCGCCGCTCGAAGCCGTCGCATAATCGTTCGCCGGGAAACGGGCTAATCCTCGCCGAAAAACAAATTGAGTTCCAGGTCGGTCAGGCGAGGATTGACCATGGCCGGCCTCTGGGGACTCGCCGAGGCGGTGACCGCTTCGGCGAATAGGCCGGCCATGGTCGCGATGCCGGACAGGACTTCGGGGGTAGCCCGAACCCAGCTTCGCCTCAGGTCGTCGGGATCACCTTCCCGGACGATCAATCCTTTATCCTCAAGCCGCTGGATGGTGCGCAGCGCCGTGCTTTGCGGCACGCCCGACGACAGGCTGAGCGCGATCGCGGAGACCCGCTCGCCGCGCTCGTGCGAGGCGAACAGGTCGAGCAGCATGTCCCACGCGGGATCGCGGAACAGCTCCGCGCCGATGACGTCGTTGCGCTTCAGCCGCAGCTTGCGCATCCGCTCGACATATTCGCCGAGGCGGATGCCGTTGACGACCTGCTCCGACCGCGCGGTAGCGGCCGCGAGGCGAAGCTCGAGCCGCTCGATCACTTCCGACGGTTCGATGTCTCGCCGGTCGGCAATTTCCGACACCAGCCGGAATAGCCGGGAGATGTCGTCGGGGCTGAACAAAAGCTCGCCGTTCGAGGGGCTGCGAAGCTGGGCCATCATCACGCCGTGTCGATGGTTCGGGCCGCCGCGCGGGGCAAGCCGAATTGGCGCCGGTCCGGGGCCGTTGAAGCCGTCAGATTGAAAGCGTTTCCCACAGCAACGGAAAGTAACGCCTTAGCCCCCTCAGTGGGAACGGGCGCGACTGCGGTTCGCCGAGGCCGCGGGCATGTTCGTCGAAGCGGAATATTCGACCAATGGAGGGGAGGCGACGGATCTAACTTCTAAGATGGGAGCGTATCCCTCGGTCCAGCTCAGGCGACCTTGCGGGCAGGGCGAAGCTCAGGCTGCCGGGCCAGCGCGTCGTAGAGACGGGCTAGTTCTTCGTGGATCTGCGAGACATTGGCCTGCGTCGCATCCTCGGCCGCGAGGCGTTCCTCGATTGCCCGGCCGCGATAATAGTCTTCATCATCCTGGGCAGACATTTTGTCCGTCACCTCCATTGGCGGGACACCGCGAGAGCACCCATCGCCAGCTTGCCGGATACGGGCGGGCGATGGTGGATCATTACATGGGTGGATCGGTTTCGCCTAGTCACCGACACGACACTGGCCTTGCTGGCCGATGAATTTTATCACCGGCAAACATGGGCTTAGCGCAGGCGGCGATCGTTGGCGGCGACCTTGCGCTTGTACACGGCGAGGGCGCCGCGGGTAGTTGCAACCGGGCTGGCGCCGGCGCCGCGGGTCAGGAGATCGGCCTGGATCTCGGTCGCGGCTTGCCATTTCTCCGACAGCATCAGCCAGGCTTCGAGCCCCGCGGCGGGGCCGCCGCCGGCGATCCGCGCGGTGCGCAGGCCAATGACATGAGTGGCCTGCAGGCCGAGCGTCCAGGCATCGACGCCGAGCTTAATCCAGGCATTTTGTTCGGAGGGTTTCATGGCATGGGCTTTCGGCGGGAGGGCGGAATGGTCGGGGCTCAACCGCCGGGGGGCGTGAAGGTTCATTCGCGGCGAAGCAGTTCGGTGGGTGCCGAGCAGCAGCACCCACCGTCCCGCCCCACGTGACGCAACTGGCGAGCCGGATTTCGCCGGCCCGCTACGATGCTAGATCCTGGCCAGGTTCACGGCGCAGGGCTGGCTGTCCACCATCCCTCGGTCATAGGACAGGCGCTGGCCGACCGAGATGTCCTTGGGCGCGTCCCAACTGATCGCGCTGCGCTCAAAATAGAGGTCGTCGCCGCCTGTTTCGGGCTTCAGCGAGCCGAGGCCCTTGTCAGGGTCGAACGTCTTGACGGTGCCGAAATATTTCATGGGTGGTTCCTTCCTTGCCGACACGGCCGGAATTGGCCGTCTCGCGGCTAAGAGG
Source organism: Sphingomicrobium sp. (assembly GCA_035494075.1). Classification (GTDB taxonomy): domain Bacteria; phylum Pseudomonadota; class Alphaproteobacteria; order Sphingomonadales; family Sphingomonadaceae; genus Sphingomicrobium. Next base: position 31,689 of record DATJHF010000025.1, on the reverse strand, counting down.
GGTAAGAGATGGAAACAGGCGCGCGTTCGCGCCCAGGACCGTCGATACCGACTGTCAGCACCAACCTAACGGGTGGCGAGGGGGATTGGTTGCAAGCGAAAGCAAGCCAGGGTCAGCGCCTTAGCAACTGGATTGCGGCGCCCAAGGGGCTCGCAATGAAGGGCCGATCAAAGATGTCCGGTGCAATAAGCGAGAAGCAAGATGAGGGGGATCGGAACGCCGACAATCCAAAGCAACGCGGAACGCATATTGATACTCCTTGCGCCCGCTCGGGTGGCTCAATGATCGAGACGTTATGCCGGTTCCGGCTCCCGCACCGCTTCTTTCGCCATCCGGTCGTACATCGCCGCCAGATCGTTATGCGTGCGGGCGATGGCAGGGTTGGGGGCGCAGGCCGCGGAGCTCCGCTCTTCAGCGGCGCGGGCGAGGTAATATTCCCGTTGCTTGGAAGCCATGGCGAGGCTCCTTGTCCTGGTTGGCACAGCGCATAGGTCATTTAACCAGAAATTAATAGGACGAAATCTGTGGATTTCAACGCGCCGCGGGGATGACGGGGAGGGGAAGCGGCTGCTAGTCCGGTGGCATGAATTCCACCGACTCTTCCGACCTAGTCATCGATACACCGTTCGAAAGCGCCCTTAGCGAGCGCTACCTGGTCTATGCCCTGTCGACGATCACGGCGCGGTCGCTGCCGGATGTCCGCGATGGGCTGAAGCCGGTCCATCGCCGCCTGCTGTGGGCGATGCGGCTGCTGCGGCTGGATCCGGCGTCGGGCTACAAGAAATGCGCCCGCGTGGTCGGCGACGTCATCGGCAAATATCACCCGCACGGCGACCAGTCGGTCTATGACGCGATGGTCCGCCTCGCCCAGGATTTTGCGCTGCGCTACCCGCTGGTCGACGGGCAGGGCAACTTCGGCAACATCGACGGCGATAATGCCGCCGCCTACCGCTACACCGAGGCGCGGATGACGGCGGTCGCGGTCCAGCTGATGGCCGGGCTCGACGAAGGCACGGTCGCCTATCGGCCGACCTATAATGGCGAAGAAGAGGAGCCGGAGGTGTTCCCCGGCCTGTTCCCGAACCTGCTCGCCAATGGCGCCAGCGGGATCGCGGTCGGAATGGCGACCAGTATCCCGCCGCATAATGTCAGCGAACTGGCCGAGGCGGCGATCGCCCTCATCGACAACAAGCGGATGGAAGACCGCGAGCTGCACCAGATCGTCAAGGGCCCCGACTTCCCGACCCGCGGCGTGCTGGTCGAGGATGAGGAGACGATCCTCAAGGCCTATGTCAGCGGGCGCGGTTCCTTCCGCGTGCGGGCCAAGATCGAGCGGGTGACCGAGAAGGGCGGCGGCTGGCACCTGGTGGTGCACGAGATTCCCTATGGCGTGCAGAAGGGCAAGCTGATCGAAGAGATCGCCGACCTCATCGCCAACAAGAAGCTGCCGATCCTGGCCGACGTTCGCGACGAAAGCGCCGACGACGTGCGCATCGTGCTCGAGCCGCGGTCGCGGACCGTCGATCCGGCGCTGCTCGAGGAGAGCCTCTACAAGCTGACCGAGCTGGAGACGCGCTTTCCACTCAATTTGAACGTGCTCGACAAGAGCCGGACCCCGGGCGTGATGAGCCTCAAGGAAGCGCTGCTCGCCTGGCTCGACTTCCAGTTCGAGGTGCTGGTCAACCGCTCGCTGCACCGCATCGGCAAGATCGACGACCGGCTGGAGCTGGTCGACGGGTTCCTGGTTGCGTTCTTGAACCTCGACCGGGTGATCGAGATCATCCGTTATGAGGACGAGCCCAAGGCAGTGATGATCGCCGAATTCGCGCTGACCGACAGGCAGGCCGAGGCGATCCTCAACATGCGGCTGCGCCAGTTGCGCAAGCTGGAGGAGATGGAGCTCAACAAGGAGCGAGAGGCGCTGGCGAAGGAGCGCGACGAGCTGGAGAAGCTGGTCGGCAGCCAGGACCGGCAGAAGACGCGGCTGAAGAAAGAGCTGGCCGCGATGAAGGACAAGTTCGGCGACGAGCGCCGGACCGTGCTCAGGCCGGTCGCCGCGACGGTGCGGGCCGAGATCGACTGGACCCAGATGATCGAGAAGGAGCCGATCACGGTGATCCTGTCCGAACGCGGCTGGATCCGGGCAATGAAGGGCCATGTCGCGCTTCACGAGATCGAGGACTTGAAGTGGCGCGAGGGCGACGGGCCGCACCTTGCATTCCACGCCCAGACCACCGACCGGCTGCTGGTCGCGGCCGACAATGGGCGGGTCTATACGATCGGCGGCGACAAGCTGCCCGGCGGGCGCGGCTTCGGCGAGCCGATCCGGCTGACCATCGACCTTGAGGCGGAAAGCGATATCGTCGCCATGTTCGTGGTGCGGCCGGAGTCGAGGATGCTGGTGGCGTCGAGTGACGGGCGCGGGTTCGTGACGACCGGCGAGGCGGTGCTGGCGGAGACGCGCAAGGGCAAGCAGCTGATGAACCTCCGGCCCAAGGCCAAGGTCGCGGCGGTGAAGCCGGTGCCGGGAGCGGCGGACTCGGTCGCGGTGATCGGTGAAAACCGCAAGATGCTGGTGTTCAAACTCGACGAGCTGCCGGAGCTTGGCCGCGGGTCGGGCGTGCAGTTGCAACGCTACCGGGACGGCGGGCTCAGCGATGCGATGGCGTTCATCCTGGCTGAGGGGATCAGCTGGCCGCTGGGGGGCGACAGCGGGCGGGTCAGGAGCGAAATGGACCTCACGCCATGGCGAGCGATCCGCGGCGCTTCGGGGCGGATCGCACCCAACGGATTTCCACGGAGCAACAGGTTCGAGGCGGTGCCGGCCGCAAAGCCGGGCGAATAGAGTCGGGAAACCGACAAAAGCCAACCTAGGTTAAGTCCTCTCGAAACTGCCCATTAACCTGTCTCGTTTAACGCTGGCGGCATGCAGGCTGCAGCTAACCGCTCGGCCGCGCCCAAGGGCGTGCGCTCTGCGGTCCAGAATGATGAGGTTGGCATCCGTGCGTCGACGGACGAGCAGGCTTTGCTCGCCGCCTTGCCGATCGCCGCGGCGGTGGTCGGGCGCAACGCCGAAGGCGCGATCCAGCTGCTCAACTGCAACAGCCGGTTCCGCGATGCGGCCGCCAATTCTTCCGACCCCAAAATCGCCGCCGGCGACCTGACCTCACTGCGCGATGGCGCACTGGGCGCGATGATCGAAACCTTCCTCGACGATCCGAGCATGCCGGGCGAGCTTGATTTTCGAGATGGCGAGGGTCTCGGCGCCCGCTATTTCCGGACCACCCTGGCGCCGCTGCCGCACGTCGACGGCACCGGGCCGCGCTGCCTTGTCAGCGTGGTCGACCGCACGGTCGAAGTGCAAGCGGAACGGGCGCTTCGGGCGGAGATGCTGCGCGACAGCCTGACTGGCCTGCCCAACCGGTTGAGCTTCACCGAGACGATCGAAAGCCGCGGCGCGGCCAACGCCCGCGACTGCGATCATGCGGTGCTGGTGGTGGACATGCTCCGCTTCAGCCGGATCAACGAATCGATGGGCAGCCTGGCCGGCGACGAACTGCTGATCACCTTTGCCCGCCGGCTGATTTCGGCGCTGCGCGGCGGCGACGTGCTGGCGCGGACCGGCGGGAACGAGTTCGGGATCCTGGTGGGCCTGAAGCGCGGCGTGACCGATGCATTGGCGGCGGCCGAGCGAATCCAGCAGGTGATGGCGACCCCGTTCAAATTGAGCGAGCTTGAAATAAGGGTCGAATGCGCGATCGGCGTCGCGCTGATGCATACCGGCCAGGATGCGGAAGAGCTGTTCCGCAATGCGCAGTTCGCGGTCAAGCAGGCCAAGGCCGCCGGCAAGCCGCAGGTCTATGAGCCGAAAGAGGCGAGCGCCGCCAGGCGCCGTTTCTCGATCGAAACCGAACTTCGCCGCGCCCTCGACAAGGACCAGCTCAAGCTGTTCTACCAGCCGCTGATCGACCTGAAGTCGGGCCAGGTCGCAGGGTTCGAGGCGCTGGCCCGCTGGAGCCATGAGGACCGGGGCGAGATCAGTCCTTCGGAATTCATCCCGGTCGCCGAGGAAAGCGGGCTGATCCTGCAGCTCGGACGCTGGGCGATGGACACGGCCGCCCAGACGGTGGCTGATTGGGACAGGCAGGCCGGCGAACCGCTGCCGGTCTATGTCGGGGTCAATCTTTCCGCCATCCAGGTCGCACGCGACAATATCGCCGAAGTGGTCGAAAGCGCGCTCAAGGCGTCCGGGCTCAAGGGCAACCGGTTGACGCTGGAACTGACCGAAAGCTCGATCGTCCAGGATCCCGGACGGGCTATGCGCGTGTTCGAGGCGTTAAAGGCGCTCGATGCGACCGTTGCGATGGATGATTTCGGTACTGGCTATTCGAGCCTCGCCTATCTTCAGCGGCTGCCGATCGACGTGCTCAAGATCGACAAGAGCTTCGTCACCGGAATGATGCGCGACCCTGACGCCGTGGCGATCGTCCGCGCCGTGCTGAGCCTGGCCGACGCATTGGGCATGTCGACCACCGCCGAAGGGATCGAGACGGTCGAGCTGGCGACGACCCTGGCGACGCTAGGCTGCGCTTCGGGCCAGGGCTTTTATTTCGCCAAGCCGCTCGAGGCTGACGCCGCGCTCGAATATTGGAAGGGGCGGCGCAAAGGCGCCTAGGGCTCGGTTGACGGTGGCGTTGAGTCACCATCGCCAAGCGCCAGTTGCAGATAGACGGTGTCGAGCCAACGGCCCCGCTTGCGGCCGACCGAAATCATCCTGCCCGCCTCGCGAAACCCCAACTTGCGGTGAAGTGCGATCGACGCGGGCTCCGCACCGCCGACGACGGCAATCATCTGGCGGAATCCGGCCTGCTCGCTGGCTTCGATCAATGCGGCCAGCAGCAATGTGCCCACCCCGTGGCCGATCGCAGCAGGGTCAAGGTAGATGCTGTTCTCACAGGTTGAGGCATAGGCCGGGCGATCGCGGAACTGCGTCGCGTAGGCGTACCCGACAAGCCGTCCATCCCGTTCGGCAACCAGGAATGGCCACCCCCTGGCGTTGCAATCGGCGATCTTGCCGGCGGTATCCGGGCCGGTTCGGGGCGAGGTGTCAAACGAGGCCGTGCCGTGGGCCACGTGATGAGCGTAGATTGCGGCGACTGAATCCGCGTCCTCGGGCTGTGCCCGCCTAATCAAGATGCCGGTTTCGGCCATTGGTCACCGGGCAGGGACATGGCGTTGCAGGCCGGGCTAGTCGAGGTGAAGATTCGGCGCGCCATTTGGACTAGTTATTATCCTATGTTAACCTAAACCGTTGTTGCGTTTAACAGGGGTAAGAATGAGGGAGCCGGGACAGATCAAGCGCTCGCCGCGTGTCGACACGCGGTTCAAGGCCACGCTGATCGACAGCGATGGCGGCAGGCATGATGTGATCGTCACGGACATCAGCCGCGAAGGCTGTCGGCTGGAAGCCGAGGATATGTTGAAGATCGGCGAGACTGTGCAGCTGGAAGTGCCAAAATACGGCCTGTTCCCGGCGCAGATCCGCTGGGCGCTCGGCAATGAGGCAGGCGCCATATTCCTCGAACCGGTGTTCCTGCCCTAACGCAAGGCCGCGTCGACCAGCTGCTCGAATTCACTGCCTTTGGGAAAGCCCGCGGACTCCCACGCATCCTCGATTCGCCGAAGCGTCCGGGCAACCTCGGGCCCTTGCGGCACACCGCGCGCTATAAGGTCCCCACCGCCGATCGGCAGCCGGGGCGGTTTCCACCCCATGATGCCGGCCGCGTCCTCGGGGCGGCCGGCAAGCAACAGTCGATCGATCGCACTTTCCGGTCCCAAACGGTAGGCGAGGGCGCGGGGATCGGCACCAAGCGATGGATCGGCGGCGGCGGCAATACGCTTCTTCGCTTTGTTGGACAGTTTCAGGCGAGCGGCGATTCGCTCTGCGGTTTGCGGCTCCTGAGGCAATAACGCGGCAAATCGACGCAACGGGTCAGCCTCAATGCCTGCGGCCCGTTCAGCCTCCACCAGCGTTTCGAGCCGCCCGATATCCTCGATTTCAGGAATCACCGGCTCGAAAATTCCGCGTTCAAGCATCAGGCGCACCGTCGGTCGTGGATCCTCCAGTGCGAACAGCTTCAACAGTTCATCGGCGATCCGCTCGCGCGACAGGGCCATCAGGTCATTGGCCCGCGCGGTGCAGGCCTCCAGCGCATGCGGATCCGGGTCGCCATGCCCATAGCGCGCATGGAAACGGAAATAGCGAAGGATGCGCAGATGATCCTCGGCAATGCGCTGAAGCGGCTCGCCAATGAATCGGACGGTGCGCGAGGCAAGGTCATCGAGCCCGCCGAAATAGTCGAACAGCTCCCCGCTATAGGGATCGGCATAAAGCGCGTTGATGGTGAAGTCGCGCCGCCCAGCATCCTCGCGCCAGTCGCCGGTGAAGGCGACCGTTGCGCGGCGCCCGTCGGTCGAGACGTCGGAGCGAAGCGTGGTCACTTCGACAACCGTCCCGGATGAGACGGCGGTGATCGTGCCATGGTCGAGCCCGGTCGGAACGGCCTTGATGCCCTTGGCCTCGAGGCGCCGCATTACGTCATCGGGCGCATGCGTCGTTGCAAGGTCCAGATCCTCGTGAGGGACGTCGAGCAGCAGATCGCGGACCGCGCCGCCGACAAATCGGGCGGTGCCTTCTTTGGCGTCGAGCGCCTTCAGCAGGCGTTTGATGCCCTGGCGCTTCAGGAAGACTTCGGGATCGAGCTTCATGCGATCCGGCGGCTCAGGTTGACCAGCATTGCCGCGGTCGCGCCCCATATGCGGCGATCCTGCCAGTCGATCTGATAATAGTGCCGCGTGCGGCCGCGAAATTCAGCGCTCATCCGTTGCTGGTTGGCGGGATCGAGCACAAAATCAAGCGGCGCCTCAAACCAGCCCGCGACTTCAGCGGGATTCGGGGTGAGGGCGAGGTCGGGGGGGACCAGGCCCACGACCGGCGTCACCTGGTAACCGGTGACGGTGCGATAGGGGTCGGCCTCGCCGAAGACCGATACCCTGGTTGGGTCAAGGCCGAGCTCCTCATGGGCTTCGCGAAGCGCGGCCTGGCAGGGAGTTTCGCCAGCATCGATCCGCCCCCCGGGAAAGGCGACCTGACCGGCGTGCGTCCGCAAATCGTCGCGGCGAACGGTGAGAATCAGCCCGGGGTCGGTGCGATCGGTGATTGCAACCAGTACGGCGGCCGGGCTGGTCTCGTCATCCAGTCCTTCCGCTATGTCCCCAGGCAGCAGGTCATGCGGCGGGTCAGCAGCGAGCGAACGAGCGATTCGGTCGACCAGGCTCACGGGACTAACGGAAAGAAGGCGCCATTGGACCAGATGCCGGGCGGGTCATGGGATTCCTCGAGGGCAATTTCGGCGAGCTCATAATAGAGCGGGCGAGCCAACTCGGCTTCCAGGCCAAAGCGAACTGCAATCCGAGGGGATGGTCCGCCGGCGGCCTCGATGACCGAGAGGGCGTGGTCCGGGCCTATAATCAGCGCGTCGCCGCTATCGAGGGTCACTCCAATCCGGCGATTCTCGCGTTCGCCCGTCATGGTCATCTGAGTGGCGCGGAACGCCGTGGCCTCGACTTCGACCGCAAGCTTCTCGACCGGCGTAACCAGCACATGGCTGCCGTCGGCTTCCCGCCGCAGGACCGAGGCAAACAGCCGGACCATTGCCGGCCGCTCAATCGGGGTACCGCGATAATACCAGGTACCGTCACGCGCGATGCGCATGTCTGAATTGCCGCAGTGCGACGGGTGCCAGCGATCGACGGGAGGCGGACCTCCGCGCTCCTCGATCGCCGCGGCGAGGTCGGCGAGGGTCAGGCCCTGGGCTTCTATCGGTGCGCGGCGTTCAGGCATTGGGCCGTCATTGCGAGGATCGGAGCGACGAAGCAATCCATCGGGGTGCCGGATTGCTTCGCCGCGCTGGCAATGACAGAGGGAGTTCATGGCCAGCGCCGATCGAACAGCAATCGTCACGGGCGGCGGCAAGAGGGTCGGCGCAGCGATCGTGCGGGCGCTGCTCGATGACGGCTGGATGGTCATTGCCCATGTCCATCACGACGGCGATCCGGTTGCACCGGGCGCGACCAAGGTCGTGGCCAACCTTGCCGAGGCCGATTGTGCCGGCAAGATCTTCGCCGCCGCGACAGGCGCGCCGGTCCGGCTGCTGGTGAATAATGCGGCGCGGTTTTCGCTCGACAGCCTTGGATCGGCGAATGCGGCAGAATTCGACGCGCACATGGCCGTCAATGCGCGTGCTCCGATGCTGCTGATCGACGAGCTGGCACGCCGGCACGCCGGCGGGGACGCGCTCGCGGTCAACCTGCTCGACGCCAAGCTGGCCGCGCCCAATCCCGACTTCCTGAGCTACACCTTGTCAAAATATGCGCTGGACGGCCTGACCAAGGTGGCAGCGCGCGGTCTGGCGGCGCAGGGCATCAGGATCAATGCCATCGCTCCGGCGCTGATGCTGCCTTCCGGCGAACAGGACGAGGCCAATTTTGCATCAGTCCATGATCTCAACCCGCTGCGGCGCGGCGTCGAAGTCGATGATGTCGTCGCGGCGTTGCGCTTCCTGATTGATTCGACCGCCATGACCGGCCAGACGCTGATGATCGACGGCGGCCAACAATTCATGGCGTTGCCGCGCGACGTGCAATTCCTGGAGGAATGATGCCGGAAGACGCGGTCAAGCTTCAGGGAATTGTGCCGGATCACCTCAAGGTCCGGCAGAGCCGTATCCTGCTCGATTCGCTCGAGGTGATGACCGACATTGGTTTTCACGAGTTCGAGGTCGGCGTTCCGCAACGGTTGCTGATCACCGTCGAGCTTTGGCTGGAAGAGCTCGAGCCGCCCGATGATAGCGACGTCCAATCGGCCTGGAACTACGATTACCTGCGCACGGAGGTCATCCGTATCGCCACTGCGCGACGCTACAACCTGCAGGAAACGCTGGTTCACGCCATTTTCCAGCGCGTCGCCGCGTATCGCGGAGTGAGGGCGCTCCGGGTGAAGAGCGTCAAACCCGATATTTATGAAGATGCCAAAGGCGTCGGCGTCGAGATCGCGTCGTTCGTCGAAAATCCGGCCAAATCGTAGCGGAAACCCCCGCAGCGCGCCATGTTTCTGCGCGGCACTTGCCGCAATCGGAACAAAATTCGTTGCGCGGCCATTATCGCTTCATTAAGGGTGGCGCGTATCTGCCAATGATATGTTAGTACATTGGCAGTTTCACGACAACTCGGGTCGCGTCAAATTGGCACCCTCCGAGAGGTCGTGAGCCCGAACATCGAGGAGTTTTGCGGCTTAATGTCCTACGCCAATCGCAAACAGATGAGCTCCAACCGCACCGCGGCGATTATTATCGTGGCGCTCATCCACATTGCCCTCGGCTATGCCCTGGTGACCGGCCTGGCCTATAACGTCATCAAGAAGGCCGCCGAGGACCTTAAGACCTTCGACGTGGAAGAGGAGCCGCCGCCCCCACCGGAAGAGCCGCCGCCACCGCCGGACCAGAACACTCCGCCGCCGCCGCAGATCGTGGCTCCGCCGTCGATCATCCAGGCGCCGATCCAGTCTCCGATTATCAACACGACGCCGGTGGTTCAGCCGACGATCATCACGCCGCGCGCCGAAGCGCCGACCACCAAGTCCTGCCCGGGCGGCATGACCGTGGCCATCGCACAGGCCTGTCCGCCGGTGGTGTCCAAGGCAGCCAAGGCCAAGGCCAACCTCAACTCGCTGTTCTCGACCGATGATTATCCGCAGTCGGCGATCCGCAACGAGGAGCAGGGCACGACGGCCGTCCGCCTGTCTGTCGGTACCGACGGTCGCGTGACGGACTGCTCGATCACCGCGTCGTCCGGTTCGACCGCGCTGGACAATGCGACTTGCAATATCATCCGCCGCCGCGCGCGCTACACGCCGGCACAGGACCAGGCCGGTAATCCCGTCGGGGGCAGCGACACTGCCCGGATCCGTTGGGAACTCCCGGAAGAATAAGATTCAAACGCTTTAACGAACCCAAGAATTCAACACAGGAAAGTTAATCTTATGGCAGCTCCCACCACTCCTCCCGCCGGCGACAACCCGTACGGCCTGTTGCAGGCCCTGCAGGAAGGCGGCCTGATCTCGTGGACCGTGTTCATCATCCTGGTCGCGATGTCGATTTTCAGCTTCTACATCCTGTTCACCAAGCTGCTGCAGCAGCAGAAGATCATGAGCCAGGCGAACAAGGTGCGCGCCAGTTTCTGGAACTCGCCGAACCTGCGTGAGGCCGCTAACAAGCTGGAGCAGCGCAGCGCCTATCGCGCCATCGTCGAGGACGCGCTGGTTGCGCAGGAGCAGCACAGCAAGCTGACCGACCCGATCGACCAGCACGACTGGATGACCGGCTCGCTATCCCGCTCGCAGGGTGCGATCACCAACCGCCTCGGTGAAGGCCTCGCCTTCCTCGCGACCGTCGGTTCGACCGCGCCGTTCATCGGCCTGTTCGGTACCGTCATCGGCATCTACCGCGCGCTGATCAAGATCGGCGCCTCGGGACAGGCGTCGATTTCGACGGTCGCGGGTCCGGTCGGCGAAGCGCTGATCATGACCGCGCTCGGCCTGGTCGTCGCGGTTCCGGCGGTGCTCGCCTACAACTGGCTGATCCGCCGCAACAAGTCGATCTCCGAGGATCTTGCGGCCTTCACCAACGACGTCCACGGCTACATCATGTCGGGCGGCGCGGTGAAGCCGATCATGGCTAGCCCGAAGCAGCCGGCGCAGGTTGCCAAGCCGGCTCCGGCCCCGACCGCGGCGCGCTAAGCGACAAGCCGGGCCGGCAGCCCAGGCGGCCGGCCCGGACAGAGTTGAACGAAGAAGGAATCACGCCTCATGGCAATGCAAGTAGGCGAGCACGACGCGGGCGAAGATGTCCCCATGTCGGACATCAACACCACGCCGCTCGTCGACGTGATGTTGGTTCTGCTGATCATCTTCCTCATTACGGTTCCCGTCGTGATCCAATCCGTGCCGATCACCCTGCCGGACGTGCGCAACGAGCCGACCGAAACCAAGCCGGAGAACGTCTCCCTGACGGTTCGCGGCGGCCCCGGCGGAACCTGCGAGGTTTACTGGAACCTGACGCGCATCAACAACGAGGAACTGCTCGACCGCGCGGTCAAGGCCCTCGAGGAGCAGATCAAGCGCGTCGGCGGCATCCAGAATATCAACGAAGAAAACATGCCTGAAGTGCATATTCGCGGCGACATCAACACGCCGTACAAATGCATCGGCGGCACCGTTTTCACGATGCAGCGCGCCGGTTTCCAGCGCGTCGGCTTCATCTCGCAGCCGCCTGCTGGCGGCCATGTCGAGCGACTGTAAGTTAAGGAGCTAGCCTACCATGGCGATGCAAACCACCGGCTCGAACGAATCTGGCGAGCCCATGATGGACATCAATACGACGCCGCTCATCGACGTCATGCTGGTGCTTCTCATCATGTTCATCATTACCATTCCGCCGCAGAGCCACGCCGTGAAGCTGGACCTGCCGCAAAACCAGAGCAACCAGCCGCCGCCGCCGATCGACCCGGTCAAGAACAAGGTGGTGATTACGCAGGGCGGCGCGGTGCTGTGGAACGGTGCGCCGGTGAACCTGACGCAGCTGCGCCAGTTCCTCGACGTAACACAGCAGATGGATCCGATCCCCGAGCTTCACCTCCAGCCGGAACCGGACGCCCGCTACGAACTGGTCGACCAGGTGCTGGCAGTGACCAAGCAGGCCAAGGTCAGCAAGATGGGGTTCGTCGGCAACGAAGCCTATATGACGGTCTTCTAGGCCCAGGCGGCTTCGAACGATTCAGGGCGGTCCCCACCGGGGCCGCCCTTTTTCGTGGCTTGTATCGTTTCAACAATGATATATTATTGCATTGTTCAGGCGAGGAGACTGGCGATGGCGCAAGCAACTTCTTCCTCAGCTAGTTGGGCGCGCGAGGCGGCGCCGATGAGCGAGATGAACACAACGCCGCTGATCGACGTAATGCTGGTGCTGCTGATCATGTTCATCATCACCGTGCCGAGCCAGACGCACCAGGTCGAAGTCGCAATCCCGCAGGCCGCGCCACCTCCTCCGGACTGGATCCGGCCGCTGCGCAACGACCTCACCTTGTCGGCGAGCGGCAAGCTTAGCTGGAACCAGCACACCATTAGCGATGGCCAGTTGGCTGGCTTGCTGGCGGAGGTGGCGGCATCTCCCAAACCGCCGGAAGTGCATTTCCGGCCCGATTCTACGGCGCGGTTCGAGCGAGTGGACCAGGTGCTTGCGATCGCTGCGCGGAGCGGCGCCACAACCTTCGGATTCGCCGGCAACGAGCAATATCGCGATAGTTTCTGAAGATCGTCGTAACCGCTTTTCAACCGGTCGGACGGTACCACGCCCGGCATGGACATTATTGCGGCGCATCGTGACGGGCTGATCGAGCAACTGGACCTGGAAGTGGCGGCGCTCGCCGGGCGGAGCGGTGACCATGCCCAGCGGGCCGTCGTGCTCCATCATTTGTTCGACCATTCGCGCGGCAATCATCTGTGGGCGCTGGCGGAGGCCCGGCGTGCCCTTCGAATTGCGTCAGGGCTGGTGCGGCTGCGGCGGCGCGTCGATCATTGGGGCTGGGTCGGCGGAAGCCGTGACAAGGCCAGGGCAGCTCTCGAGCGGCTGGCCGAAGCCCTGCGCGAATCCGATCGTTGCCGCACCATCTCCGCCTACCGCGCCTATCGGCTTAGCTCCTCGCAGGCGCTGCGCGACGAGGCCGAGGCAAGCCTCGAGCCGAAACTGCTTGGACTGCTCGACCAATGTCATGCCGCGCGGCGGAGCGGCACCAGCCTGTCGCCGGATGCCCAGGCTGAGCTTGCCAGGCTGAGCGAAGATGCCGCCGATGCCGGCGCTGATCATGATCGGATAAGCGCCGCCTGGGACGCGGTCGATGCGACCGCCCTCAAGCGCGTAGCCAGGCGGTTGCTCGGCGACAAGTCGCTGGCGCGGCAAGCGGCCAGGGATTTGCGGCGCGGGGCAATGCGGGTCGAGCAGGACCTGCGGATGGATCCAGCGTTGCCGCCAAGCTTCAAGGCCAATCCGGCGCAGCATTTCTATGCGCTCCAGCACCTGCTCAGGGAACGGCGCCGCCAGCAGTGGCGCGAAGCCTGCGACCGCGAGCCGGATGCCTTCGAACTCGCCGCCTAGCCGAAAGTAAAAGCGTAGGCCTCGGCGCCCGGGTCGAGGAAGGTAATCGTGAACTGCCGCTCGCGGTTCGGGTCCTTTTGCCGCACCAGTTGATAGAGCCGTTGGTTGGTGACCTGGCCGTTGCCGCCGGCATCGATGTCGGTGCCATGATCGGCGTTCGGGGCCTGGCCGTCGATCGTGACCCGGAATCGGACCGGCCTGCCGGTTGAGCTGCCAAGCACGAGATGGAGGTCGCGGGCGCGGAAACGGAAGGCGATCTGCGCGCCGGGCTGGGTGTTTACGGCACGCTGCGGCTCGACGCTCCAACGGCCGGCCAGCGCCCAATCATTAAGCGCGAAGGCTGCGGGCAGCCGATAATCGCCAACGCCGTCATGCAGTCCGCCGGGCGAGGTGAAATTGCTGGCGCGCCGGCTGCCGATGTAGGTTTCCGGGCTGCGGATCGCGGCGAAGTCGGCCGCGGCGGCGGCACCGGTGGCGGTGACGCTGGCAACTTCGCCCAGCTTGGCACCCTTCTCGGCGAGCAGCGCGCGAATCGCCTGTTCGGTTTCGCCGGTGCTGCCCTCGCCGAAATGGTGATAGCGCAGCCGTCCCTGCGCGTCGGCGAGGTAATGGGCCGGCCAATAGCGATTATTGAAGGCGCGCCAGATGACGAGGTTGTTGTCGAGGGCGACCGGGTAATCGATGCCGAAGTCGGCGACCGCCTTTCGCACGTTCGCGGAGTCACGCTCGAAGGCGAACTCGGGCGCGTGCACGCCGATCACCACCAAACCCTGATCCTTGTAGCGATCGGCCCAGGCGCGGACGTAGGGGATCGAGCGGATGCAGTTGATGCAGCTGTAGGTCCAGAAGTCGACCAGTACGACCTTGCCCTGGAGCTGCTCGCGGGTCAGCGGCGGCGAATTGAACCATTGCACGGCGCCGTCGAGCGGGGGCAGGACGCCCTCGACCGGCAACATTCCGCCGACCTTGGTGCCCAGTTCTTCCTCTTCCATTCCGAGCAACTGGGCGAGGCGGTGTTCGAAGCCGAACGTCTGGGCAGTCGACAGCCGCGAGAGGACGCGGGTGTCGAGGCCGAGCGCGATGACGCCGACGCCAATGAGGATCAGTACGCCGAGCGCTCGCCGGACCCCTTCGCCGGCGCCGATCGAGCGCTTCATCGCCGCGAACAGCTTGCCCCCAATCAGGAGCGCGCCTGCAAGGCTGGTGGCCGCGCCAAGCGCATAGGCGAGCAATAGTCCGGCGGTGGTGGCGCTGGCGCCGGACAGGGCAGCGCCGGTCAGTATGATGCCCAGGATAGGGCCCGCGCAGGGCGCCCAGAGCAGTCCGGTGGCAACGCCGAGCAATAGTGAGCCGCCAATGCGGTCTTCGCTACCCTTGGCAGACAGCTTTTCGCCAAGCCCGACCAGCGGCCGCATCGCGCGGTCGGCAAGATGCGGGAAGATGAGCAGCAGGGCAAATGCACCAAGCAGGACGATGGCGATCCAGCGCCCGGCGCTGTTGGCGGCGACCGCCCAGCCGCCGCCGACCGCGGCGAGCGTCGCCACGCCGGCGAAGGTGATCGCCATCCCGGCCAGCAGCGGCAGGCCGTTGCGCAGGAAAGGCCGGTCCGCCCGCGCGAACACGAACGGCAGCACCGGCAGGATGCAGGGGCTGAGGATGGTGAGAATGCCGCCCAGATAGGCGAGAAGGAAGAGGATCATGCCCTTCGACTAAGCTCAGGGCGGAACGTCAGGCTGAGACCGTTGATGCAGTGGCGCTTGCCGGTGGGTGGCGGGCCGTCATCGAACACATGGCCGAGGTGCCCGCCGCAACGGCGGCAATGTTCCTCGGTCCGTTCCATCAACAAGCTGGTGTCGCGCTGGTAGGCTACGGCGTTGGGGAGCGCTTTCCAGAAGCTCGGCCAGCCGGTGCCGCTGTCATACTTGGCCGCCGAGCTGAACAAGGGCAACGCGCAACCGGCGCAGGTGAAAACGCCCTTGCGATGTTCATTGAGCAGGGGGCTGGTGAAGGCCCGCTCGGTGCCCGCTTCGCGCAGGATTTCGAAACGCGCAGGCCCCAGCCGGCGCTGCCAATCGGCCGGGCTGTGCTGCACTTCGAAACCGGCGGCTTCAGCGGGCGACCCGCGGCCGAACATGGAGGCAGCAAGGCCGGCGACGGCTGTCGTGCCGAGAAGGCCGAGGAACAGGCGGCGATCGTAATTCATGGGCGGACCCATATAACATGGGTAGATGAATAGCCGCTGCCAAGACGGCATGGCGGCTATGCAGTCCGGTTATGGCTGGCGCGCTGAACCGCTCTTCACTTCGACGGCGATGATGTGGAGGTCCGTGCTGCCGATATTCTCAACCGAATGAGGCGGCAGAGGAGCAATCCACAGGACCTCGCCCGGCGCGGGGCGTCGGGCCATTGCGCGGGAATCTACCAGGACCGTTCCGTCCTCATCGCGCCTGACGAAATCACTCCAGCTGATGACATAGAGGGCAGCAGGCCATTCGTGGGAATGCAGCGGCGTGCGTTCGCCTCCGGCCAGGCGCGTGTCGAGGATCCGCACCTCGTCATTTTCGAGCAGTACCGAATGATGATCTGGCGCGGCGCCCATCGCATCAAGCGGGTGGGTCGCCCTGGTCATGCGGCGAGGCCGTCGAACTGGAGCCGGGCAAGGCGTGCATAAAGGCCGCCCTGGGCGGTTAGCGCGCTATGGTCGCCCTCTTCGACGATCCGCCCATGGTCCATGACGATGATCCGGTCAGCCGCGCGTACCGTTGCCAGCCGGTGGGCGATGACGATCGTAGTGCGATTGCCCATCAACCGGTCGAGCGCTTCCTGCACCAGCCGCTCGCTTTCGGCGTCGAGCGCCGAGGTGGCCTCGTCGAGCAACAGCAGCGGCGCGTCGCGGCGAAGCAGGGCGCGGGCGATGGCGATCCGCTGGCGCTGGCCTCCCGACAGGCGCGCGCCGCCTTCGCCCATGAAGGTATCGAGGCCTTCAGGCAGGGCGCGGAGGAAGGCCTCGGCGTTGGCATCGCGCGCGGCCTGCCAGATCTCCTCCTCGGTCGCATCCCAATTGCCGTAGCGAAGGTTGTCCCGCGCGGATGCCGCGAAGATCACGACTTCCTGAGGGACCATGGCAATCCGCTGCCGGATGTCGGCGGGATCGGCGTCCTTCAAATCGACGCCGTCGAGCAACAGGCGGCCCCCCTCCGGATCGTAGAAGCGCTGGGCGAGCTGGAAGAGGGTGGTCTTGCCGGCGCCGGAGGGCCCGACCACCGCCAGCCGTTCGTTCGGACGGACCTCGAGGCTGAAGCCTTCCAGCGCTGACGTGTCCTTGCGCGTCGGGTAATGGAAGGTGACATTTTCGAACTTCAGCCGCCCTTCGGCGGGAAGGGGCAGGGTAGCCGGAATGGCAGGCGCCTTGATCTCAGGCTCGGCGGTCAGCAGCTGGTTCAGCCGTTCCGAGGCGCCGGCGGCGCGGAGCAGGTCGCCATAGACTTCGGACAACGCCCCAAATGCACCTGCCAGCAGGCCGCCATAAAGCACAAAGGCGGCAATCGTGCCGCCGGTCATCTGCCCTGCAGCGACGTCGACCGCGCCTTGCCAGATCACCCAGGTGATGGACGAAAAGACCAGCGAGATGATGAGAAAGGTCATCACCGCGCGCAGCCCGATGCGCTTCCTCGCGGTGCTGAACACCGCCTCCGTCGCATCGGTGAACCGCTGTGTCTCGCGGCCCTGCTGGTTGAAGGCCTGGACGATCTTCATCGCGCCGAGCACCTCGGCGGTGATCGTGCCGACGTCGGCGATGCGGTCCTGGCTGCGCTTGGAAATGGCCCGAACGCGCCGCCCGAGGATGGTCAGCGGCAGGACGATGAGGGCGATGCCGACCAACATCATCGCCGCCAGCTTGGGCGCCAGCACGAACAGGATGACGGCGCAGGCAATGCCCATCACGACATTGCGCAGCGCGACCGACACGGTGGTGCCGACCACCTGCTCAATGATGGTCGTATCGACCGTGATGCGGCTGGTGATCTCGGCCGGGCGGTTCTCCTCGAAGAAGCCGGGGGCGAGGCGCAGCAGGTTGCGGTGTACAGCCAAGCGGATGTCGGCCACCACCCGCTCGCCTAACCAACTGACGAAATAGAAGCGCACCGACGTCGCGAGCGCCATGATCAGCACCAGGAACAGCAGATACTGGAACCAGCGGGCGATATCACCGGTCTGTCCGCTATTGGCACTAAATCCGCGGTCGATGATCAGCTTGAAAGCGTAAGGAACGCCGGACGTCGCGGCCGCGGCAAACAGCAGGGCGATGGCCGCGCCGGCGATATGGCCGGGGTATTGGCGCGCGAACTGCCACACCATGCCGAGGTCGGAGAGAGACTTGCCCTTGGGGCGATCGGGGGCGGTTGCCATAGCGCAGTGGGTTAGCAGTGTGTCCGCTTTGCCTCAATTGCCGCAATGCGAGAGGTGCGGCGCAGCAATTTGCTTGCCGTAAGGGCAATCCGGCCCCACATTCGAATTTAACGTGCTCCATTTTCCCAGGACATTTTGATGCTCTATGACGCCTATGAGGTGCAACGCTCGCTGCTGACCAGCGCGAGCAAATTGGCAGGCCTCGGCGCCGGATGGCTCAACAACCCGACCAACCCGTTCGGCTATTCCTCGATGGGCCCGCTGGTTGCAGCGGGCCTTGAAGTATTCGCCCATGCCTCCGCACCGCGCGGCAAGCCGGAATTCGGCCTCAGCGAGGTTCAGGTCGGCAAGAAGCTGGTCCAGGTCGACGAGGATATCGAGCTCAGGAAGCCGTTCGGCCAGCTCAAGCATTTCCGCAAGGTCGATGCCGAGGGCGGCGAGCCGCTGCTGATCGTCGCGCCGATGTCGGGCCACTATGCGACGCTGCTGCGCGGGACGGTGGCGCGGATGCTGCCGAAGCATGACGTGTTTATCACCGACTGGCGCGACGCCAAGCTCGTGCCAGTCCAGGACGGCAGCTTCGACCTCGACGACTACATCGACTATCTGATTGAATTCGCACAGGCCATTTACGAACGGACAGGCAAGCGCCCGCACATGCTGGCGGTCTGCCAACCCTCGGTGCCGGCCTATGCCGCGACCGCGATCATGAACGCCGCCAAGCATCCCGCACGGCCGAAGACGCTGACGATGATGGGCGGGCCGGTCGATACGCGCAAAGCGCCGACTGCGGTCAACACGCTGGCGACCCAGCGCCCGCATGCCTGGTTCCAGCAAAATGTGATCGCGACCGTGCCGCAGATCTACGCGGGCTCCGGGCGCAAGGTTTACCCGGGCTTCCTTCAGCTCGCCGGGTTCATGACCATGAACCTTGGGTCGCACCTCGTCAGCCATTGGGAGATGTTCAAGCATCTGGTGGTCGGTGACGAAGAAGGCGCGGACGCGACGCGAGATTTCTATGACGAATATCTGTCGGTGTGCGACATGACCGCCGAATTCTACCTGCAGACGGTCGATGTGGTGTTCCAGCGTCACCTGCTGCCGAAGGGCGAGCTCAAACATCGCGGCAAGCCGGTCGATCCCAAGGCGATCAAGGATACGCCGCTGCTCGCGATCGAGGGCGAGCGGGACGATATTTCCGGAATCGGGCAGACGAAGGCCGGGCTCGACCTGGCGACCGCGCTGCCGGCATCGAAGAAGCAGTATCTGCTGGCCCGGGACGTCGGCCATTACGGCATCTTCAATGGCCGCAAGTGGCGCGAGAAGATCGCGCCGGTGGTCGAAAAGTTCATCGCCGCCAACGCCTAGCGGTTCGCCGAATTTCCCCTGTCGCGCCGCCATTCAGCGGCTATAGCCGATGCGGCTAAAGACAGGAGATGGCGATGACGTTGGCTTTCGGAAGGCGCGAATTCCTCGGCGGCGTCGCAGCGGCGGGCCTGCTCGCCGGATGCAAGGTCTCCAAGACGCCGGTTGGCGGCAGCGCGGCGACCGGCGACCTCGCCGCCCAGCTGCAGGGGATCGCCGAGCAACTTCTCGCCGAATATCCGCAAAATGCGACCATTCTCGGCATTGCCAAAGGCAAGCTCGCTGCATTGGGCCACCAGTGGCAGGACCAGACTCCGGCTGGCTTTGCGGCCCGCAAGGAGGCCATCAGCAAGCGGCTCGAAACGCTGCGTGGCCTCGACCTCGCCGACGTCTCAGACGCCAACAAGCTTAACGGCGCGGTTGCGCTGCAGGCGCATGAGTTGGCCCAGGAGGGGTATGCATTCGGGTTCGGCGATCCGCTCGTGCTCGATCCGAACAACGGCTTCCGCAATACGCCCTATGTGGTGAACCAGCTGGGCAGCAGCTATGTCGACCTGCCCGACTTTCTCGAAAGCCGCCACTCGATCGCGAATACCGAGGACGCACTCGCCTTTGCCGATCGGGTGGACGCCTATGCCAGGAACGTCGACGGCGAGACCGAGCGGTTGAAGCACGACCGCGGAATCGGCGTGATTGCGCCGGATTTCACGCTCGACAAGACAATCGGTATCATCGGCGCCGGAGCCGGCGAAAAGCCGGAACAATCGGCGGTCGTCGCGACGCTCAGAAAGAAGCTCGGCGAAGCCGGGCTGTCGGATGACAAGCTCATCGATCGGGTGACCCAGTCGATGGCGACGAAGGTGATTCCCGGACTGCAGCGGCAGCTCGACGAGCTGAAGCAGCATCGGGCGGCCGCCACATCGGACGCCGGGGTGTGGCACTTCAAGGATGGCGATGCCTACTATGCCTGGGCACTGAAGGCGGGGACCACGACTACCCGCTCGCCGGACGAAATCCACCAGCTCGGCCAGGAGCAGGTGAAGGCGATCCAGTCGCGGATGGAAGCGATCATGGCCAAGCAGGGCATGGCCGGCGGCACGGTCGGAGAGCGGATGGCGGCGCTCGGCAAGGACCCGGCTCAGCTCTATCCCAACACCGCGGCGGGTCGCGAGCAGCTGCTGGCCTATTTGAACGGCCGGATCGCCGACATCCGCACGCGCTTGCCGCAGGCGTTCGCTACGATGGTTCCGGGCAAGCTGGTGATCAAGCGGGTGCCGCCGGCGATCGAGGCGGGTGCGCCGGGCGGCTATGCCGCGGCCGGATCGATCGACGGCAAGGTGCCGGGCCAATATTACATCAACCTGCGAAGCACCGACGAATGGCCGAAATTCTCGCTGCCGACGCTCTGCTATCATGAGGGCATTCCGGGTCACATCTGGCAGGGCGACTATGCCAACCGGATGGCGCTGATCCGCTCGATGCTGGCGTTCAACGCCTATAGCGAGGGCTGGGCCCTTTACGCCGAGCAGCTGGCCGACGAGCTTGGCGTCTATGCCGACGATCCGATGGGCCAGCTCGGCTATCTCCAGTCATCGAGCTTCCGGGCTTGCCGGCTGGTGGTCGACACGGGGCTACATGCCAAGCATTGGACCCGCGACCAGGCCATCGACTGGTTCGTTAAGACCAACGGCGACGATCGCGGGTCGGTCACGGGCGAGGTCGATCGCTATTGCTCAATGCCGGGCCAGGCCTGCGGCTACAAGATCGGGCATCTCGAAATCCTGCGCCTGCGCGACAAGTCCAAGGCGGAGCTAGGGACGCGCTACGACCTGCGCACGTTCGACGATGCGATCGTCAAGGGCGGCAACACGCCGATGACGCTGCTCTCGACGGTGATCGATCAGTTCATCGCCAAGAACAAAGGCTAGATCCGCTCCATCTTGAGCCAGCGCGGGTCCCCCATCCAGGCGCGGCCGAGCGCAGCCCGGGCCGCCGCCGCCTGTGCCGGACGGCCCTGCGCCCGTTCGGCCAGGGACAGACCGTACAACGCCCAGCCGTTGTTGGGATATTTGGCCAGCGCGGCGGTAAAGGCCTGGCGCGCTTCATCATACTTTCCTGCGCGGTAAAGCGCCGCACCAAGCGACTGGTTCACCGGGTAATACCACCACGGCGGTTCCATGTAGGGAATACGATCTTCAATCGCGAGAGCCGCCCGGAAGTGGTCCACAGCCTGGTTGTGGCGGCCTCGGAAGGAGGCCTGCTTGCCGAGGGCGACATGCTCGGCCAGCGCCAGCAAATCGGGCGCTGGCATGCCCTGGTCGACCATCGGCTTCAGCGCGTCCGAGTTCTGGATGCGCCTCAGTTCGGCCAGTTCATTGTCGAAGCCGCGCTGATTGTTCTGCTGGGCGTAAGCAACCGCACGAACATAGTGGCGGATGGCCTCGACGTATTGAAGCCGGGGGTCAGGCTCGGGCAGGGCCAACACCTCCGCCGGGGAGGCGAATTGCAAGGTCGCGAAGTAAGGCGCGGCGTTGATCGCCTGGACCCATGCCAGCTGCGACGCCGTGCCCGCATCGACGATCGACGCCAGCCGTTTGGCTTCGCTGATCGCGGTCGGAAGGTCGCCGCCCATCTGGGCCGAGGTGACGATGAAATGGACGTTGTGCGGATAATATCCGTAGCGGACGAAGCCTTTGTCGCCCGATTCCTTGATATATGCCTCGTCCTGGTGCGCGGCGTCGATATTGACGCGGATCGAATCCTTCCAGCGCCCCAGCCTGTAATAGATGTGAGCCGGCATATGTACGAGGTGGCCCGCGTCCCTGGCCAGCGACGATAGCCGGTCGGCGGCTGCTTCTGCGCGCTTCGGGTCGGGCCCATTCTCCATCAAATGGATGAAGAGGTGCGGCGCCTGCGGATGGTCGGGATTGCGCGCCAGCACCGTCTCGACCAGCCGGATCGCTTCGCCAAGGCGCGGCTTGGCGCTTTGCTTGTCCGGCTCCCAATAATCCCAGGGCAGCGTATCCATCGCCGCCTCGGCCGCCAGCAGCGAGATGTCGTCATGTTGCGGATAGTAGCGGGCGACGGTCAGCATCGCGTCGGCGTAGGCGCCGTCGAGATCGGCGCGCTTGGCATTGGGATCGGCCGAATAACGCTTGGCCAGCGCCATGATCAGCGCCCGCTCGGGCGGCGTGACGCTTGCGGTGCGCTGTTGGGCCTCGGCAATCGACTTCAGCGCCAGGCTATTGGCGTCCGGCGTCAGCGGGGCATTGATGTTGGGGCCATAGGCCAGGGATTCGCCCCACCAGCACATGGCGCAGTCGGGATCGAGCCGCTGCGCCTCTCGGAACGAAGCGATCGCCGCGGCATGGTTGAAGCCATAGGCGAACGCCATGCCCTGGTCGAAATAGCGCTGCGCCTCCGGACTGGAGGTGGTGATCGGGAAGTGGACCTTGCCTAGACCGTCGTAGAGGCGGATGCCGGCCGGCATTGGATTCTGCGCGACAATGGCGGCAGCCATGGCGATCCGGTCGCGCATTGCGGCGGACTTGCCGCCACCGCCGCACATTGCCGAAATTGCCCTTGTCGGATCGAGCAGGGCGAGTTGCCGGGGTGTGAATTCAAAAGGGGCACTGACGCCGAGCAATCCGGTCGACACCAGGGCCAATGACAGTCGCATGGCGCGATCCATTGCCGCCTCCCGCTGAGTCGAAGAAGGCACCGTTTAGCAAAATTACGCCTCCGTGACGAACCTAGCCGGCTTGTGGCTCGACCGCATCGACCCGCTGGGCGATCGCCGCGTCGATCATGCGGGTCCAACCGTCGATATCGCCCACGGCCGCCATTGCCTCGTCGGGCTCGCGCATCGTGTGAAGCACTGCCATCGCCTGGTTGATGTGTTCCGGCCAAACCAGATCGACCTTTTCACCGGCGGAAGGGTCGCTGCCCTCGGCGTTGCTGCTGTGCGCGGCGGCAGCGAGTACGCGAGCGATGCGCTCGACCAGCGGGCGATTGGATTCGGGCATGGGAAGGCTCCTGTCTATTCGACTTGGTTCAACTCACTTGTCCCGGCTCCGGTTCATGCCGCTTCCATTTTCCGCCAAGCCCGAAGAACGCCGCGACGCCGCCAAGCGCAGCGACAATTCCCATGATAATCAACGCTTTGGCGAACGGTTTTAACAGCGCGTCGCCCTGGCCCATCAGCACCGCGCCCATCAGGGCAACGACGATGAGCCCGCCAAGCCGGGCGACCGCGCTGTTGAAGCCAGAGGCCATTCCGGTCTGGTGCTTGTCGACCGCGGCAAGGACCGTGCTGGTCAGCGGCGCGACCGCCAATGTCATGCCGATCGACATGACCAGGATCGCAGGGAAGGCATGGGTCCAATAGGCCTGGTCCGAAGCGATCCGCGTCGCCAGCAGCAATCCTACGCCGACGATGACCGGGCCCAGGGTGAGGGGGATTCGGGGACCAAGCCGCACCGCGAGCTTGCCCATCAGCGGCGACAGGCCGCCGAGCAATATCGATAGTGGAAGCAGCGACAGGCCGGCCTGGATCGGCGAATAGCCGCCGGCCTCGATCAGCACGTAAGGGATCAGCAGCATGGCGCCGCCGAATGCGCCGTAAAGCAGGAAGGTCATGAGGTTGAGCGAGGAAAAGCAGCGGTTCTCGAACAGCTGCAGCGGCACCATCGCCCTGTCCTTCAAATGCTTCTCCCACAGCACGAAGGCAATCAGCAGGGCGGCGCCGATGCCAAGCGAGATGGTCGAGACCCGGGTCAGCTTGAAGGTTTGCGACCAGATGGTGAGGCCATAGGTAGCCGCGCCGAGACCGAGAGTCGCAAGCACGGCACCCACAAGGTCGAGCCGCGCCTTCTCGGGTTCCTTGACTTCCCCAACCCTGGTCAGCGCGACGGAGATGGCCGCAGCGACGAACGGAAGGTTGACGTAAAAGATGCTCGGCCAGCCGGCATGTTCGACCAGCCATCCGCCAATCAGCGGAGCGATCGCCGCAGAAATTGCCCCCGCGGCCGCCCAGGTTCCGATCGCCCGGCCACGAGCCTCTCCTTCATAAGCGCCGTTCAGCAGCGCTAGGCTGTTTGGAAGCAGCAGGCCTGCGCCGATGCCCTGCAGCGCGCGGCCGAGCAAAAGGGGTTCGAGCGAACCGCTGAGCGCGCAAGCCAGGGACCCGACCCCGAACAGCGCGGTGCCGATCACCAGCCATCGCCGCCTCCCCTGATGGTCGCCAAGCGCCCCCCCGAGCAGGATCAGCGCGGCCAGAGGCAGCGTGTAGATGTTGACTACCCACTGCACCTCCGCCGCGCCGGCCCCGGTCCCGGCGCGGATGGCGGGCAGGGCGACGTTCAATATCGAGCCGTCAATGAAGCTGAGCGAGCTGGCGGCGACCGACATCACCAGCGTCCATCGCGGGTCATGCCGCTTGCCGGATGCCCGGTTCATGCCTTGGTTCGTCTCGGATTCACCTGGTCGATCAAACGCGCGAGGGCGCGCCGGGCTGCAACAACCAGCCACAGCGAGAGCAGCACCAGGCCGAATGCGATGATTGCCGCGGCGATCGGATTGGCGATGGCCAGGGCCAGCAGCCCGCCGGTGGCGACGTCCTCGCCGGTCGAAACGATGACGTTGGAGAAGGGTTCGGGGCTGGCGTTGACCAGGGTCCGCGCGCCGGCCTTGCCGGCATGAGCCATCAGCGCTGCGCCGCCGCCGAGCAGGAAGCTGCCGACCTGCCACGCGGGGTCGGCGCTATCGATGATCGCGAGGCTGAGCAGCGCTCCGCCAAGCGGCCGAATGACGCTGTGGATGGCATCCCAAGCGCTATCCACCCAGGCGATCTTGTCGGCGAAGAACTCGCAGAAGGTGCCGACCGCGGCGATGCCGAGCACCCAGTTGTTGGCAAGCACATCGAGTGCGTGGAGATTATCGGGAAGCGCGATCCAGCCGAACTTCATGCCGATCCCGGTGATCAGCGTCACCAGGTAAAGCCGCCACCCGGCCAGCAGGCTGGTCGAGGCAGCGAGGGCGATGAGCTCGACTGGGGTCATCCGGTCCTAACGATAGATGGCAAATCTTGTGCCGTCATTCCTTGCCGGCTGAAGCGGCCGGTTCGTCCGGGTTGGGCATGTCGGCGATCTTTCGCGCCGCATGAATCAGCTCAACCGGAAGCATGGCAATGATCGTGCTATTATGCTCGACGCCAATCTCGGTCAGCGTCTGCAGGCGGCGAAGCTCGAGCGCACCGGGCGAGCCGCCGATGGTGTCAGCAGCTTCAGACAATTTGCGCGCCGCCGCTTGCTCGCCCTCTGCCCGGATAATGCGCGCGCGCTTTTCGCGAATTGCCTCGGCTTCCTTGGCGATGGCGCGCTGCATCTGCTCCGGGATGTCGACGTCCTTGATTTCGACCGAGTCGATTTCAACGCCCCATTTGAGCGATGCTTCGCGGAGCAGTTCCTGAAGGCGCTTGTTGATGGTCATGCGGTCCTTGAGCATGGCATCGAGGTCGCTTTGCCCGATCGCGTCTCGAAGGGACGTCTCGGCCGCCTGAACGGTCGCACTCATCCAGTTCTCAACGGAATTGATCACCTGGACCGGGGATTCGGCGCGGAACCACAAAACGGCGTTGACCCTTACGGCGACCCCGTCGCGCGTGATCGTTTCCTGCGTTTCGAGCTGATAGGTTATTGTCCGCATGTCGACCCGGCGGATGCGGTCGACGAACGGGATCAGCCAGAACCAGCCAGGCCCCTTGGTTTGGCCGAGCCGCCCGAGCCGGAACAGGACTGCGCGCTCATATTCCCGGTTGATGCCAAAGGACTTTAACGTGACGACGAGGAATACGGCTAGCAACAGCACCAATATTGCAGTGGTGGCGATCATAAACCGGCTCCTCTCGCGATCCTAACTCAGCCTAGCTTATAGCACTTCGAACAGCCCCGCCGCTCCCATGCCGCCGCCAATACACATGGTGGCGATCACATATTTGGCGCCCCGCCGCTTGCCTTCGATCAGTGCATGGCCGGTCAGTCGGGCGCCGGACATGCCGTAGGGGTGGCCGATCGAGATGGCGCCGCCGTTGACGTTGAGCAGTTCGTTGGGGATGCCGAGCTTGTCGCGGCAGTAAAGCACCTGCACCGCGAATGCCTCGTTCAATTCCCACAGGCCGATGTCGTCCATCTTGAGGCCGAACCGCTGGAGCAGCTTGGGAATCGCGAATACCGGGCCGATCCCCATTTCGTCAGGCTCGGTGCCGGCCACGGCCATGCCGATGTACCGGCCAAGCGGTTCGAGCCCGCGCTTCTCGGCAAGTGCACTGTCCATCAAAACGCAAGCGGATGAGCCGTCGCTGAGCTGGCTGGCGTTGCCGGCGGTTATGTGGGTTCCGGGGCCGAGTACCGGCTGCAGCGCGGAAAGGCCTTCCAGCGTCGTCTCCGGCCGGTTGCCCTCGTCCTTGTCGATCGTGACTTCCTTGAACGAGACCTCGCCGGTCTCCTTGTCCTTGATCCCCATGTTGGTGGTGACGGTCACGATCTCGGCCGACAGCCGGCCCTCGGCCTGGGCGGCGGCGGTGCGCTGCTGCGATTGCAGCGCATATTCGTCCTGCGCCTCGCGGCTGATGCCGTAACGCTGCGCGACTGTCTCTGCGGTGCCGAGCATCGGCATGTAGACGTCCTTGTGCATCGCAATCAGCGAAGGGTCGCCGCTGATCCGCATTTCGGGTGTCTGGACGAGGCTGATCGAATCCTGGCCGCCGGCGGCAACGATATCCATCCGGTCGATCACGACCTGCTTGGCGGCGGTGGCAATGGCCATCAGTCCCGAGGCGCACTGGCGGTCGATCGTTTGGGCGCTAACTGTTACCGGACAGCCGGCGCGGAGCGCGACTTGGCGGCCGATGTTGCCGGACTGGGTGCCCTGGGTCAGCACGCAGCCCCATACCACATCGTCGATCTCGCCGGCCTCGATCCCGGCGCGCTCGATGGCGGGGGCAAGGGACAGGGATCCGAGCGTGGCGCCGGCCGTGGCGTTGAACGCGCCCTTGTAGGCCCGGCCGATCGGCGTGCGGGCGGTGGAGACGATGACGGCGTCGCGGACGGACATGGATGTTCTCCTAGGTGAAGATGAGGCCGAGCCACTGGGCCGTGAGGGCAGGCTTGTCCTCGCCCTCGATCTCGACGGAAACGGTTTGGCGGATGAGCAGCTGGCCGGTCGACTTTTCGTCGACGCCGTCCAGGGTGAAATGGCCGCGCACGCGCTTCCCGGCCTTCACCGGGGCGAGGAAGCGGACCCGGTCGAGGCCGTAGTTGACGGCCATTCGGGTGGTGTCCGGGATCAGCATGACGTCCGCCGCCATCCGGCTCAGCAGCGACAGGCTGAGGAAGCCATGAGCGATTGTGCCGCCGAATCCGGCTGCGGACGCGGCGACCGGATCGACATGGATGAACTGGTGGTCGTCGGTTGCATCGGCGAACGCGGTGATGCGGTCCTGGCCGACCTCGATCCAGCCGGATGTACCGACCATCTGGCCGACTTTAGCGCGGATTTGATCGACGGAGGCGACGGGCATTGGAAGCGCTCTAGGCGCGTGCCGACGACGCTGGCAAGAGCCCGGAAAATGACGCTACGGCAAGCTCATTTCGTCTTGGCGGGCGGCGCCCAGGGCATCACCAGCGTCCCATCGGGGGCGGCGGTGAAGGTGGTCTGGGTTGGATAGGCGAAGTCGATTTTCTCGCGGGCGAAGGCGCGGGCGACGCCGACGATGACTTCCGCCTTGTGGTGGGCCAGCGTGTCGGGGCTGATCGTGCGGTCATCATAGACCAGCTCGCAGTCGATCGAGCTTGGCGAAAAAGCGGTCGGGATGCAGCGCACCAGCTTGGCCGTCTTGACGGGTTTCATTGCCTCTTCGGCGATGGCCGGCAGCCGGTCCAGCGTTTCGGCGGACGTTTGGTAGGTCAGGCTGAAGGGCAGGCTGATGCGCCGTACCCTGGCTTCGGCGAGGTTGCGCACCTCCTGCTCGAGCAGCTTGGTGTTGGCCATGATCACCTGTTCGCCGGTCTGGCTTCTGAGGCGGGTGGTCTTGAGGCCGATGCGTTCGACCGTGCCGACGGTGACGTCGGTGCCGGACCCATAGCGGATAGTGTCGCCGCGGCGGAACGGCTTGTCGAACACGATCGACAGGGCGGCAAACAGGTCGGAGAAAATGCCCTGCGCGGCGAGACCGATGGCGATGCCGCCGATGCCGAGGCCGGCGACCAGCGCGGTGACATTGACGCCGAGATTGTCGAGGATGACGACCAGCGCGATGGCGAACACCACCACGTTCACGAACACCCGGATCAGCGCCATCGCATTGCCCAGCGTCGATGCGCCGGGATCGTCGCCAACCCGGTGGCGGATCACGCCAACGATGATCTCTCGCGCCCAGATCGCGACCTGGAGTGAAGCGGCGACGATGAAGAAGATATCGGCGAGATGGGCCAGCTTGGTCGGGATCGCGGCGTAGCTGACGACGATGTCGATCGCCGCGGCGATCATGAACAGGATGCTGGTCTTCGCCAGGACGCGGCCGACGATCCCGCCCCAGCCCCACATTTCCGGTTCCTTGGCGAGAATGCGATGGCCGATCCAGCGCATCGCCAGCATGGCTAGGACGATCGCCGCCGCAATCAGCGCGCCAACCGCCAGCCGATCGCGATTGGCGAATATCCACTCGACCAGGCCGCCGACTTCGCGCGGGGCGGATGTGACGTTGAGCTTGTTCATGGCCGCGCTTGTGGCGAGGGAGTTGAAAAGGTTCAAGCGGTGGAGCGCGGCGAACCTGTATGGCGGCGGCGTGGCTTCTTCCTCAAAAAGGCAAGGAAGGCGGCTTCGGCGCTGGTCAGGCGGCGTCGGGGCGGGGGACGCTTCAGTCCGTACAAGGGATCGCGCGGATCGTCCTGAAGCGCATCGATCAGCTTTGGATGGACATAGCTCTTGCGGCTGATGGCAGGGGTGTTGCCGAGCGCTTCAGCGACCGGCTCCAGCGCGGTCTTGATGCTCATGCGCTTCTCTTCGTCCTTCTTGAGGAGTTGGTCGAAGAAGATCACGCTCGCCCCCCAGGTGCGGAAATGCTTGGCGGTGAAATCGCCGCCGGTGGCGTCGCGGATATAGTCGTTGACGTCGGCCGAGGTGACCGCCTGCGGCACGCCGTCGCCGTTCACATATTGGAACAGCATCTGGCCTGGCAGGTCCTGGCACTTTTTGACGACCCGCTTCAGGTTGCGATCGGTGATGGTCGCTTCGTGGACGATGCCGTGCTTGCCGGTGAAACGCATTTTGAGCTTGCCGCCGATACGCTTGAGATGGCGGGTGCGCAGCGTGGTGGCGCCGAAGCTCTTGTTGTCGCGCGCATATTCCTCATTGCCGACCCGCATTTGCTCGCGGTCGAGCAGGCGCACGACCGCCGCCAGGACCGTCTCCCGTTCAAGCTTGCGCTTCCTGAGATCGCGCTCGATCCGGGCGCGAAGGCGGGGCAGCGCGTTGCCGAACTCAAGGCAGCCTTCATATTTGGCCGTGTCCCGCTTGAGGCGATAGTCGGGGTGATAGCGATACTGCTTGCGGCCACGGGCGTCGCGGCCGGTCGCCTGGAGGTGGCCGTTGGCGTCCTTGCAGAACCAGGCGTCGGTGTAGGCGGGCGGAAGCGCGATCCCGTTCAGCCGATCGATCTCGTCGCGATCGGCGATCCGCTTGCCATGTTCGTCGAAATAGGCCCAGGAGCGCCCTTTCTTTTGACGGCTGTAACCCGGCTCGTCGTCGGAGCTATGACGCAGCATCCTTTTGGCGACCTCCATCGTTGGTCGTGCATAAAGGGAGGAACGGCGCCGCGGTTCCCGCCGAGCGTCATTTGAGGAGACCAGCATTGCCGGACATCGGCGAAGCCCATGTGCTGATCATGGCCACCAACAGGTTCGAGGAGAGCGAACTGTTCGGGCCGCGCGAGATATTGCTCGGCAAGGGTGCCAGGGTGACTCTGGCGTCGCCCAGCCTCGACGAAATCATGGGCACGGTCCACGACGAGCCGGGCAAGCGGATCAAGCCCGACCTGCTGATCAAGGACGCGACCGCGGCGGACTATGACGCGCTGTTGCTCCCCGGGGGTGTCGGCAATCCCGACCAGCTCAGGATGCACGGGGATGCGGTCGACCTGATCCGCGAATTCGCCAATACCGACAAGCCGGTCGCGGCGATCTGCCATGGCCCGTGGCTCTTGGTCGAGGCGGACCTGCTCCGAGGCAGGCGCGCCACCAGCTGGCCATCGATCCGCACCGATCTCAAGAACGCCGGGGCAAATGTGGTTGACGAGGAAGCCGTGACCGACGGCAACATCATTACCAGCCGCAAACCTGACGACGTGCCGGCCTTTACCGAAGCTTTGATCGCCGCAATCGAAGCCAAAGCGTAAGCGCTTAAACTCGTTGGCAAGCAATTGCCGCTATTCCTGCGTCCATGAAATGGGCTGGAAAACCGCATCCGGTGGAAACGCTGGCGGATTGGGGCGCGCCGATCGTGTTGGCGGGCGCCGCCGCCTGGGCAGCATCGTTGGCGGGATTGCCCCTGGCGGCGAAGGCTGCAAGCAGCGTCATGGCCTTACTGGCAGGCATCGTCGCCATGCGCATAGCCGGACGGCCACAATTGGTTGGCGAGCCCAGCTTTGAGCCGGTCGAGTTCGAACCGCAGGGCGGCGAGGGGGAGCTGCTGCTCGACGATCCGCTGGTAGAGGTCGCGCCGGATTCGCGGGTCGTGCGGCTGTTCGCTCGGAACGAGCCCACCCCAGGCGAATTGGTCCTGCGGATTTCCGACTTTCTAAGCGAGCAGGGAAAGGCCCCGATGCCGGTCGCACCGCCCGTCGAACAGCAGGTGGATGCCAGCGCCGCACTGCATGCCGCGCTGGCCAATATTCGCGCCACCCTTCGCTAGCCGAAACTCTGCCCGCCTATTCGGCGATCGTCAGTGCTTCGAGGTGAAGGCTGATTGAGAAGTTGCGATTATGTTCGGGTGGCCGCGCCAGTTGGACGTCAGCGACAATCTGGCCCGGAATTGCGAACTCGGCGTCGCTCAGGCCATCGGCTATACGCCGGGCGAGCCGAAGCGCGTTGGGACCAGGAATTCTGAGCTCCATTTCGTGGCGCTCGCCGATGAATGTTAGCGATTGCCAATCAACCGACCGGAATTCCGTAAGTAAAATCCTATCTCGATCGATGCCGGCCCTAGCCAGCAGGGCCCGCAGCAGGCCCGCGGCCGCCGTGGAGAGGGCAAGCTTCATCATTGGCCAGTCTCCAGGAAGGCGCGGATGCGTTCCACCGTCCGCGGCCGCGGCTCTCGCCCCTTGCGCAAGTCGAATACGAAGCGTGGGTCACCCATCGCTTCGCGCCCAAACTTGGCTGCCGGCGTGTTGCTGTTCTTGAGAAATTTTTCGACGTCTCGAAGCAGATGCACGGCTGTGTGTCCCCATTGCTTGGCGACTCGGCAATCGCTTCATTTCCAATGCATTTCCTACTTGTCTAGGAAAAATCCTAGGGTTAATTGGACGGTCATGACATTAACTCCTCGACAGGTGCTCGAACGGCTCTGTGTAGAAAGAGGCGAGAATTTCGCG
>DATJHF010000024.1:0-102113 GCA_035494075.1 Sphingomicrobium sp. | reverse complement strand
CGCGACGACATCATCGACTGCTGCCAGAAGACGGTGCGGCTGGAGGATGCGTTCGTCGACCTGGCGTTCGAGTTCGGGCCGGTCGAGGGCATGACCGCCAAGGAGATCAAGAAGTACATCCGCTACATCGCCGACTGGCGGCTGGGGCAGCTGGGCTTCAAGCCGATCTACATGGTCGACGAGCACCCGCTGCCGTGGCTCGCGCCTTTGCTCAACGGCGTCGAGCACGCCAACTTCTTCGAGACGCGCGCGACGGAATATTCGAAGGCGGCGACCCGGGGCACGTGGAACGACGTGTGGGATAACTTCGACCGGAGGCAGAAAGCCAAGGCGGCGAATGATGCGCCGGCCGGTGAGGGGGATGGCGAGGATATGTTCAGCCGGGCTGGGGTGGCGGCGGAGTAGGCTACCATTCGCTCTGGGGTCGGAGTGAGGGGGCGAATCCGCTCGTCCTTGACGTTTAACTTCAATTCAACAGGATGACGGTTGCCGAATCATTTCCTGTTGTTGCTGAAGAGTTTGCAACAACTGCGTAACGGCCATGGGTAGCCATGGGCGGGGGGATATGTGGCTGACGAAATTTTAAACGCTAAGAATGCACTCGACGCACTCGCCGTCGCCGTCGCCGTAAAGGATGGCTGGGAAAGCGATCAAACGCTGAATGAAGTCTGGGGCTGGAATTGTCCGCCAGTCGATCGGCATGACCTGGCCTATCTAGCCACACGGGTTGGCGACCAACTCGATGAAGTCCCAGTGGAGAAGCTAACGAAAACCGTCTTAACCTATTTAGCTGGAGTTCCGGCGCGCGTCACTCAACTCCGCAATTCCACAATTCCCAATCTGTTTAACGGGAACGCTGCTGGTGCTTTTTCGGCATACAAGGGGTTCTTGGACGACATAAGCACCACCGTCGCACCGTTTTTGGAGCGGCGCGAAGTCGATTGGACATCCGTCGAAGCAAAGAAGCAGATGCCTACGGCGCTGCTCCGCCGCCTGCGGGCCGTAGACAATCAGATCAATGAGCTGGAGGCTCGTGCTGGCGATCTGACGGAAAAAATCGCTCTAATCGATAATGCTCACGCGAGCGCGGAAGCACTTCCGACGGACCTCGCGAGCCTCAAGGAAGCACGTGAACAAGTCGACGCGGATCTAAAGGAGGCTCAATCGGCATTGAAGCGCGCCAAGGACGCAGCGGAGAACAGTGAAGAGTCGCTTAGCCTCATCGTCGAAAAGCACAATGACGCGGAAAAAATCGTCGTCAATTTGGAAGACGCTTACAGCGCAGCAACGACGGTGGGCCTTGGACAGTCATTTGCTGAGCGAGCCAAGAAGCTCGCAGGCTCGATGTGGGTTTGGGTCGGCCTGCTCACCGTCTCCCTGTTCGCCGGCGCGGTTCTTTCCCTGGTTCGTCTCGCCGAACTCAAAGATGTTTTGAAGAACGCCAACCCAAATATGGGTCTCATCTGGATCAATATTGTTTTGGGCGTGGTTAGCGTCGCTGGCCCCGTCTGGTTGGCGTGGGTCGCCACGAAACAGATTGGGCAGCGCTTCCGGCTTTCGGAGGATTATGCGTTCAAAGCTTCCGTTGCGAAGGCGTATGAAGGATATCGTCGCGAAGCAGCCCGCATTGACGAGAAATTCGCGAAAGAGCTCTTCGGTTCGGCTCTATCGCGGTTAGATGAGGCACCTCTGCGGTATGTCGAACACGAGACATACGGCAGCCCCTGGCACGAAATGACTGCCGCCAAAGCCGGGCAGCGTCCAAGCATAATCGCGAGCACTGTCGGTCGCTTGCGTAGGACCAAGCGTTCGAAGTCTGAAGAGATTGAGACCGATGAAACCCCTGCATCCGAATGATTGCGATTTGGGGATTGCCGTGACAGGGAATTCCTGTGACGGGATTCGGGGATTCCGGTGACAGTGCGCTAATTAGCGGGACGCCGAAGCGCCCCGCCCCTTACCGCCAATAATCCTGCCGCTCGCGCCCGTCGAAATCGGCCGCTGGTCATGCAGCAGCGCTTGAAATCTCTTCCCGGAGCCGCACGGGCACGGGTCGTTGCGGCCGAGCTTTTCGACCAGCTCCTTCTCCCCGCCGCGCACGAAGCGCAGCCCGCGCTTGACGCGCGTTTCGCTCGGAAAGCCCTTACGGCGCTTGGACGTCACCTCGAAACCAGGGCGCGTCTTGATGATCATGCTTTGGCATTGGTCTTCTCCTTCGGTGGATGATGGTTGGAACGGGCGCGCCGGTCTCCCGGCACGCCCGCCCCTTTGGCCGCTCAATGGAACAGCAACCGCTCGTCGCGGCGCGGCTTGGCCACGACTTGCCATGGGTCGCGATACAGGATCGTGCCCGGGCACTCGGCCGCCACCTTGTGGACCGGCACGCCCACTTCGCCGAGCAGCGACGCCAGGACGAAGGCGTGCGCGATCATCTCGCGCGCCTCCGCGACGAACCAGCAGATGCCGTCGGCACGCCAAACCCTGCGCGACCTGACGCAGAAAGCGTCACGGCGCGGCTTCGGCACCGGCAGGTTGCGCTCGAACCAGTCGATCTCCTCGCCGATCGCGACGCGCAGCACCTCCGGCACGCTCTCGTCGCGCCAGGTATCGTAGGCCGGCCCGAACGGACCGCAGTCGACGTGGCGGCGCAAACGCCACCACGGCGTGATGAAACGCACATAGTTCATGATTAACCCCGGCGAAGCGCAGGCTTCGCAGCCAAATAGTTTGAACGGAAAGGCGCCGGCGAGATGCCGGCGGTCTGGTGGGCCTTATCGGCCTTCGTTCGGCCCCCATGGGGCAAGACGATGGACAAACATATCGTGCCTCCTTGGGCGGGTTGGTGGGCCGGCGCGGCTACTCCGGTCGAGGATTCCTGTCAACAGTCCAAAGAAATCCCTGTCCTACACAAACCTATTTGGTTCATAAGCCCCGCCCTTTGGTGAGGAGGCGATATGGCGACGCGGGCAAAGCGGGATATGACAGTGGAGGAATTCGACGCCTGGGCGGCCGCCCAGCGCAACGTCGCGGACGTCAAGGAGGCTTGCGCCGAGGAAGGCGGGCCGAGGGTCAGCCTGGTGCCCACACCGACCAGCGTGCCGGTCGATTTCCTGCCCGATGAGGTGTCGATTGCGGTGCCCGCGCCCACCGGCCTCCATGCCGTCTCTTTCTCTCCGGAACCGAGCCGCAAGACGGGCGGCTGGAGCGCGGTCCGGCAACGCATCTTCATCGAATCCCTGGCGGAGACCGGCTCGGTCCATCTGTCGGCCAAGTCGGCGGGCCTGTCGGCGCGAGGCGCTTATGGGCTTCGCGTCCGCTCCGCGCCGTTCGCCGCCGCATGGGACGCCGCCCAGCAACTGGCGGTGGGCCGCCTCTCGGCGCTGGCCTTCGACCGGGCGATCCATGGCTGCATCGAGCAAGTCTATCGCGACGGGGACCTGATCGGCGAGAAGCAGGTGCCGAGCGAGCGGCTATTGATGTGGCTATTGGCCCGGCTCGATCCCAGGCGCTTCGCCGCCCCGTGGGAACGCCGCAAGGAGGATGACTCCGACCCTCAGGCCGAGGCGCAGCAGGCCTTCCCAACGATGTTGGATGCCCTGGAGGATGTGGCTGCTGAATAGCCCATGGTCACCGGGAAGATTGTGAAGATTGGCCCCAACTCGGGCATGGCTCTTTGAAAACTTGGATCATGCGCAAGACCGCACCAATAGCCCGGGCGCCATCACACGACGCCCGGTCCCCCTCGCCTACTTCCGATAGGTCATTTCCTGCAGCAGCATGCTGCTGCCGAGGTGGCGATACTTGGCTCGCACGCCGCTCTCGGCGGCGCCCTGGCGGGCGCTCGACTGCAGGTAGGCGTTGGTTGCGTTGGCGCGCGCCTCGTCCTCGGCCGGTGTCGTCGGGCGGTCGGCGATGGTCACCAGGTAAAGGTCGGGCTCGCCCGCCCGCTTGTTGACGTTCGACAGGATGTAGGAAGCCTTGATCCAGCCCTTCGATTTCTGGAAATCCATCGACTTGCGGTAGAGGCCGGCAAGATGGTCGGCATAGTCCCCGAAGTGGCCGTCATCGATCGTGATTTCGCCAACCGTCCAATAGTCCCCGCCCTTGACCGGGAAGTCCTGGGCCGCTGCAGGGAAGGCGAACAGCATCGTGGCCGCGCCGAGCGCGGCGATCATCGTCTTACGCATGGAAATTGCCCCTACTTGCGCGAACGCGCTGACGCATTTCACGCGGGACGGCGTCGCCTGGCCGGCGGAGGCGCCGAAAGTACGGCGTCGTCCCGGGACCGCCGTACGCCTATTGCGGCCAGACGCCTAACTTAATCTGGATTAAGGTGGATCATGGCGACAATGCGCCAAATCAACGCGTTACCCACTGAGGCAAAGCTGGAGGGGCGCCGCGAACCGGCGCCCCTCCCGCCAGCCTAAAGGGCGGCGACCGTGGTCGGCTGCGACGCGTTGGTGCCGCCGTTGCGCATCAGGATTTCGCGGGCCGTTTCGGCACTGAGGTCGCCGTCGCTGACGTCCGCCGACACGAAGATCCCGCCGTCATTGATGCGGCCTTCGTAATAGCCGGCGTCTTCCTCGCTAACGCCATGATCCTTCAGGAAACCGGTCAGGCCGCCCGCAACCGCTCCGACGCCGGCGCCGATCACGGCCGCGCCGGGAATTGCGGAGCTGGCGATGGCGCCTGCGGCGGCGAGCGGACCCACACCAGGAATGGCAAGCGCAGCAACGCCGAGCAGGGCGCCGATCCCGGCACCTGCCAGGGCGCCTCCGGCAGTATCACCGGCCGCATTGTCCTCGACCACTTCGCCGCTACCGTCGCTGACCGTCGTGCGGTCGTCGTCGCGTCCGATCACCGACAGGCGGGCATTGTCCGCGCCGGCGCTGCGCAGTTCGGCCACGGCCGCTTCGGCTTCCGACCGCTCGTTGAAGACGGCCGAGATGATTTGCTTGGTCATGAAGTTACTCCTGAAGGGTACGAGCCCCGCCCGCCCCTATACAGCGAAGCACGATCGGCTGCGTTCCTGCCTGGTCCAAAAATAGGTTGGATTTTAAATATTTAGCCGCAGTCCGGAACAATTATCGATGGCGGCTGGGCGGCTTGAACTCGCGAAGGCCTTAGCCTTGGTCGTCCGCCGGGCCGTCGCGTTCGGTCTTCTGCCGCCCCAGGTTCGAAATCTTCTGCCCTCTCGCCTTCAGCGCGCCATAGAGCAGCCTGTCGGAAGTCTCGACGGCCGCTTCCGCGGTCATCCGGACATCGACCGCGTCGGGGCCCTTGATGCTCACCACGCCTTCCTTGACGTTGACGTTGCTAGGCTCGTCGTAGATTTCCTCGTCGGGCATGCGTCAATAGCGCGCCAGTCTGCCTATCGGTTCCCAGGCTTACAGGCGCACCGTCCCCGAAATCTGCTCGGTCATCCGGAACAGCCGGTCGCGCACGTCCGCGGCCACGCTTGCTGGAATCCGGTGTTCGATGGATTCCCTGGCCTCGAAATAGCCGGCGTCGACCCGCACCTATTCCATCGACCAGTCGGGAAAGCTGTGCGCCTCGACCTTGCGTTCGTCGCGCACCTCCAGGCCAGAATGGCGCGGATCGCGGCGAAGTCTGGCGACGAGGTCGTCGATCGCCGCCTCGGCGCCTTCGATGATCTGGAGGAAGTGGGTGCCGTTGAACACCAGCAGGCCGGTAATCCCGTCGATCGAGTTCAGCTCCCGCGCGGTCCGGTGAATGTCGTGCAAGTCGTCCGCGCTGAGGTCGAGCTTTGCCCGGCTGGTGTAAGTCAGTGATTTCAAATCCATTTATTCGCGATAGGCGCAATTGCACGAGGGGCAAGGCCGAAACGGTCACCCGTCCCGCAGAATCGTCTCCATCGGCCTGCCCTTGGCCAGCTCGTCGATCAGCTTGTCGAGGTAGCGTATCTCCCGCATCAGCGGCTCGTCGATTTCCTCGATCCTGACGCCGCAAATCGTACCGGTGATCAGGCTGCGTGACGGGTTCAGCGCAGGCGCCTGCCCGAAGAAATGCTCGAAGTCGGTCCGCTGCTCCAGCACCGCCTCCAGATCCTCTTCGGAATAGCCGGTCAGCCAGCGGATGATCTCATCGACCTCCGCCTTGCTTCGCCCCTTCTTTTCCGCCTTGGCGACATAGTGCGGATAAACGCTGGCGAAGCTGGTCTGGTAGATGCGGTGGGTCATCCCGATTAGTCCTTTGCTCCCCAACGTGCTAAGGCCCGCTCATCGCACGGACGTCCTGACGTAAGCTCCTGCGGCTGAGAGACCAAACGCGCTCCCGCTTACATCGAGGAGCCCACATCTAAATGACCAGCAACGACAACCATGTCGACGAAATGGAGCTCGCCCGCTTAGGGATTAAGCGGGTCCAGGCCGACATCTTCCTGTGGGGTGAGTATCGCTACGGCAATCTGCGCGACGCCATTGCCGCCGCCAAGCGGGGGGATAGGCGATGAGCCGCGAGATATTCGTCACGCTCGACGAGAGCGAAGTGGTCAGCCGCTGCCAGGCCGAGAAGGTCGGCATCTCCGCGATCGAAAAGCTGCCCGCCGGCGGAACGCGGCTGGTCTGCATGAGCGGCCACGGCGCCTCCGTCATGACCCGCAAGTTCAAGGCGCACCTGATCAAGGAAGCCGTCACCCGGCAGAAGCATCGGCCGACCAGGCCGCTCTGGTAGAGATGCCGAGCGCAGGTGAGGGATTGCGCGGCGATCCCGAGCCTGTGTCGAAGAAACGCCGAAACCCGGCCCCGCCCCCGACGCTCTCAAAGCTGCAGGATATACTCCCGCGGGGAATGGCCGGTGTAGGCGGCGAGCCCGAACATGATGATCATCAGGGCCAGTGTGAACAGCGCGATGCCGATCGCCGCCATCCGCCGGTTGTGCTCGTCCCGGTCGCGGATGATGATTTCTTTCAGCTTCGGCGGCGGGTCGCGGCGGATCTTCGACACACGCACCTCGCCCGACGCCAGGTTGACGGCCTGTTTTCCGGTCGAGAGCGGTCGAGCCATGGCGCCGATGCTACTGCGAAGGGGTTATCATCCGGTTAGCCCCTGCCCGGCTGAGCGCATCGCCAGCCGTTCGGCCGCGGCGAATTTCAGATGCTCCATGCCAATTTCGCAGTGCTGGGCAGCCGCCATCAGGGTCGCCATTCGCACGCATCGCAAAATCTCGGCGCCGGACAGCGGATGCGTGGCGAGCATTTGAAAATCCAGCGCTTCGCTTCGCGGAAGTTTCACGGCATCCAACAGTCTTCGCCAGATCGCCTCCCGCGCTGCTTCGTCCGGCAAGGGGAAATCCACGATGACGTCGATCCGGCCGAGCGCCTGCTCGTCAATTTGGCCGGGGCGATTGGTTGTGATGATCGCCAATCCCTCGAATGGCTCGATCCTGCGAAGCAGTTGGGCAATCCCGCTATCGGCATAGCGATCGTTTGCGTCGCGGATTTCGTTTCGCTTGCCCAGCAGCGCGTCGGCTTCGTCGAACAGCAAAATCGCTCCGCTGTCCGCGGCCGCTGCAAACAGGCTCTTGAGTTGCTTTTCGGTCTCGCCGACAAATTCGGAAAGGACCCCCGCAAGGTCGACATAAAAGAGGTCGGCAGCAGCCGATTTTGCGAGGGTAACGGCTGCCATCGTCTTGCCTGTGCCGCTGGCACCACGAAACAAGGCCCGGAACCCGCCATCGACGTAGCGGCTGAGGCCCCATTCGCGGAAGATGAAGGGCGGGTGCCTCAGCCAATCGGTGACCAGGTCGAGTCTCTGCCTCGTTTCCGGGGGCAGCACCAGTTCGTCCGGGCCGGTGTCGATGGTGATCCGCCGGACGCCGAGCGCGGCGAGATTCTGCTCCTCGACCATCAGGCTGCCCGCACCGCGGCCGCCGCCACCGGCGCTCCCCGGCGCTTGCCCTCGTTCCATCCGGCCCAGCTGGTCAATGCGCCGACCGCGAAACCGGTCGCCCAGACGGCGATGCTCGGCGATCGGCCGATCAGGATCAGGAACTGCTCCAGCACGACCCAATCGCCCAGCAGCAACATCGTGATCATCTGCGCGACGATGAAACCCGCGGCGACCATGAACGGCAGCGCCTTGTTGCGGTATTTGAAACAGACCAGCAGGATAAACAGCAGTTCCAGCGCCATCGAAAACTCGATCGAAGTCATGATCAGCCCGAAATCCTCCGGCCCTCGAACGGTGAAGCCCGGCGCTCCCATGTTGAGGATGCGGCTGAACGGCGATTCGAACAGGAACAGCGGCGTCACCAGCATATAGCCGCTATGCAGCCACACCTTCCGCCGATGCTTGAGCGCGCGATAGAAGAAGGTGACATAGGCGGCGATGGCGATCGCCATGCCGATCAGGAAGGATCCGCCGAACATCACCCTGACCGGGTCATTCGCCGCGACATAGCCCTTGCCGGTGACATCGATGATGCCGGCAAAGCCACCGATCAGGAAGGGGAACAGGAACAGGCTCAGCTTGCCCATGGCGCGGTGGAGCTCGAGCTTGCCATGGTGCACGGTCCAGCTTTGCGCCAACACCAGCGACACCCACAGGGTGGCCGCGACTCCATGGGCATGGAATTGCCACGGCACATCGGTCCATCTGGCGAAATAACTCGGCCAGAAGCCGACCCCGATCACAGCCAGCACGAACAGCACATAATAGGAAGCGTTGCGATACGGCATTCAAAGCCCCTTCCCGCTCGGTTGGCGGCATAGCATGAACGGCCAGGGGAAATGAGGGAGAAATAAGGGCTAATCATTCGCTTTCCGCCGGGCCTTCCGCCTGATAGCGTCTATCCAGCAAGAGTGGGGGACCAAGCCATGCCCGACACCGCCGCCGCCAAGGCCCGTCTCGAAGCCCAGCTCGCCGAGCTGGAGGCCCGCCAGGCCCATATCGCCGCGGATTTGTCAGAACCGCTCAATGCCGACAGCAGCGAACAGGCCGTCGAGATGGAGGACGATGCTTCTCTCGAAGGCCAAGGCGTGCTGGTCGCCAGGGAAATCGCCTCGGTCAAGCGCGCGCTCGCCCGGATCGAGGACGGCATTTATGGCGAATGCGTCCGTTGCGGCGAGGAGATCGCGCCAGCCCGCCTCGAAGCGCGGCCCGAAGCTGCCCTCTGCATCGACTGCGCCCGGGCGGCGGAATAGCCGGCCAAAAAGTTAACTGAAGTTAGCTTGCAACAAGTTTTGCGCTTCCTACGTTCCTGACGCGTCCGAAACGGACGATTAGAAAAAGGAGCGAGCTGATGCGTGCTCTCTTGGCTGGCTTGGTTGCAACCGCGGCCCTGCTTCCAACCCCTGTCGCGGCCGTCGATTCAGGACATATGTCGTTTGGCGGAAACCACGGCGTGACGATCCATCACGGCGGCCATTTTGGTGACCGCGATCGCGATCATCGGCGCCGCCATCACGACAACGACGGTGCCTTCCTCTACGATTATGACCGCGAATACCAGGGCGACACCGTCTGGCGGTCGGACAGCTTCAACGACTGGTGGCACGACCGGCCGGACCGCGCTTATCCTCACTGGATGCTGAGCAACCAGAATTGCGACAAGCAATGGTACCAGGGCGATATGCTCAGGTGCTGAACGCGGTTCTGGAACGGCTGCGCATCGTTCGGCGTTGATGGGTCGAGGGGCTCCCGGTTTGGTTTGGAGTCAGGTGTATGAGTATCGAACTTTCCCCACATCGCCGCT
The DNA here is from genome assembly GCA_035494075.1 of Sphingomicrobium sp. Taxonomy (GTDB): domain Bacteria; phylum Pseudomonadota; class Alphaproteobacteria; order Sphingomonadales; family Sphingomonadaceae; genus Sphingomicrobium. Next base: position 92,399 of record DATJHF010000024.1, on the reverse strand, counting down.
GGCGGAGCCTGGTTGTGCCGATAGCCGCCGCGCTGGCGCTCGCGGCTTGCACAACCGCTACCCCCTACCAGCCGTTGCGGGGTTCGGGCGGCGGCTTTGCCGAGCAGCGTCTCGACGCCAACCGCTATCGCGTCACCTTCGTCGGCAATGATTATACGTCGCGGCAGCGGGTCGAAAATTACCTGCTGTACCGCGCCGCCGAACTGACCGTGGCCAACGGTTTCGACGGCTTCACCCTCGTCCATCACGATACCGACCGAAACGTCGAGCAGCGCGTCTACGACACGGGGCTGAGGTCGTCGGCTTACAGCGGCTGGCGGCCCTATTGGCGCTATTATGGCGGCCCCTATGGCTGGCGCAGCTGGGACCCTTGGTATGGCGGTCCATTCTGGGGTGACAATTTCGATGTTCAAACGGTCGAGCGATATGAGGCCATGGCCGAGATCCAGATGTTCCATGGCCGGCCGGCGGGCGCGACCAGTTTCGATGCCCGGCAAGTGATCGCCAATCTGCAGCCGACCATCCAGGTGCCAAAGTAAGGCCTAGTCGGCGATCTGGGTCACCACGAAGGCGTAGGCCTCGGCTAACTCGTGCAGGCTGTTCCAGCGCCCGGACTTGCCGCCATGGCCGGCGCCCATGTTAATCTTGAGTAGTAGCAGATTGCCGTCGGACTTGGTGGCGCGGAGCCTGGCGGCCCATTTCGCCGGCTCCCAATAGGTTACGCGCGGGTCGGTCAGGCCGCCGGTAATCAGCATTGCCGGATAGTGCTTCGGCTCGACATTGTCATAGGGCGAATAGCTACGGATGAGGTCGAACGCGGCCTTGTCGGCGATTGGGTTGCCCCATTCGGTCCACTCCCCCGGCGTCAGCGGCAGTGTGTCGTCAAGCATGGTGTTGAGCACATCGACAAACGGCACGTCAGCCACCACGGCGCCATAAAGTTCGGGAGCCTGGTTGACAGCGGCACCCATCAACTCGCCGCCGGCCGAGCCGCCCTGCGCCGCGACCCTTCCGGGCCTGGCGTAGCCCTCGGCGATCAGTCCTCGCGTCACGTCGACGAAATCATTGAAGCTATTGGTCCGCTTGGTGAGCTTACCGTCAAGGAACCATTGATAGCCAAGGTCGTCGCCGCCGCGAATATGGGCGATGGCAAAGGCAAAGCCGCGGTCGACCAAGCTGAGCCGGCTGGTTGAAAAGGCGGGCGGAATCGCGAAGCCGTAGGCTCCGTAACCGTACACAAACAGCTTGCCGCTGCCGTCCTTCCGGCTGTCCTTGCGGCGCAGCACGGAAACGGGGACCTTGGCCCCGTCTCGGGCGGTCACGGTCATCCGCTCGGTGACATATTGGCTGGCATCATAGCCCGACGGTATTTCCTGGACCTTGCGCGTCTCAAGCCGCCGCTCGGTCGGGTGATAGTCGTAGACCGTCGCCGGAGTGACCATCGACGAATAGCTGAGGCGATAGCTGTCGGGCGCGAATTCGGGATTGCCGGTGAAGCTGGCGCTATAGCTTGCCTCGGCGAACGGCACGCGTTCTTCGACGCCGCTCGCATAATCGCGCAACAAAGGCTGGTCGAGACCGTCGATCCGCGCCTGGACCAGCAAATGATCGCGGTGGCTCGTGACGCCCCGAAGGTAAGTCCGTTCGCTGCCCGCAACCAGCTCGCTCCATTCACCTGGATTGGCGGGGTCGGCAGTGACGACTCTGAAATTGACATGGCTGTCGTTGGTCAGGATCCAGAGCTTCCCGTGTGCCGCATCCACTTCATATTGCATATCCGCCTGGCGGGGCCTGATGAGCTTGAGCGGCGAGTCAGGCCGGTCGGCGGCGACAAAGCGAACTTCGTTGGAGCTGTTATGGCCGGTTGAGATGAAGATCAGACTGTCATCGGTCGACCTGGAGGCTCCGACCGAAAAAGCGATGTCCGCCTTCTCCTCATAAATTGTCACGGCCTTGGCCGGATCGTCACCGATGCGATGAAACTGGGCGCGATAGCTGCGCCACTGATCGTTGACTTCGGTGAAGACCAGCCCCTTGCTGTCGCTGGTCCACACCGGCTGGCCAATGCCGACCGTGGTCACCGTCTCAATGTCATTCCCAGTCGCGAGGTCGCGGACCTTGAGCTTGAACCGCTCCGACCCGTCGTCGTCGACCAGCGTCGCCAACAGCCTTCCGTCCGGGCTGACGGCGAAGGCGCCGAGACGGTAATATTCCTTTCCATCGGCTTCCTCATTCTCGCTGTAGATCAGCAGCTCCTCGCCGCCGGTGACAGGCTTCCGGTACCAGTCGCGGTATTGAGTCCCTTCCTTGAACGCCGACCAGTAAAGCCAGTCGCCGTCCTTGATCGGCACCGAGCTGTCGTCCTCCTTGATCCGCCCCTTCATCTCCTGGAACAGCTGTTCGACGAGCGCCTCGTGCGGCTTCATTGCCGCGTCAAAGTAGGCGTTCTCCGCCTTGAGATAGTCGAGCACCTCCGGGTCCTGGACATCGGGGTAGTTGGGATCGCGCAGCCAGTGCCAATCATCGGTCCACTGGACGCCGTGCGCCTCGTTCACATGGGGCTTGCGGGCGGCAACTGGTGGGCTTTGGGGAGTCATTGGGCTTCCTGATGCGAGGCAAAGTCACTATCTGCCTTCCTCATACAAAGAGCCGGAAAGATTGCCATGTCCTCATATGCCGACCGCCTCGCCGCCCTCCGCCAGCAACTGAAAGAGGATCGCCTCGACGGATTCGTCGTGCCCCTGACCGATGAGCATATGAGCGAATATGTCGGCAGTTATGCCCAGCGGCTGGCCTGGCTGACCGGATTCAAGGGTTCTGCCGGGTCAGCAGTGGTGCTGCCCGAGGAGGCGGCAATCTTCACCGACGGGCGCTACACCATCCAGGTCCGCCAGCAGGTCAGCCCCACCGAATGGAGCTACCAGTCGGTTCCCGAAACCAGCGTCGCCAAATGGCTGCACGCCAATGCGCCGAATGGTGCGAGGATCGGTTACGACCCGTGGCTGCATACCGCCGACTGGGTCAAGCAGGCCACGCAGCAGCTCGCTGCGAAGGGCGCCGAGCTCGTTGCGGTCAAGCGCAATCCGATCGATGCGGTATGGGCTGACCGGCCCGAACCGTCCAAGGCGCGGCTGGCCGTCCAGTCCGACGAATATGCCGGCAAGAGCTCGGCCGAGAAGCGGCATGAGATGGCCGACTGGCTTCACCAGGAAGGCGCCGATGCGGCGGTGCTGGCGGCGCTGGATTCGATCGCCTGGACCTTTAACGTGCGCGGGCAGGACGTGACCCACACGCCGGTCGCGCTGGCCTTTTCCGTGGTCAACGCCGACGGCACCGCCGACCTGTTTGTAGAGGGCCAAAAGGTGGGCGACGACGTCCGGGCCCATCTCGGCAACGGCGTCCGGCTGCACGAGCGCGAGGATTTCGAGACATTTCTCCGTTCGTTGAGCGGCAAGCTGGTCGCAGTCGACCCGGAGCGGTCGGTGGCGGCGATCAGCCAGGCGCTGGACGAAGGCGGCGCTCGAATCCTCAGCCGCCGCGATCCGGCTGTCCTGCCCAAGGCGATCAAGAATGAGGTGGAAATAGCCGGTCACCAGGCGGCCCAGGCCCGCGACGGAGCGGCGGTCTCGCGCTTCCTGCGCTGGGTCGAGGAGGAAGCGCCCAAGGGCGGACTCGACGAGATCATCGCGCAGGACAAGTTGCTCAGCCTTCGCAAGGACCTCGGCAGCCTGAAGGATCTGAGCTTCGACACCATCTCGGCGTTCGGACCGAATGGCGCCCTCCCCCATTACAAAGGCACCAAGGAATCCAACCTGCCCTTCACGACCGGCACCCTCTACCTGGTCGACAGCGGCGGACAGTATCAGGACGGCACTACCGACATCACTCGGACCGTTCCGATCGGCGAACCGACCGCGGAAATGATCGACCGCAACACGCGGGTATTGAAAGGCCATATCGCGATCGCCACTGCGCTGTTTCCAAAAGGTACGCGCGGGTCGCAGCTCGACAGCTTCGCCCGGCGGCCGCTGTGGGAAGCGGGCTGCGATTATGCCCACGGGACCGGCCATGGTGTCGGCGCTTTTCTTGCGGTTCACGAAGGGCCGCAGCGCATCTCGCCCGTCGGAAGCTCGCAATCGGGCGGCGACGAGCCGCTTCAGGCCGGAATGATCCTTTCCAACGAGCCCGGTTATTACAAGCCTGGCGAGTATGGCATCCGCATCGAAAATCTGGTGCTGGTCGTCGAAAAGCAGGTGCCCGGCGCCGACAAGGAGATGCTCGGCTTCGAGACGCTGACGTTCGTGCCGATTGAGAAGAAGCTGATCGACGCTTCGATGCTATCGGACAAGGAGCTAGGTTGGCTCAACGACTATCATGCTGAGGTGCTGGCGAAGATTGGCCCGCAGCTTTCGGGGGAGGATAAGGAATGGCTGGAAAGGCAGTGCGCGCCGCTAAGCCGCTAGGGCTCGTCGCGCTAGGCTGGGCGCTGGCCTGTCTTTATATCTTGGGGCCCCGCGTTGCGCTCAATCGCGGGCTCGATACCGGCTATTCCTTGGCCGCTTGGGTCGGGTCCTTCTTCGGCTGAGCTTCGCGGGCTTGCGCTTTCCGGCGCTTCAAATTCTCGCGCAGTGCCACTGCCAGCCGCTCGGCCTTGTCGTCCTTGCCTTTGGTCATGGCTGAGCGAGCTAATATTCACTTGAGGGCAGCGCAAGCGGGTTGACGGTTGGTCGGGCCTCGGCCATAGGCCCGCCGTCCTTCAGACATGCTGCCGTAGCTCAGTGGTAGAGCGCATCCTTGGTAAGGCTGAGGTCGTGAGTTCAATCCTCACCGGCAGCACCATTTCCACGCACAGCCAGTCCGGGGGACTGGCGAGCATGGAAATCCTGATCCAGCCGATCTGTGCGGCGCTGCCCCCGGCAGCGCTTGCTCGATCGCTCCGGGGGACAGGCTGGGTTAGATGATCCCCCGGATGGGGTTTCGAGTATCGCTCGACTTCCACTTACTCACATTGACGCATCGCTCGCACCCCGCCATTTCGGCACGCCATGCGCTTCTTCTCCGACAATGCCGCGCCCGTCTGCCCGCAAGTGCTCGAGGCGATGGGCAAGGCCAATCACGTCGACACCGCCTATGACGGCGATGCCTTGTCCGAGAAGCTCGACGGCGCCTTTTCCGACCTGTTCGGCAGGCAGGTCCGCGCACTCTGGGTGACGACCGGAACCGCCGCCAATTGCCTTGGCCTTGCCGCGCTATGCCCGCCGCAGGGCGCGATCCTGTGCCACGGACAAGCGCATATCGAGGTCGATGAGGCAGGGGCGCCGGGCTTTTTCACCCATGGCGCCAAGCTGATCCTGTTGCCGGGCCACGGCGCGAAGGTTACGCCCGAGACGGTCGAACAGGCTTGCGCCCGGATCCGCGACGACGTCCACCAGGTCCAGCCTGCGGCGCTATCGATTACCAACGCCACCGAATATGGCCTCAGCTACCAGCCCGACGAGGTCGCCGCGCTCGGCGAAATCGCCAAGCGTCGAGGGATCGGCTTTCATCTCGACGGAGCGCGCTTCGCCAATGCCGCCGCCTTTACCGGCGCGGACCTTGCCGACCTGAGCTGGCGCGCCGGAGTTGACGTGATGTCGTTCGGATTCGTCAAGAATGGCGGGATGAACGCCGAAGCGCTGATCTTCTTCGACCCGGCCAAGGCCGCGGCCGTGCCGCGCCTCCGGAAACGCGCCGGCCACCTGCTGTCCAAGGGCCGTTATCTCGCTGCCCAGATCCTGGCGATGCTGGAGAATGATTTGTGGCTGGCCAACGCCCGCGCCGCCAATCAAGCGGCCGCAGCCCTGGCCGAAGCCTGTGGACCCGAGCGGCTGGTCTATCCGGTCGAGGCCAATGAGCTGTTCGTGCGGATGACCAGTGACGAGGCCGCGAGCCTGATCGGGCAGGGCTTCGATTTCTACGACTGGGGTCCGGGCGAAGTCAGGTTCGTCACGAGCTGGAACCAGGATATGGCTGCGGTGGCGAAGCTTGCAGCAGCTATCCGCGCGCTGTGAACCGTACTCCCGATCATACCTCAGTGCGGATCGACGCGTCGATCATCATCCCGTTCATCATCTTCACCGGCGTATGGGGATCGACATGGATAGTGATCCGCGACCAGGTCGGGACGGTCCCGCCACAATGGTCGGTTGCCTACCGCTTCATGATCGCCGCTGTCGCGATGGCGCTGCTCGCCAGGTGGAAGGGTCAATCGTTGAAGATGGACCGCGGCGGCCTGTTCGCCGCGCTGGTGCTGGGAGTTTCCCAGTTCAGCGTCAACTTCAACAGCGTCTATGCCGCCGAGCGCTTCATCACTTCCGGGGTGGTGGCGACGGTGTTCGCCATCCTGCTCATCCCCAACAGCCTGCTGGCCTGGGCCTTCCTCGACCAAAAGCCGGGCCGGCGCTTCCTCTTGGCGGGTCTGGTCGCCGTGTGCGGCGTAGGACTATTGTTCCTCCACGAATTGCATTCGAGCCCGGCCGCGCCGCGTGAGATCGCGATCGGCCTAAGCCTCACCCTGCTAGGCCTGATGGGGGCCTCGTCGGCCAACGTCTACCAAGCCGGAAAGGAGGCCCGGCGCCACCCGTTGCTGGCGCTGCTGGCCTGGTCGATGGCGATCGGTGCGATGATCGACGCCGCCCTGGCCTTCGCGATCGCGGGCCCGCCGGTGGCGGAGGCGCGGATCGGCTACTGGGTGGGAGTCATCTACCTTGCCCTGTTTGGCTCAGTGCTGTGCTTCGCGCTTTATTTTCCGGTCGTGCGCAAGATCGGACCGGGCAAAGCCGCTTATTCGAGCGTGATGGTGCCGATCATTGCGATGACGCTTTCGACTTTGTTCGAAGGTTATCGCTGGAGCCCGCTGGCAATCGGCGGGGCGGTGCTTGCAATCGGCGGGATGCTCCTGGCGCTGGCCGGACGGCGGCGCCCAACGCTTGTGACTGCGCCCGACGCAGCCTAGCTAGGCTGCCATGTCCGACGTTCTCGATCAGCCCGAAGCTCCGGTTACCCCGGAACATGTCGCCGTCTATCGCAAGGACTATCTCCCGCCCGACTGGTTGGTGACGGATATTTCGCTGGAGTTCGAGCTCGATCCCGAGCGGACCCGCGTGCGCTCCACCCTCACGGTTGAGCGCAACGGCGAGCATGACCGGCCGTTGAAGCTTGCCGGCAATGGACTGGAACCGCTTTCGGTCCGTGTCGACGGCGGCGATGCGCCCTGGGCGATGGTTGGCGAAACGCTGGTGGTGGAACTGCCAGGCGATAGCGCCACGATCGAGATTGCGGTTGAAATCATCCCATCGGCCAACACCAAGCTGATGGGTCTCTACGCTTCGGGCGGCATCCTCTGCACCCAATGCGAGAGCGAGGGCTTTCGTCGCATTGCCTTCCATCCCGACCGGCCTGACGTTCTGTCGCGATTCAAGGTCAAAATGAGCGCCGACAAGGCGCGCTATCCCGTGTTGCTGGCAAACGGCAATCTCATCGCCAGCGGGGACGGGCCAAGCGGGACGCATTGGGCGGAATGGGAAGACCCCTTCCCCAAACCAAGTTACCTCTTCGCGATGGTCGCCGGCGACCTCGCCGCCAATCGCGACAGTTTCACGACGATGCGCGGGCGCAAGGTCGATCTCGCCATCTGGGTGCGCGAGAAGGACCTGCCCAAGACCCATCATGCGATGGAAAGCCTCAAGGCGGCGATGCGCTGGGACGAGGAAGTCTATGGCCGCGAATATGACCTCGACCTGTTCAACATCGTGGCAGTCGACGATTTCAATTTCGGCGCGATGGAGAACAAGGGCCTCAACATCTTCAACTCGCGCTACATCCTGGCCGACGAAGATACCGCCACCGACAGCGACTTTGACAATATCGCCGGCGTGGTCGCGCACGAATATTTCCACAACTGGTCGGGCGACCGCGTCACCTGCCGGGACTGGTTCCAGCTCAGCCTCAAAGAAGGCTTCACCGTCTTCCGCGACCAGAGTTTCTCGGCCGACATGGGGTCGCAGGCGGTCAAGCGGATCGAAGACGTCCGGCTCCTGCGCGCCGCCCAGTTCCCTGAGGATTCGGGACCGTTGGCGCATCCGGTGCGGCCGGAAAGCTACATCGAGATCACCAATTTCTACACCGCCACCGTCTACAACAAGGGCGCGGAGGTGATCCGCATGATGCGGACGATCTTGGGCGAGGAAGCATTCCGCAAGGGCAGCGACCTCTATTTCGAGCGGCATGACGGACAGGCGGTGACCTGCGAAGATTTCGTCACCGCGATGGAAGATGCCAGCGGCATCGACCTTAGCCAGTTCCGCCTGTGGTACAGCCAGGCCGGAACCCCGAAAGTCAGTGCGAGGCTTGAGCATGACGCGGAGTCCAGCTCGGCAACGCTCCACCTGTCTCAGTCCGTCCCTGCCACCCCCGGCCAGGCGACCAAGTCGCCAATGGTCTTGCCGCTGAAGACCGCGCTGATCGGCACCGACAGCGGCGCGCCACTCGGCGACGAGCAATTGGTCCTGCTCGACGGGCCAGCCGCCAGCGTGAAATTTGAAGACATATCGGAGCGGCCGCTGCTTTCGATCAACCGCGATTTCTCGGCGCCGATTTTGCTCGACGTCGACCGCGAACCGGGCGAGCTCGAGCGGCTGGCGGAAGTCGATAGCAACCCGTTCGCCCGCTACGAGGCGCTGCAGGAATTGATGTTCGGGGCGCTGATCGCTGGCGCACGCGGGGAGCAGGCCGATCCGGCGCCGGTCATCGCCGCGATGCGCGGCACGATCCAGTCCAATGCGCTCGACCCCGCCTTCAAGGGCGAGGCGCTGACGCTGCCAAGCGAGGGCCTGATCGGCGACCGCATGGAGCTGGTCGACCCGGACGCGATCCACGGCAGCCGCGATGCGCTTCGCCGCGCGGTCGGTTCGGCGCTGGCGGATGATCTGGCTCGCGCCCAGGCAATTTCTGCTCCGGGAAGCGACCTGTCACCCGAAGCCAAGGGCGTAAGGCGGCTGAAGTCGGTGTCGCTGGCACTGATCGCGGCGGGCGATCCGGTGCGCGGCGCTGCCCTGGCCAAGGCGCAGTTCGACGCCGCCGACAATATGACCGACCGGCAGGGCGCATTGACCGTGTTGGTCAGCCTCGATGGGCCCGAACGCGAAGCTGCCTTCGCGCATTTTTACGAGCGCTATCAAGGCGACAGCTTGGTTCTCGACAAATGGTTCGCCCTACAGGCCGCGGCCCAGCGCGCCGACACGATCGATGTCGTCGAGGCGCTCTCCCGGCACCCGCAGTTCAGCGCCCGCAACCCCAACCGCTGGCGCGCCTTGGTGAGCAACTTCGCCGCCAACCAATGGGCGTTCCATCACGGTTCAGGCCGCGGCTATCGCTTTGTTACCGATATGATCCTGGCGGTCGACCGCATCAATCCGCAGGTCGCCGCGAGGCAGGTGCCCTCGCTGGGCCGCTGGAAAAGGTTCGAGCCCAAGCGCGCTGAATTGATGCGCAGGGAACTGGAGCGGATCGCCTCCACGCCCGGCTTGTCAAAGGACGTCTTCGAGCAGGCCTCGAAGAGCCTGGCCTAGTAGCGGCTCAGTTGCCGACCCACTGTGCGACGTCGATCGCTACGCGATTGGCGGCGGCGTTGATTGCTGACGCAACCGACGAAGCGCTGCCGTCGGACGTTTCGCGCGCCTCGAAACGGCGAGTCTCGACCGCCTTTCCGCCGGCCCGGGTCTTGGCGGCATCGTAGCGCACGATGACCGCCCCTTCCTGGGCGTCATAGCCAAATCGCGACAGATTGCCGGTGATGGTCACGCCGGGATCGAGCGAGGATTGCTTGGGATCGAGCACAACTCGGCTGGTGGTGCGCATCACGGTTTCGGTGAGCAGGTTCTGGAATAGCTTGTCCGGCGTATCCACCCAGGTCAGATCCTTGACATAGGCAATCGCAATCGGCCCCGAATGGACCGGGACGCGATTGGTGCGAATCTCCTTCGGAACGACCGGCAGCTCAATTGTCACCGCCTCGCCTGGCTGAGCAGTGCGAGCGATGCTTTCCGGTGCCGGCGCTTGCGGGGTCAGCGTCAGCAGCCAAGGTGGAGGCTTGCCTCCGCCGCCCAACAATCCCGCGCAGGCGCTCAGCGAAAGGGCCACCGCGATCGGCGCGGCGAGACGCAACGTTCGGCTCATTGTTTCTTCCCCGGTTTATAGTCGGGCAGCTTCGGTGGTCCGAGCGCGCCGCCAACTCCATTTTCGTCCAGCCGCTGAGTAAAGCTCTGCATCGACGTCGTCAGGTCGCGAAGGTCCCGCACCAGCCGGTTCATCTCGGGCAGCGTGTTCTTGCTGAAATTCTGGACGCCCGGGCGCGCGTCGCCAACCATTGCATCGAGATTTTCGGCGGAATGCTGAACCGCGGCGATCGCCTTGCGCAAATCCTCTGCCGCCGGCTTGCCCTGTTCATTGACCAGCTGGTTGGTGCTGTCGGCCAGCATGCCGACGCGCTGGGCGGCAATCCCGGCGTTGCGGGCGGCGATCCGTGCATCGCCGATCGCGTCGGCCAGGTCCGGAGCGCGTTGCGCCAGGACGGCGGTGGTTTTGTCGACATTCTCGAGAATGTCGGAGATCGAATTTTGGTTCTTGTCGGACAGCAATTCCGTCAGACGCTCGGTCAGCCGCTGGATCCGGTCGATCAGCTCCGGCGCACTGTTGAGCAAGGCGCCCAGGCCGCCGGTGCTGGCCGGGATGACCGGGCAGCCCTGCGGACCGGCCTGCGTCAGCGGCCGGGCGCCCTTCATGGCGCCTTCCAGCGCGATTTCGCTGACGCCGGTGAAACCGACGCCCTTGATCTGCGCCGTGGTGCCCTGAAGGACCGGCGTTTCAGCATCGACCACGACCCGTACCCAGACGAACTCGGGCCGATCCGGAAGCAGGCTGATCTTGTCGATCTGACCCACAGGAACGCCCTGGAAATTGACGTTGGATCCCTTGTTGAGCCCCTCGACGCCCTGGGCGAAATAAATGTCGAAGCATTTGGTCGTCTTGTTCGACAGGCCGGCCAGCCACACGATGAAAATTAGCAGGCCGGTCAGCAGGGCCAGTGTGACAGCGCCGACAAGGACGTGGTTTGAACGCGTTTCCATCGGCGCTACTGCCCCTTTACCCCGGCATGGGCCGCGCGTCCGCGCGGCCCGTTAAAATATTCTTGAATCCAAGGATGGTCCAAGGCGAGCAATTCTTCAATCGTTCCGACTGCGACGACCTTTTGGTCGGCCAGGACCGCCACCCGGTCGCAAATTGCCCATAGCGTGTCGAGGTCGTGCGTGATGAGGAACACGGTTAGCTCGAGCTTTTCCTTCAAACCCTCGATCAGCTCGTCGAAGCTCGCCGCCGCAATCGGGTCGAGACCGGCGGTCGGCTCGTCGAGAAACAGCAGCTCCGGATCGAGCGCCAGCGCTCGCGCCAGTCCAGCTCGCTTGATCATGCCGCCCGACAGCTCCGCGGGATATTTCGGACCCGCGTCGGGCGTCAGGTTGGACATGGCGATTTTGTAGCCTGCGATCTCGTCGAGCAGCGGCTCCTTGATGAACGGGAAATATTCGCGGATCGGCACTTCCACATTCTCGGCCACGGTCAGGGTCGAGAAGAGCGCGCCGTTCTGGAACAGTACGCCCCAGCGCCGGCGGATGTTCTTGGCTTCGTCCTCTTCGCGCCCGATCATGTTCTCGCCGAGCACCTCGACGGTCCCGCCGTCCGGCGTCTGCAGACCGATGATCGATCGCATCAGGACCGACTTGCCGGTGCCCGATCCGCCGACCACGCCGAGAATCTCGCCCCGCCTGACATCGAGGTCGAGGTCGTCGTGGATGATCTGTTCGCCGAAGCTGTTCCTGAGCCCCCGGATCTTGATGACGGTGTCGTCGCTCATAGCCAGCCGATCGAGCTGAAGAAGATCGCGAAGACCGCGTCGAGGATGATCACCAGGAAGATCGCCTGGACCACCGCATTGGTGGTGCGGATGCCGACTTCCTCCGAATTGCTCTCAACCTGCATGCCCTGGAAACAGCCCGCCAAGGCGATGATGCCGCCAAACACCGGCGCCTTGATCAGCCCGATCCAGAGGTCGTGCGTAGGCACCACTTCCTGCAGCCGCTGAATATAGGTCAAGGGCGGGATTTCGAGCGAAATCCAGCAGAAGATCCCGCCGCCGATCAGCGACATGATCATCGCATAGAAGGCGAGCAGCGGCATCATCACCACCGCCGCCATCATTCGCGGAATGACCAGCGCCTCGACCGGCGACACGCCGATCGTTCGCATCGCATCGATTTCCTCGGTGATCTTCATCGTACCGAGCTGCGCGGCGAATGCGGAACCCGACCGTCCAGCGACCATGATCGCCGTCATCAGCGTACCCAGCTCGCGGATCGTGATTCTGCCGATCAGGTTGATGGTGTAGACCTCGGCCCCGAACTGTTCGAGCTGGACCGCGCCCTGCTGACCCACCACGATGCCGATCAGGAAGCTCATCAGGCCGATGATGCCGAGCGCGCGCACCCCGACCAGGTCGAAGCGCTGAATGACGGCGTTGACGCGGAATTTCTTGGGACGGCGGATAATCGCCGCGAACCCGATAAGCACCGCACCCAGGAAGCCTACCAGGCCGATCAACGTGTTAACCGCGTCCGAGACCCATTCGCCGATTTCGTTCAATACCCGAAGGGCGCCCGGCTGCTCCTCCGGCCTGACCCGGGCGGGATGATCGGCCTCGGCGACCTGGTCGAGCAGGCCAGCAACGTCCTTGCTCGCGCCGATGACCTTGGCGCCTCGGTCGCGGACCGTCCGGTAGATCAGCCAGGCCCCGACGGTGTCGACTTTCTCGACCCCGCTGAGATCGATCGTCACCGGATCGGCAAGCGCCTCGATTTCCCGCTGCGTCGTCGCGGCGCGCGAAATGGTGAGCGAGCCGAGGACGCGGTACGGCTGCGCCTCGGATGCAGGATCGGACGTGGTCGACTGGTCCCCCATCGGGCGCGACCCTGCGCGAAATCGTCCAGAGCGGCAAGCCCAGCGTAAATTTGCCTCTTTGCTGCCAGAGTTGATGCCCTATAGCGCGTGCACGATGACGAGTGATGAGCCGCCTGCCTTAAGGCCATTGTTCGTGACGGTCGGGGACAACCCCGCCCGCCCTTTCGGCATGAGCGCGGCGGACCGGGCGGTGGCGCTGGCGATCAAGGCAAAGCTTGAGCCGGCCGGCGAGGCCCAGCCTGACCGCTCGACCGTCTACGCCGATCTCAATTGGGGCTGGGACCCCGAATGGCTGGTCGCGCTGAGTGATAAGCCGGGAGAAGTACTCCTCAAGGACGGCCATCCAGTGCTGGCCCATGTCCCTGCCCATGGCGACGCGGCGCCCCTGCTATCGGCAATGCTGTCCGGCGACCGCTACCAGGGTTCGCTGGGACGGATTGACGCGGACACTTCCGATTTCAGCTATCGCAAGCTCAGGAAGCGCGAACGCCCGTTCGTCATGCGGCTCGACCCTTCCGATCCGGAACCGGTCGAGCGTGCGGCCTATGATGCCAGCTACAAGGGCGTGACGGACGCGCTGACCCTCTATCTTTGGCGGCGCCCGGCATTCTACCTGACCCGCTGGGCGGCCAGGGCCGGGATGACTCCGAATTTCGTCACGGCGATCGGTTTCGTCCTGTGTGTGGCTGCCTTCTTCCTGTTCATGGCTGGATGGTATTGGACCGGGATCGCGGCCGGCTTCGGCTTCATGGTGCTCGATACCGTCGATGGGAAGCTCGCCCGCTGTACCGGCCAATCGTCGAACTGGGGCAATATCTTCGACCATGGCGTCGACCTGGTCCATCCGCCCTTTTGGTGGTGGGCCTGGGCAGAGGGTCTGGAGGCCTATGGCAGGCCGTTTGAACGCGTCTATGAGCTGATGATCGTCGGGGCGATCGTGTTCGGCTATGTCGCCCAGCGAGTGATCGAAGGCATTTTCGTCCGCCGCTACGGCATGCATATCCATGTATGGCAGCAGGTCGACAGCAAGTTCCGCCTGGTTACAGCCCGCCGCAACCCCAACATGGTCATCCTGGTCGCGTCGCTGCTGGTCGGCCGGCCGGATCTCGGAATCGAGCTGGTCGCCCTGTGGACTCTGCTGTCGCTGATTTTCCATGCCGTTCGTCTGGCCCAGGCAAATGCCCGCCGCGATCGCGGGCGACCGGTGATCAGCTGGCTGACATGACCGGCTGGACGGCGCTGGTTCTTGCCGGATCGAGGCCGGGCGCCGATCCATTTGCCGAAGCCCATGGAGTCGATCTCAAGGCGCTGATCCCGGTCGGAGGCGTGCCAATGGTCCAAAGACCGGCGCGGGCGCTGCTTGCAGCGCCGGAAGTCGGTCGCGTGCACGTCCTGACCCAGCAGCCCGATCGCATCGCCGGCGCACTGCCGACGGACCCCCGACTATCAGTCGAACCGTCCGGCGCAACGATTGCAGCCACGCTTGCAGCTTTCTTCCACGATCCGTCGACCCCTTATCCGCTGCTGGTCACGACCGCCGATCATGCACTACTTGACCCGGCGATGATTGCCGATTTCTGCGCCCATGCGAAAGGCGCCGATTTGGCGATCGGACTGGTCGAGCGTGCCAATCTGATGGCCCGCCTTCCGACCACCGAGCGGACCTGGCTCCGATTTCGCGGAGGCGCTTATTCCGGCGCCAATCTCTTCGCTTTCGGGAGCGCCAAGGCAGCCGCTGCCGTCGGGCTTTGGCGGTCGGTCGAGCAGGACCGCAAGAAGGGCTGGCGGATGATCGCTGCCCTTGGCCCGCTCGCCCTGCTCGGCGCGGTCCTTCGGCTTCGTACGCTCGACCAGACGCTTGATTCGGTGGGGCGCCGTCTCGGGCTTGCCATCCGCAAGGTCGAGCTGTCCGATCCGCTTGCCGCGGTCGATGTGGACAAGCCGGCCGACTTTGATCTGGTCTCGGCCATTCTCGAGGGACGCGCATGACCGACCTCGCCATTTACGACATGGATCGGACGGTTACGCGCCACGCGACCTACACGCCATTCCTGCTTCATTGCGCGCTTCGCCGTGCGCCGTGGAGATTGCTGCTGATCCCGGCCGCGATAGCGTCGATGCTGGCCTATGCAATGAAGCTGATCGATCGCGGCCGGCTGAAGGAAATCAATCATCGCCTGCTGCTTGGGGACAATCGGCATCCATCCGAACTGAAGCCATTGGTCGACAGCTTCGCCGCGTCAACGCTGGCGCGCAATATCCGGCCCGGCGCCCGCGCCGCCATCGCTCGCGACAGGGCCGAGGGCAGGCGCGTGGTAATGGCCACCGCCAGCTATCGTTTCTACGCGCGGGAGATCGCCGACCAGCTAGGGTTCGACGATTGCATTGGCACCAACTCGATCCTTGGACTGGACGAGCGGGTACACGCCAAGATCGATGGCGAGAATTGCTATGGCCCGGCCAAGCTCCGGATGGTCGAGGACTGGCTGGCCAGAAGCGGACTCCAGCGTGGCCATGTCCGCTTTTATTCCGACCACGCTAGCGACGCGCCGGTATTCGAATGGGCAGACGAGCCGGTTGCGGTAAACGCGCACCACCGCCTGGTTCGCCTCGCCAGGGAGCGCGGTTGGCGGGTTGAGGACTGGAGTTAGACCCCTCTTAGAGCATTCTCGAAATCGGCGATCAGGTCTTCGGCCTTTTCGACCCCGATCGAGATTCGGACCAGATTGTCGCTGATCCCAAGCGCCGCCTTGCGTTCTTCCGGCACGGACAAATGGGTCATCGCCGCCGGCGCGGAAGCCAATGTCTCCGTGCCGCCCAGGCTGACGGCCAGGTTGGCGATCTTGAGGCCGTCGAGGAAGGCGAAGGCCTCGCGTTCGCCGCCCTTCAAATAAAGCGAGAAGGTCGACCCAGCGCCGGTGCAATGGCGCTTGTAGATATCCTCCTGCTGCGAACCTGGCTCGAGGAAACCGAGATAGCCGACCTTTTCGACCTTAGGATGGTCGCGGAGATACTCGCAGATTTTTTCCGCGCTCTCGCCGGCCCGATTCATGCGCAGTTCGAGCGTTTCGAGGCTGCGCAGCAGCATCCATGCCGTGTTGGGATCGCAGATCCCGCCCATCACGTTGCGCATCAGCCGGATCTTGTCGAGCAGGGCACGCTTGCCGACCAGCCCGCCGGCCACGAGGTCGCTATGCCCGCCGGCATATTTGGTCAGGCTGTAGACGCTGATATCGGCGCCGTCGTTAAGCGGCTTGGCCCACAGCGGACCGAGGAAGGTATTGTCGATTGCGATCGGCGGGAGCTCGGCCTGGCCTTCGAACGCCGCGGCCCGGGCCGCGGCAACCGCCTCAACGTCGACCAGCGCATTGGTCGGGTTGGCCGGGCTTTCCAGGTAGATCAACGAAACCCGGCCCTTGGCCTTCGCCTGGGCCATTACCTCGTCGAGTTCTTCGCGCGTCGCGCCGGCGGGGAAATCGATATAATGGACGCCGAACTGGGTCAGGATCTTGTTGATGATCGTCTCGGTCGCCGCATAGAGCGGGCCGGAGTGAACGACGACGTCGCCCGGCCGGACGAACGTCAGCAACAATATGGCGATGGCTGTCATGCCGCTGGAGAAGGTCAGCGCGGCCTCGGCGTCCTCCCAGATCTTGAGGCGGTCCTCGAGGATTTCCTGGTTGGGGCCGTTGAAGCGCGAATAGACCAGGCCCTCGGCCTTGCCGCCCGAGCCATGCTTGTTGGTGATGCCTTCGAAGAAGCGCTTCCCCTCGGCGGCGGTCTGGAACACAAAAGTGGAAGTCAGGAAGATCGGCGGTTTCAGCGAGCCTTCGCTGAGCGCCGGGTCGAACCCATAGCCCATCATCAGCGTCGACGGATCGAGCTTGTGATTGCCGATATGGGTGACCTTGTCTTTGGGGCGGCGGCTCTCGGTCACTGAAATTCTCCTCGGACCGCGCCTTAGACCCGGACGCTGGAGCGCGCTAGCTGGCGAGCCCAATCAAACTCAGCTGCCTTCCATAAGCTGGTTCGTTGCGGTGGGTCGCCCGCCGGTAGCTGTAGAAGCGATCCTCCAGCGCATAGGTGTCCAATCCCAAGGCCTGGACCCGGCGGATTCCCGCCGCGGCCAGCCTGGCGACGAGATAGGCTTCCAGGTCGAAATGCTGCCTTCCGCCCGGTCCTTCGCCAAGGAAGCGCCAATTTTCCGGATCCTCGGATGTCAGCTGCTCCGCGAAATCATGGCCAACCTCGAAACTGGCCTTTGCAAGGCAGGGACCGATCGCCGCTGCGATATTCTCTGCCCGGGCGCCCAGCGAGATCATTGCCGCGATTGCCTGGTCGGTCACTCCAGCCAGCGCCCCGCGCCAGCCGGCATGAGCCGCTCCGACCACGCCGGCTTCGAGGTCCGCCAGCAGGATCGGCGCACAATCGGCGGTGACGACACCTAGCAGGAGGCCCGGCTGATCCGAAACCAGCGCGTCGGCATGTGGCCGCTCGGCATGCGGCACCGCCTCCGTGACGATTACAGCCGTCGGGGAATGGATCTGGTAGACGCTGGCGATCGGCGCGCCTGGCAGGACGGCATCGGCGGCGAGACGCCGATTGGCCTCGACAATCTGCGGATCGTCGCCGCTGCCGGTCCCGCAATTCAGGCCGGCAACCGGCCCCATCGATAGTCCGCCTGCCCGGCCGAGAAATCCGTGCGGAACGCCCTCCAGCGCCGCCGCCCGGACAATGTCGAGGCTCACAATTTCAGCCTCATGACGATGTCCTCATCGGCATGGTTGCCGACCATGAAGGCGTAGGTGCCTTCCGGCTCGAAGCCATATTTTTCGTAAAAGCGGCGCGCCCGGTGATTTTCGGTGAACACCGACAGATAGAGATTGTCGGCGCGCTTGTCGCGAGCCCGGTCGATTACCCAATCCATCAGCGCATGGGCGACCCCTTGGCCCTTCATCTCCTCGACAACATAAAGCTGTCTGAGCTCTGCCGCCTCGCCGCGCGGCTCGAACGGCAAATGCGGCGGCCCGAGCTTCACATAGCCGACCAGCTTGCCGTCGCTTTCGGCGACGCGCACTTCGAACGCCGGGTCGTTGAGTTCCTTGTCCCAATTCTCCGGCGAGTGGTTCTGGAGAAATATCTCAAGGTCGTCCGGTTGGTAGAGATGGCCGAACGTATCGGTAAACGTGTGTGCGCCGAGCTCGGCCAGCGCCTCTGCGTCATCCGCCGTTGCAGTGCGGAAGTCGACGCTCATGCCTCCAGCCCCGCCACTTGCGGCCAGCCCTTGCCGCTCAATGCCATCACCTTGAACAGTCGTCCCATCTCGTCCTCGTCGCAAAGCCGCCGGCGGGCAGCCGCGATGCTTTTCGTATCCGCTGGATTCTTTGCCGCCAAGGCCATTGCGCGCGCGCCAATGCCGAGCGCTTCAAGCCAGGTCCCTTGGCTCGTCACCTTGCTAGCGGTCGCGCCGCACGAACGTGCCGCCTCGGCCAGCGATGCGAAATCGACGTGGGCGGTTAAATCCTGTTCCCCTGGAGCGTCGAGCGGGTCGGCAAAGCGATGGCCACGAACAGCCTGCAACGTGTCGCCCCGTTCACCGACGGAATAGCCATAGTCGATGATGATCGCTGCGCCGCCGTCTGCCGCGATACGGCGAGCCAGCGCTTGCGCGGTCTCTGCCCGCGCCGGCGAGGATTCGCGGACCGATCCGTCTGCAGTGAAGGCAAAGCGGCCTTCGTCCGTCACCCTGATCCGCCGCTCTTCCTCGCCGATCCATTGCTGGATTGGCAGCGCGTCGAAAAACTCGTTCGCCACCATCAGCAGCGGCGCTTCCGGCAGATCCCCAATCCCCTCATGGAAAATGGCTTCCGGCAGCAGCTTTCCCTGCGCGGCGCGGAGCACCGGGCTGATTTCGACCAGGTGCACTTCGCCCGCGAAACCGGCCCGCCGCAACACCCTCAATGCGTCGCTGGCCAATGTCGCCCGCCCTGGTCCAAGCTCGGCATAGACGGCCTCGGACGGCTGGCCGGCCCGCGTCCAGACATCGGCCAGCGCGGCTCCGATCAATTCGCCGAACATCTGGTGGATTTCGGGCGCCGTCGTGAAATCGCCGGCCGTTCCAAGCGGGTCGCGGGTGGCATAATAACGGGCATTTGCAGCGCCCATGAATTGATCGACGCCGATCGGACCTTCGGCGCCGATAAGGGCTTTCAACTCTTCAGTGAGGCTCACGCCACACTGGCCGTACCGGCCGTTGGTTCGATCCGCTCACGCCGCTTCTTTGCGGTAGCCATCAAGTAGATGCCGCCGAGGATCATCGGCACTGTCAGCCATTGGCCCATGTGCAGTCCCGTGGCCTGGGCAAAGGCCGCAAGCTGGGAATCCGGCTCGCGGATGAACTCGATGCCGAAGCGAAACAGGCCGTAAAAGAGGATGAAGGCGCCGACCAGCTTGCCCGGCTCGTACCGCGCCTTGGTCCGCCAGAACATGAACCAGAGGATCGCGAACAGGACGATACCTTCGAGCCCCGCCTCATACAGCTGGCTCGGGTGGCGCGGAGGGCCGAGTGCCGGTCCGTAGGCCGTCGTTTCGACAAACCGGACCGCCCAGGGCACGCTGGTCTCCGCGCCCCATAGCTCCTGGTTCACGAAGTTGGCGAGGCGGCCGAAGAACAGCCCGAACGGCACGCAGCAGGCGACATAGTCGTGGATCCTCAGCCACGGCAGCTTTTCCTTGCGCGCGAGATAGAGGATGCCGAGCGAGGTGCCGATTACCCCGCCGTGGAAGCTCATCCCTCCGTCCCACAGCTTCAATATGTCGATCGGGTGCTGGAGGTAGAAGGGCAGGTTGTAGAACAGCACATAGCCAAGGCGGCCACCGAGAATGATTCCGAGCGCTGCGTAGAACACAAGGTCGTCGGCATGGCGGCGGGCCATTGGCGCGCCTGGCTGATTCAGCAACTTCAGCAGATACCAATAGCCGATGAAGATTCCGGCGAGATAGGCGATGCTGTACCAGCGAAGCTGGAACCAGCCGATCTCAAAAACGGTCGGCTTGAGGCCAAGATCCGGGAAGGCGATCGCCGTTGATGCCGCGATCGTCGATACCAATAAACTCATGGGCTTCCCCTCATCGTTGACGCCTCATAGGGTGGCACAAGCCAAAGGCCAAGGAGTGACGAATGCCAGCCACGGAGCTTGACCGGGACTATGACGCGGGCATGGCCGCGATCACGGCGCCGGGCGGGCGGATCGTCCTCGGCAAGGACGATCAGGGCCGAACCATCGTCACCAATTTTCCGGCGACATTGCCGCTGCTCTTCAAGACATTCTGCGCACTCAACGGTCCGGTCGAAGCAGTAATTTCGGGCGAAGAGCGGCTGACCTTTGCCGAGCTCGATACTTTATCGGACGGAATGGCCCGCGGCCTCGTGGCGCGCGGAATCGGCAAGGGCGAGCGGGTCGGGATCGCGATGCGCAACTGCCCCGCCTGGATCCTGTCCTACATGGCCGTTCTGAAGGCCGGCGCAGTCGCCACGCTGCTCAACGGCTGGTGGCAGCCCGAGGAGCTGGAGCATGCGTTGCAGCTGACCCAGCCGAAACTGGTGCTTGCCGACGCGCCGCGAGCCGAGCGAATCGCAGCGACCTGCGCGACCTGTTCGGTCGATGCCATCGCCATCGACAAGCGCTGCCCGGAAGCATTTCTGAAGCTGCTGGCGGCGGGCTCCAGCGACATCAGCCTGCCGGAAGTCACACCCGACGACGATGCGACCATCCTGTTTACATCGGGTTCGACCGGTGAGGCCAAGGGGGCCTTGTCGACGCATCGCGCAGTGACCACCGCGGTTTATGCCTATGCCACCGCGCTTATGGTGCTTCGCGGCATATTGGAATCCGAAGGCCGACCCCCCACCAACCCGCTCAAGACGCTGGTCGTCGTACCGCTATTCCATGTCACCGGCGAAGTGCCCGTGCTGCTCAACAGCTTCGTCATTTCGCGCGGCATGGTGCTGATGCACAAGTGGGATGCAGGCGAGGCGCTTCGGCTGATCGAAAAGGAGCGTATTACCTACTTCGTGGGCGTCCCGACCATGAGCCTTGAGCTGATGAACCATCCCGACCACGGCAATTACGACCTGTCGACGCTAACCGACATCGCCGCGGGCGGCGCTCCCAGGCCGGTGTCGCACGTCGAGCGGCTGCGCCGCTCGTTTCCGGATGCCCAGCCTGCGCTCGGCTATGGGCTGACCGAAACCAACGCCGTCGGCTGCGGCAATTTCTGGACCAACTATGCGGCCAAGCCGGCGTCGACCGGGCGCGCTCATGCGCCGTTCGTCGAACTGGCGATCCTGGGGGACGGCGATCGTCATTTGCCGCCCAACGAGCGCGGCGAAATCGCCATCCGCTCGGCCGCCAACATCAAATGTTATTGGGGCAACCCGCAGGCGACGGCCGCGGCATTCACCGCCGATGGATATTTCAAGACTGGCGACATCGGCTACCTCGATGCCGATGGCTACCTGTTCATCGTCGACCGCAAGAAGGACATCATCATCCGCGGCGGCGAAAATATCTCGGCTGCCGAGGTGGAGGCGGCCATCTATCACTGCGAAGGCATCGCCGAAGCGGCAGTGTTCGGGGCCCCGGATGACCGCCTCGGCGAAATCCCGGTCGCAATCCTGCATCGCCGCGACGGAAGCAGCATCAGCGAGGATGATCTCCGAACCTTCCTCAGCGGCCGACTGGCTGCCTTCAAGGTGCCGGTACGGATGATCTTCTCGGAAGCGCCGCTTCCCCGCCTCGGCACCGGCAAGATCGACCGGGTCGCTCTAAAGCAGCAATACGCAGGATGAAGTTTCCTGCGGTCGATCGCCGCACCATGCTGGTCGGCGGCGGAGCGGGTATCGGGCTAGTGATCGCCTTTTTCGCCTGGCCGAGACGCGAAGGAAGTCCGCTGCGGGGCGGACGGCGCGAGGCGGTATTTGGATCCTTCCTGAAGATCGGGCTCGACGGCCGAGTTACGCTGGCTTCTCCACAAGTCGAGACCGGCCAGGGCATTTGGACAGGCCTTGCCCAAATCGCGGCGGACGAACTCGGCGCTGCATGGGAGAATATGGCGGTCGAGCCGGCGCCCCATGGGGACGCCTATCTGAACCGCCTGATGGCCCATGACATTGAAATTGCCACGCGGATAACTGCCGGTTCCAGTTCGGTCCGCAGCTTTGAACAAGCGATAAGAGAGGCCGCTGCCGTCGCCCGCTCGATGCTTTGCGCGGCCGCCGCGGACCGTTGGGGGGTTAGCGCGGCTGAGTGTGACACCGATGGCGGTTACGTGGTTCATGAGGGCAAGCGGCTCGCTTTCGGTGATATTTCTGCTGATGCAGCTGGCCGTCAGCCGCCCGACAAGCCCCAGTTGAGGGCAGCCGGCGGCGGCAAGCTGGCCGGCGAGCCGCTGCCCCGGCTCGACCTTCCGCCCAAGTCTGATGGAAGCCTTCGCTTCGCTGGCGACGTCCGCTTGCCGCGAATGATTTTTGGGTCGGTCCGGATGGCGCCCCCGGGAGGGCGGCTGACGGGCTTCTCGAGCTCTGCCGCCAAGGCGCAGCCGGGATTGATCGACCTGGTCGTTCGTGACCAATGGCTGGCGGCGCTCGGTGTCACGTGGTGGGCGGCCGATCATGCGCTGAGCCGGGCTGAGCCGCGGTTCAGCGGGCCAGCCACTGGCGACGTCTCGGCGATCCTGGCCCAGGCGCTGGCCAGTGGCGATGCCGAGCGGCTGTACGAGCGCGGCGACTATGACGCCGTAACCAGTGGTACCCGGCCGCTCGCCGCGACTTACTCGATCGCCGCAACGCCGCACCATTCGCTCGAAGCGCCGGCAGCAGTCGCCCGCTTTACCGGCGACCGGCTTGAAGTCTGGACGGGAACGCAGATCCCGGACCTTGCGCTCACCGCCGCCGCAAAGGCTGCCGGCCTGCCCAAACGAGACGTTGCCCTATATGCGATGCCGGTCGGCGACGGATCCGGCGGAGCAATGGAGCTTGCCGCGATCGAGATCGCGGTGGATCTTGCCCGCCATGCGAAGCGCCCCGTTTGCCTGGCGCTTTCGCCATCGACAGCCATCAATCAGCAGTCCGTCCGTCCGCCCCTCCTCGCCAAGCTCGCAGCTTTGCCTTCGCCGGACGGGTCGATCGCCGCCTGGAGCGCGCGCATCGCCGGATCATCGGCTTTGCTAGCCTCGCTGGCGCGTTCGCGGGGCGAAACGACACCGGCCTTCGCGCCGAATGGTGCGGCGCCGCCCTACGGAATATCAGCGATCAGGGTCGATGCGATCGACGCCCGGCTGCCGGTCGCCGGCGGCTATATGCGTGGCGGCGACGAAGCGGTGATGACCTTCACGATCGAGAGTTTCATCGACGAGATGGCCCGGGCGCTGCATTCGGAGCCACTGGCCTTCAGGATCGGCCTGCTCGGCGGCGCGCCACGGCTGGCCCGGGCGATCACTACCGCAGCCGCGATCGGCGGCTGGGACGGCGGCGCGCCGGGCAGCAGCATGGGGCTGGCCTGTGCCTCGCTGTTCGGTTCGCACGTCGGACTGCTGGCCGAGGCGACGATCGGCGCGGACCAGCAGGTCAAGGTATCGCGCCTCGTCGCTGCGGTCGACGCCGGACGCATCGTCAATGCCAATCTCGTGCGGCAACAACTCGAAGGCGGATTGCTCGCCGCCTTGGCAGCTGCCCTCATCCCGGCGCCCGAATTCATTGCCGGCATGCCGCGCGCAGTCCCAATGCGCATTGGCTATGAGCGGCTGCGCGACGTTCCGAAGATCGAGGTCGAGATCATCCAAAGCAACAACCCGCCCGGCGGGATCAGCGGTCTCGGCATGGCGGTGCTTGCCCCCGCCGTCGCCAATGCGATCGCCGCCGGCACAGGCAGGCGCTTGCGTAATCTGCCGTTCGACCCGATGGCGGCGGCATGACCGCAAAGCCCAACGACGTTGCCGTGCTGCTGACCAACCTCGGCACGCCCGATGCGCCCGAGCCCAGCGCCGTCCGCCGCTACCTCGCCGAATTCCTGTCGGATCCTCGCGTGGTCGAGATTGCGCCGGCCATCTGGCGGCCGGTGCTGTACGGTGTGGTGCTTCGCACCCGCCCGGCCAGGTCGGCCAGGGCCTATCGTGAGATTTGGACCAATGAGGGCTCGCCCCTGATGGCCATCTCGAAGCGCCAGGCGGAGGCGCTTCGCCTGCGCTTTGGGGATGACCTCTGTATTGGCCTCGCCATGCGCTACGGCGACGCATCGATCGGCTTTGCGCTGTCGAAGATGGTCGAGCATGGCTTCAACCGCATCCTGGTTGCGCCGCTTTACCCGCAATATTGCGCGGCCACGACGGCGTCGGCGATCGATGCGGTCACTGCGGAATTGCGACGGATGCGCTCGCAGCCGGCGATCCGCACGCTTCCGCCCTATTATGAAGATCCGCTCTATATCGACGCGCTCAAGGCCAACCTCGCCCGGCAGATGGCCGCGCTCGACTTCAAGCCGGAGCGGCTGCTTTTGAGTTTCCACGGCATGCCGGAGCGAACGCGTACCCTGGGCGATCCCTACTACGACCACTGCAAGGCGACGGCGGCGCTGCTCGAAAAGCAATTCGAGCTGCCGATCGACGTCGCTTTCCAGTCGCGCTTCGGCCGGGCGCGCTGGCTGCAGCCGGCGACCGAGATTGTGCTCGCCTCTTATCCCGGACAGGGCGTCAAACGGATCGCCATTGCTACCCCCGGCTTTTCCGCCGACTGCCTGGAGACGCTGGAGGAACTCGGCATTCGCGGCCGAGAGACTTTCCTCAGGGCCGGCGGAACCCATTTCGCGCGCCTCGATTGCCTCAATGACAGCGACGAAGGGATGGCAATGCTCGATGCGCTGGTCCGGCGCGAGCTTGCCGGATGGTGGCCATCGTCCTAACCGGGCCCAATAACAGGGAGCAGGAGAGAGTCATGGCGCGTGTGGCGATCGTAACCGGCGGGACCCGCGGCATCGGCGAAGCAATCAGCATCGCCCTTAAGAAAATGGGGATGGAGGTTGCCGCCAACTATGCCGGCAACGACGAGCGGGCGCGCGAATTCAGCGATCGCACCGGCATCAAGGCGTTCAAATGGGACGTCGCCGATTACGACGCCTGCCAGCAGGGCGTGGCCCAGGTCGAGGCCGAACTCGGGCCGGTCGACGTATTGGTCAACAATGCCGGGATCACCCGCGACACCACCATCAAGCGGATGGACCACCAGAAATGGCAGGATGTGATCGACACCAATCTTGGCGGTTGCTTCAACATGGCCAAGGCCGTGTTCGAAGGGATGCAGTCGCGCGGCTACGGCCGGATCGTCAACATCGGCTCGATCAACGGCCAGGCGGGACAATATGGCCAGGTCAATTATGCCGCCGCCAAATCAGGCATCCACGGTTTCACCAAGGCGCTCGCCCAGGAGGGGGCGCGCAACAACGTCACCGTCAACGCCATCGCCCCCGGCTATATTGATACCGACATGGTCGCCGCGGTCCCGCCGGAAGTGCTTGCCAAGATCGTCGCCAAGATTCCGGTCAACCGGCTCGGCAAGGCCGAGGAAATCGCGCGCGGCGTTGCCTTCCTGGTCGACGAGAATGCCGGCTTCGTGACCGGCTCGACGCTGTCGATCAACGGCGGCCAGCATATGTATTGATGGCGCTCGGATCACCGACGAAGCGGTCGGTGACCATCGCCGGCCATGAAACCTCGATCAGCCTCGAGCCCCTGTTCTGGCGGGGGCTGGAGCAGGCGGCTCGGGATGAAGGGCTGCCGGTCAACGCCTTGATTGCACGGATCGATGTCGAACGGCTGGAAGTGGCGGGCCGCGCGCCCAACCTCACATCCGCAATCCGGCAGTGGTTATTTGTTCGGGAGCGCGGCGCGAATCGCTGACGCAAACACGGCGTCATCCGGCGCATGCTGCAGCCACAGCGCAGGCTCGATCAGCTCCAGTTCTATGATCGCCAGCGCGCCCGATTCGTCGCGGATCATGTCGACCCGGGCATAGGCTGCTTCCGCCGGAGCCGCGGCCAGCGCAGCCTTGGCCAGCTCGATCGACCCGGGCGGCGGGGTGCAAGGCTGCTCGCTCCCCCCAAGGTGCGGCTGGACGCGATAGTCGCCGGCCTTGGGCCGCTTGACGATCGCATGGCTATATTCGCCGCCAAACAGCATGATCGAATATTCGCCTTCCTCGGCCACCGAGCGCAGGAACGGCTGGATCATCATCGCCCGGCCTCGGGATTCGTCGGGCAGCGGGTCAGTCAGCTGGAGCTTGTGAGTGCCGTCGGCCGACGCAGACACCGGCGGCTTGATCACCAGTTCCGCTCCAAACTCCGCCCGGGCATCGGCCAGGGCAGCTTCATCGAGCCGCTCGGCGATCCTGGTCGGGATCACGGCGATCCCCTTCCTGCCAAGCTCGGCGAGATAGCGCTTGTCACTGTTCCACCGCAGCAGCGGGACTGGGTTCAGGACGGCTGGGCCTTCTGATTCGAGCCGATTAAGCAGCGAATGCCAGCGCTCTGGCTCGAAATGATATCCCCAGGCCACGAGCGGCATGACCAAGTCGAAACCGGAAATGTCCCCTGGATCGCTCCACGGCCGCGGTTCAACCTCGATGCGGGCGCGAGTTAACGCATCGGCCTCGACGTCATAAGCCCAGTCCCATTCCTCCCAGAAATCGGGAGCGGGCGTCAGGATGGCGATCCGCACTAGCGGGACAGCAAAATGCGAGCCTGGCTGGCAATCTGCGCCAGCATCGCCGGCGAAACCGAACCGACCAGCTTGGCCCGATCGACCAGCGCCCGGAACTGGGCGATGCGCCGTGGATTGCGATCGACCCAGCGTTCGACGCTTTCGTCAGGCTCTTCGCTCCGCACCCGGCTGATGAAGTCGATTCGAACCTGCTCGAAATCCCGCATCAGCCCGGCCACCAGCAGCCGCTCCCAATTGTCGGCAGGCAAATAGCGCGACACTTGCTGCTGGGCCCAGTCGAGACCAAGCACTTCGCCGAGCCTGGTATAGGCACGCGTAACCGCCAGCTCGTCGAGCCCCTTGCGCGCGCCGAGAGCGGCAATGCCGAATATGCCGTCGAGCTCGTACAGCCGGACCAGCCGGTCCGTGATGTCCTTTCCGGCGCCAAGCTCTTCGAGCTGGGTGCGCCGCGCCGCTGCCTCGCCGCGAACCTCGGCACGGATGAGGCCAGTAGCCTTTGCCGCAACCTTGTCGAGACCGGGCTTCAGCAATTCGGCGGTTTCCTTGATATTGGTTCCGCCGGCCCCGGCACGGATCACATCGCCGATATGCGACCGTACAAACCTCGCGGCCAGGGCGAACAGGGCGATCCGCGATGTCTCGGCGACCTTGGCCGCTTCGATCTTGGCCCACAGGCTCTTAAGGTCGAGCAGCCGCTCGGCGACCAGAAAGGCGGCAATCACTTGCGGAAGGCCGACGCCTTCCTCTTCGGTCATATCGAGCGGCAGGCTCGGGCCGAGCCGGTTGACGAACCGGTTGGCGACCTTGGTGGCGATGATCTGGTGGCGCAACCGGTGCGCCCGGATCGCGTCGGCATGCTTCTTCTGCATCGGCGCCGGGAAAGCCGCCATTAGCTCGGCTTCCATCGTCGGATCGTCCGCGAGCTTCAGCTCTTCGGCAGCGTCCTGCAGGGCCATTTTGGACATCGACAGGATCACCGCCAGTTCAGGACGGGTCAGGCCCCGGCCCTCATGGCCACGGCGCAACAGCACGTCGCTGCTCTCCAGTCCCTCCACCTTGCGGTCGAGCCGTCCCGAAGCCTCGAGCATTTCGATCGTCCGGACGAAACCGGGAATGCCCGCCGTGCCGCGAGATTCGGCGATCGACAGGGCGATCGACTGCAGCCGGTTGTCCTCCAGCACCAGTTCCGAAACCTCTTCGGTCATGCTGGCCAGCAGCTTGTTGCGAACCGGCTCGGCCAACTGTCCGTTGCGCATCTCGCGGTTGAGCGGGATCTTGATGTTGACCTCATTGTCCGAACAATCGACGCCCGCCGAATTGTCGATGAAGTCCGTGTTGATCCGGCCGCCAAGGCTCGCGAATTCGATCCGTCCCGCCTGGTTGATGGCCAGATTGGCGCCCTCGCCGATGACCTTGGCGCGCAAGTCGCTGGCGTCAACGCGCAGCGCATCATTGGCCGGGTCGCCCACCTGCGCATTGGTTTGGTGCGAAGCCTTGATGTAGGTGCCGATGCCTCCGAACCAGATGAGGCCGACGGGTGCCTTGAGGATTGCCGAAATCAAACTGGTCGGGTCGAGCGTAGCCTCTTCGATCCCGAGCGCTTCCCGGGCTTCCTTGGTGAGGTCGATCGACTTCTGGCTGCGTGGGACGATCATCCCGCCCTTCGACATCAGCTTGCGGTCATAGTCGTCCCAGCTGGAGCGCGGCAGGTTGAACATCCGCTCGCGTTCCTTCCAGCTTTTGGCCGGATCGGGATCGGGATCGATGAAGATGTGGCGATGGTCGAACGCCGCGACCAGCTTGATCGCCTTGCTGAGCAGCATGCCGTTGCCGAACACGTCGCCGGACATGTCGCCGCAACCGACGACGCGCACCGGCTCGCTTTGGACATCGACGCCCATCTCGAGGAAGTGGCGCTGGACCGAGATCCACGCGCCCTTGGCGGTGATGCCCATCGCCTTATGGTCGTAGCCGTTGGACCCGCCGCTGGCGAAGGCATCGCCCAGCCAGAAATTGCGGTCCAGGGCGATGGCGTTGGCAACGTCGGAGAAGGTCGCGGTGCCCTTGTCCGCGGCCACGACGAAATAAGGGTCTTCGCCGTCCCGGATCACGACGTCGGTCGGATGGACCACCTTGTCGTCGAGGATGTTGTCGGTGACCGACAGCAAGGAACGGATGAAGATCCGGTAGCTTTCGGTGCCTTCTGCCAGCCAGCCGTCGCGGTCGACCGCCGCATTGGGCAGTTGCTTGGGATAGAAACCGCCCTTGGCGCCGGTCGGAACGATCACGGCGTTCTTGACCAGCTGCGCTTTCATCAGGCCGAGGATTTCGGTGCGGAAGTCGTCGCGACGGTCGGACCAGCGCAGGCCGCCGCGGGCGATCGGGCCGCCACGCAGGTGGATGCCCTCGACCCGCGGGCTGTAGACCCAGATTTCGCGATAGGGCACCGGCGCAGGCAATCCCGGCACCTGCTTGCTGTCGATCTTGAATGCCAGCGCTTCGGTCGCCTGCGGGGCGAAGGCATTGGTGCGAAGCGTTGCGCCGACGACAGCGCGCATCTGGCGAAGGATGCGGTCGTCGTCGATCCCGCGCACTTCCTGCAGCGCATTGTCAAAGTCGGCCGACGCATGTTTGACCGCAGCGTCGCGGCCGGTGGCGCCCTTGGGGTCGTGCGCCGCGGTAAACAGGCGCACCAATGCGCCGGTGGCCTTGGGAGCGCGGCGCAAGGCTTCCACCACGGTCGCGATGCTGAATGCCACGCCGGTCTGGCGCATATAGCGGAACCAGGCGCGCAGCCAGACGACCGGGCGCGGATCGAGGCCGGCATAGAGCACCAGCTGGTTGAACCCGTCGTTCTCGCCCTTTCCACGAAGGACCTCGGCGATCGCCTGCTCAATGATCTCGGCGCGGGCCATGACGTCGTCGACCGACCCATGGTCGGACATTTCGAGCAGGCACGCGTGGATATGGACCTTGGTGTCGCCCTCAAGCTCAATCGGGAATTCGGCGAGGACCCGGAATCCGAAATTCTCGAGGACCGGTACGACTTCCGATAGCGGGATCAGGCCCTGGCGATAGATTTTGAGGCGAAGCTGGCGGTCCGTGTCGTCCGGGTGGCGGAAGAAACGCGCTTCCCTCCCGGCAGAGTCCGACAGCCGCTGCAGCCGCAAAATGTCCTGCGCGGCCTCGTAGGGGCTCGTCCGGTTGCGGTAGAAATCGGGGAAGCGCCCGGCGTAGGCCAGCGTCAGCCGGGTTGCGCGGCCGGCTCCGACCCGCTCGATCAACGCTTCCTCGACGCTCGGTTCCCAGCCGCGGACCATCGCATCGAGCTTGCGGTTCAGTTCCCTCAGGTCAGGGGTTGGATCGCTCGCCTCGATATCGAGCGTGTAGCGGATGAGGGCCAGGTCGCCCTCGCCAAGCTCAACCGACCAGCTGGTTACCGTGCGGCCGGTGGCTTCTTCCAGCAGTTCGGCAACCGCCAGCCGCCGCTCGGTGTTGAGTTCGTCGCGCGGCAGCCAGGCGAAGGCGAAGAGATGGCCCTTGAGGATGCTCCTGACCAGCAGCAGGGCCGGCCTCGGACGATCGGCCAGCGACATGGCCATGGTGACGAGGTCGCGGCCGCTCTCTTCGCTCAGGTTGACGAGCAGGTCGCGCGGCACTGAAGCGACGGCATGGCGCAGCGCCTTGCCGCTATGGCCGTTGGGGTCGAACCCAAATTCCTTGTCGAGCTGCTTCAGGCGCTGGCGCAGCAGCGGCACGTCTTCGGTCGGCTGGATCAGCGCCTGGCTGGTCCACAGCCCGGCGTGAACGCCGATGCCGGTAATCTTGCCCTTCTCGCGGATCGGAACGACGATCAGGTCGAGCGGCACGCGGCGGTGGACCGTCGACTTTCGCTCCGCCTTCGCCATTAGGGGGACGGCCCCGCCGGCCTCGAAATAGCGGATGGCCCCGACCGAGCCGCCCTTGTCCGTGGGCGCGCCGGGGATCGAGAAAATGCCGAGGCAGCCGGACGGATCTTCTCCCGGACGCTCGACCTCATAGCCAAGCAGGGTCAGCGCACCGTCGGCGAACCAGTTGAGCAGCGCCGAGCCTTCGGGCTCCTCGACCTTGGCCGCGTCTGCACGCATCTGCGCCTGCATCTGCGGCCAGTCGCGCACCGCGGCGCGGACATCGTCCAGTACGGCCTGGAGGTCCTCGACCAGCTCGCGGCGGCCGCGCGCATCGGCGCGATCCAGCTCGATATACATCATCGACTCGCGGCGGCTCTTGTCGTCGCACAGAGGCTCGAGCGCCTGCAGCACGCCGCTATCGTCGCGGTCGACGCAAACCACCGGGTGGAGCAGCCGGTGGACGGTCAGCGCCCGGCCGGCAATCGCATTGGCGACCGAGTCGACCAGGAACGGCATGTCGTCGTTGATGATGCCGAGGCGCATCCGCCGCCGGCCGGCCTCGCCGCCGGTCGATTCCAGGCGAATCGACACGTTTCCCTTGCGGCGCTTGTGGGCGACCTCGGCGATGAACCTCGCCGCTTCTTCCCGATCCTCAGCGCTGAAGCCGTCCAGTTCTCCGGTCAGGGCGTTGCCGACCAGTGCCTGTTCCAGGGCGTCGACCGTCTGCCCCTCGGCGCGCGTGATTACCGTCATGTCCGCTATTGCTCCGCATCTCTCGCGATGCGGGGCGGACTAGTCCCGCCTGCTCCTTAAGGCAACAGGTGGAAGGGAAGTTGACGCCTTGGCGTCAGTGTGCGGCGCGGCGAAGGGCGCGGTCGAGCATCGCGCTGTCCGCGACCAGCTCGACCACCTCGTGAACGCCGTTTGCATTGCGCCGGGTCAGCACCAGCGCGAATTCCTGATTGGTCTGGAGTTGGGCCAGCGAAATCGTTTGCGCTGCACGAAGCGCGGCCTTGCCCAGCTCGAGCTTGTCCTCGGCGGGCTGGTCAGGACGGCGCGCCTTGCGCTCGGCCGCGACCAGCCCCTTGAGGCCGCCCTCCGCCTTTTCGACAAAGTCCTGGAATTCGCCGAAGTCGACATTCTCGCGCTCGGCATAGGAAAGCGCGGCGGCAAATTCGGTCAACCGGGTCTTGTCGTAATCGACCCCGAAGACGAGTTTGACGATCGGCGTCATGGGCGCCCGGGCCTGTGCCTTCACTCCGGCATCGTCGAGGATTTCGGCATAATCGTCCGGAACGCGCCTGGCGGCGACCGCGAAATCATAGGCCATGCCCAGCGCGCGATAGAGGGCGGCGCGGCTGCGGCCGTCCTGCTGCTTGCAGACTTCGGCGCTCTCGCGCGCCGCCCACAGGCGGTCGGCCAGGCCGGCATTGGCATCCAGCTCGATCGGGCTGTCGGGGTCTTCGGCTTCAACCGTGGGCGGCTCCGGATCGGCGAGCGGACCGTCCTCCCACACCAGGTGCGGGGTCGGCAGCGCTTCTTCGGGCTCTGAGTCCAGCTCGAATGGGACGTCGATCCCGGGTTGGTCGGAAGGCGACAGCGCATCCGTAAGCTCGAGCATGTCCTCGTCGCCATCTTCCGCCACGTCGTCCGATTCGGACTCGAGGGGCGGCAATTCGGCCCGGATAACATGTGGCGTCTCTGGGGCCGCGCCGAGGTCTTTCCAGTTGATGACGCCATAGATGAAGTCGATGGTGTCGCCGTCCGAGCTGAACGGCATCAGGATGCCGCGGTAGCAGATCGTGCGGCCGCGCTGGTTGACGAACTCGGCCTCGAAACCGACCGGCGCGCGGTTGGCGATGATCTGCATATAATGGTCGGTGAGCCGCGACAGGAGCGAACGGCCCGGGACATCGGAAATGGTCTTGATATCGTCGCCGATGCCGCATTCCTCGCGGACTGCAGTCCCGATGTACGGCGTTGCCGGATTGTCGCTGCCCTCGGTGAAATCGAGCAGGACCGAATGCGGGCCGAAATCCTGGATGCTGCCGGGCTCCAGGTCCTCGATCGACGGATAGTCCCGCCCTTCGAGCAGCGAACACCAATAATTATAGGCGCGCACATGCATGCGGCGTTCGTCTGAACCGATCGCGCAGGCAGTGTCGTCTTGCGGCTCGGCGGCACTGGCCGCGGCTGCGTCGAACTCGCTCGGATGGTCGGAATAGCTGTCCACGCGCTTGTTTTCCCGCAAAACTCCGTTTCCGGCGCAGTTTCACCAAAACTGGTTGCCAAACCGTTAAGGTTAACGACGCCAACGGGGCCGCTTTTGACGGGTTGCCCGCCGATAAGGGCGCGTGTAGGGGCGCTCAACGCAGCCGTCAGGGCATGCCGCTTTAGCTCAGCTGGTAGAGCACATCATTCGTAATGATGGGGTCGTGGGTTCGAGTCCCCCAAGCGGCACCACCTCCGCGCGCAAGCTGTCCGGGGGACAGCCGAGCACGGAGGTCACGCGCAAGCTGTCCGAGGGACAGCCGAGCACGGAGGTCGCGCGCAAGCTGTCCGGGGGACAGCCGGGCACGGGGAACGCACCATCCATTAATTTCAATAGCCGCTCCCATATGCCTGGAGGCGCGCACGATACACCGCGCCGATTACTTGCGGCCGGGCAACGCGCCAACTCCGGTCAGCGCACTGGTTATAGTCAGGCACTGCCAGGCCGTACCAACGGCCCTTGTCGTAGAGGCAGACCCGCTCAACGGCCCCACCCACCCGGCGGTAGAGGGTCTGCTCGCCATAGCGGGTAGCGAGGTTGAGGTCGTAATATCCGATTCGTTCGACCCGGGTGTCCGGGCCGTAGCCTTGGACAATGATTGCGGCCTGTTGCGCGGTTGCCGGGGTGCCGGCGACGATCAACGATGCGGCTACACTGGCCGCGGCGGCGGCAATCTTCCCATGAAGCCGTGGTGCCATTTCGACTTCTCCTTC
The DNA here is from genome assembly GCA_035494075.1 of Sphingomicrobium sp. GTDB lineage: Bacteria > Pseudomonadota > Alphaproteobacteria > Sphingomonadales > Sphingomonadaceae > Sphingomicrobium. Next base: position 58,704 of record DATJHF010000024.1, on the reverse strand, counting down.
CTAGCGGAAGGTTCAACGAATGGCGCCCGCATTGGAGCCAGGTTGAGGTCCGGCGGGCGGCCACTCCAGCCGCCCGCACGCCCGTGACTCTATGCCTAGCTTCCCACGACGCGGATGGTGATCGCGGTCGCCGGGATCGAGCTATGGCCGGTCAGGGCAATCTCCCTGGCCCGCGCCACCGCTTGGGCGATCTGCGGATTGGCGCCATCCCATGCGTTACCGGCGCAGCGATAATATCCCCGGTCCTGAAGCCCCTTGCGGCTATCTTCGTACAGGCAAACGCGCTGCACGGCGCCGGTCACCCGAAGATTCAGCTTCCGTTGATCGCGGCGCTCGGCAAGATTGAGGTCGGCATAATGTACTCGTTCGGTCCGAACCCCTTCCTGGGGCCCGGCATAGACAACCACCCTGTCCTGCGCCGCGAGACTGGGTGCGGCGACCCCTAGAGATGCCGTCACCCCTGACAGAACGGCCACAGTCATTGCACTGAAGCGGGTAAGCATCTCGATTCTCCCTTCATCGGTCACGAAGAGGTAACCGGGGATGCCGATAGGCTCGGGAGGTTGCACGTCCGCTTCGATGACGTTGCAGGGAGATTTCGGCGAGCACCGTCCGTTCACGGCGAAGCGGCCGATGGCTTCGACCAAACGGCGAACGGCTGAAGCCCTAGGTGGCGGGCAGCACTCGCCCCGTGCAGGTGCCGAATCCGATCGTCACCGCGCCGGCAGCATGGCAGCGCGCCGAGAGGATCAGCTCATCGCCATCCTCGAGGAAGGTACGGGCCTCGCCACCGGGAAGCTCGATCGGCCGCTTGCCGCCTTGGCTGATTTCAAGCAGCGATCCGAGTCCGGTATCTTCGGCAGTCGACAGCGTGCCGGTTCCGATCAAGTCGCCCGGCTGGAGGTTGCAGCCGTTCGAGGCATGGTGAGTGACGATCTGCGCCGCGGACCAATACATGGCCGCAGCCGCCTCGCCCCGGCTCAGCACATGGGGGACGGCGCCGGCGCCGCGCATCCTGGCGGTCTGCAATGCAACCTCCAGCTCGATGCCGAGGCCCCCTGACTGCTGGTCGGCCGGATCGAACAGGTAGGGCAGCGGGGCCGGATCCCCCTCGGGCCGCGGCGGCATGGGACTGCGGAATGGCGCCAGCGCCTCGCTGGTGACCACCCAAGGCGAGATGCTGGTCAGGAAATTCTTGGCGAGGAACGGCCCGAGCGGCTGATATTCCCAGGCCTGCAAATCGCGTGCCGACCAGTCGTTAAGCAGGCAATAGCCGGCGATATGGCCGGCCGCCTCGCCGATCGGAACCGGTACCCCGAGTTCATTGCCGCAACGGACGAACATGCCAAGTTCCAGCTCATAGTCGAGCCGCCGGCTGGGACCATATTCGGGCGCCTCGGCATCGGGCGGCTTGCGCTGGCCCTTGGGCCGGACCACCGGCGTGCCTGAGACCCGCACGGAACTGGCGCGGCCATGATAGCCGATCGGCACATATTTATAGTTCGGCAGCAACGGGTTGTCGGGCCTGAACTGCTTGCCGACATTGGTCGCATGATGAATTCCGACGTAGAAGTCGGTGTAGTCGCCGATCGCGCAGGGCAGGTGCATTTTCGCGGTAGCCGCGCGGACCAGGTGCGGCTCCGCGTAATGGCGGCGGCGTTCGTCGCTGAGCAGCGCCGACAGCTTCCGGCGCAGCTCGAGCGCGTCGCCGGGCCCATGGGTGAACCAGGCGTTCAAGGTCGATAGGCCGAGCGAAAGTTTCCAATGATCGTCGAGCAATCCCGCCGCCGAAACAGCCTTGAGGTCGAGGATCATGTCGCCGATCGCGACGCCGATGCGCGGCTCGTGATTGCCGACGGAAAAGACGCCCATCGGCAGGTTCTGGACGGGGAAATCGGGATGGCCGTTGGCGCTTTCGACCCAGCTCTTCAGCTGCGGATGGTGCGTCTGGTCGAGCTCGATCATTTGGGCAGCTGCGCTTTGGGGAAATCGGCCCAGGCCTCGTCATAGTCCGGCTGGGCCCGGTCGAGCGCGAACTGGGTCGGAACATATGGCCAGCAGCTCTCGACCATGAAGGCCATTGTGCCCGAAATCTTGGCCGGCTTCAGCTCCGCCTCGCTCGCCTTCTGCCAGCTTTCGACATCGGGCCCGTGGCCGCTCATCAGATTGTGGAGGCTAAGGCCGCCGGGCCGGAATCCTTCCGCCTTGGCGTCATACTCGCCGTGGATCAGCCCCATCGCCTCGCTCATTACATTGCGGTGGAACCACGGCGGACGGAAGGTGTCTTCGGCCACCATCCAGCGCGGCGGGAAAATGACGAAATCGGCATTGGCGCGCCCGGGCGTTTCGCTGGGCGAGGTCAATACGGTGAATATCGACGGGTCGGGATGGTCGAAACTGACTGTACCGATGGTGTTGAACCGTGCCAGCTCATAGCGGCATGGCGCCAGGTTGCCGTGCCAGGCGACAACGTCCAGTGGGCTGTGATCCAGCGTCGTCGTCCACAATGCGCCCTGATATTTCTGAACGACTTCATGGTCGCCGTCGATGTCCTCATAGGCGGCCACCGGCGTTTCGAAATCGCGCGGGTTGGCGAGGCCGTTGGACCCGATCGGCCCCAATTCGGGCAGGCGAAACGAAGCCCCGTAATTTTCCGCGATATAGCCGCGCGCACCGTCGCCGCTGAGCAGGACCCGAAACTTCAAGCCGCGCGGAATGAGGCCGATCCATCCCGGCGCCAGCTCCAGCGTGCCCAGCTCCGTTTCGACCCTGATGACTCCGTCCTGAGGGATGATCAGCAACTCGCCATCGGCATTGACGAACAAGCGCCGATCCATCGACTTGTCGGCACGGTAGAGGTGGATGGCGACGCCGCTGAAGTCCGACGGATCGCGGTTGGCCAACATTGTGACCAGCCCGTCGATAAAATCGCAGTTGGAGGGAAGGTCGGCCGGCGGATCCCAGCGCAGCCGGTTGGGGGCTACCGGCCCGCCCATCGGCCGAGGCGCGAACAGCTTGCTTCCCGAGTAGCGCTGGTAGGGCCGGTGGTCGGCGGTCGGCCGCATCCGGTACAGCCAGCTGCGGCGATTCTCATGCCGTGGCGCGGTGAATGCACTGCCCGACAATTGCTCGGCATAAAGGCCGAAGGCCGGCCGCTGCGGGCTGTTGCGGCCTGCCGGAAGCGCGCCGGGCACCGCTTCGCTCTCAAAATAGCCGCCGAAGCCGGTCTGATACTGAAGCTCGCTGGTCGCCAATGCAAAGACCCCCTCGACTTGCTGAGTGAAGCGAGGGGGTCGTTACGCGTCCAAGGCGGTTCAGGCAATTAGTTGACGTTCACCTCGATCTTGTCGGGAATGTTGATGTCGGTCTTGTCGCTGCCGAAACCGAGCTGGTCGCGGAACAGGAACAGCAGGACCACCACCACGATCACCAGCAGGACCACGGCGAGAACTCCGCCGCCCCCGCCGCCGCTGTCGACAACGGTCACGTGGTCAGTATCATGTTCGTCGGCCATCTCATTACTCCCTGAATTCCATTTTCGTATGCGAAACGAACGATTGCTACTGCGCCGAGTTCCCTTCAAGTCCCAACCGGAACGATGATACCGGCCAAGCGCTTAAGGCGCTCACCGGATGGAGCGAATCGTGAATCGGAGAGCAATGATCCTGTCGGCCGCGCTTGCTTGCGCTGCTTGTGGCAAATCTCAGCAAGACAGTAGCCCGGAACCGCCCCCGATCGTCGAAAACACCCTGCCGGAAGCACCACCGGTCAAGCCCGAGACGATCAAGCCGGGCGAGCCTGGCGGCCTGCCTGACGATAGGACGCCGATATCCGAAGGGGCCATCGATCCCAAGAGCGGCCAGGGGGCGGGCCAAGTGCTGCAGCTGTTTGGCGGCCTGCTCGAACAGCGCAGGTTCGGCGAGGCCTATCGGCTGTGGTCGGACAGTGGGCGCGCCAGCGGGCTAAGCGAGCCGCAATTCATCGCTGCCTACGACAAATATGCCGAGATCCATTCGGAAGTCGGTGCGCCCGCGCAGATGGAAGGCGCTGCCGGCTCGTCCTACGTCGACATCCCTTTCCGCCTCTATGGCAAGCTGAAAAGCGGCGGCCCGTTCAACCTTGTCGGGACAGTCACGCTCAGGCGGGTTAATGACGTCCCCGGTTCGAGCGACGAACAGCGCCGTTGGCACATTTACAAGAGCGATCTAGACGCCCGACCCTGACGCATCCGAAATCATTTTTGTTCGTTAGGCGTAATACCTTTTGGAGGAGGAAAGCGATGAGCGGATTTGAGGACATCAAGGAGCATATGGAAGTAATCGGCGCCGACGGCGTGCACCTTGGCACCGTCGATCGGATCGAAGGCGACCGAATCAAGCTGACCAAGGCCGAGAACGTCGGCAGCCACGAGGGACACCACCATTATATTTCGCGCGGCCTGGTCGCCGAGGTGGAGGGCGACAAGGTGCGCCTGTCGGCCAACGCCGACGTCGCCGTGACCTTCGAGGAAGAAGGTCAATAACCGTTAACCAGCTTGGACTGGCGCAGGTTAAATATCTGCGCCAAAGTCCACGCCATGGCCAACAAGCGTTTCAAGCCGAGAAGGCGCCCGCCATCGTTCAAGCCGCAGGGGCGAGACGTCCGCCAGCTGTTGTGGTTCGCGCCCCTATTGCTGCTCGTCGGCGCACTGCTTGACCCGTCGCTGATCGGGCCGATCGGGCCGCTCGCCGCGACTGAGCGCGTGACGGCAACGTTCACGCCATGCGGTTCCGCCGGCGGATCGGCCTGCGTGATCGATGGCGACACATTCAAGCTCGGCGACCGCACGGTACGCATCACCGGGATCGATGCCCCCGAGTTGAAGTCGCCGCGTTGTCCGGCCGAAGCCGCGTTGGCACGGCGCTCGGCCGACCGGCTGCTCGTCCTGCTCAACGATGGCCCGTTCGACATGGTCGCCCACCGCCTGCAGCGAGAGGACCGCAACGGCCGCGACCTAATGGTGATCCGGCGCAACGGGAAATCGATCGGCAGGCAGCTGATGGATGAAGGTCTCGCCCACCGCTACATCGGGTCTAAGCGGAGCTGGTGCTAGGCTGGATTAAGCTCGCGGCACTCATAACAATCGCGGATGTAGCGGTTGAAATGGACCCCCTTCGAGAAAGCTGCGCGAAAGTCTTCCGCCGCCTGCGGGGGCACTTGCGAGTAAAGATAGCGCCGGCCGGTCACGAACAATATCTCCAGCTCCCGGGTTTCCGGCCGATACTCAAAACGGCGGATGACGGTCGACGGCATGGTGGCAGAACGCCCGAAATGCTTGGAAGCTTCGCGCGCCGCCTGTTAGGCCCGGGCCATGGACCGCCCTGTCTTCGAACATCGCATCGTCGCGCCGGCCGACGCGATCGACGAGCTCGGCCATGTCAACAATGCAGTCTGGGTGCAGTGGATCCAGGAAGTGGCCTTGGCCCATTGGTACAGCGTCGCCGACCCCCGGCATCAGGACGATTATATCTGGGTCGTGGTGCGGCATGAGATCGATTATCTGCGCGCCGCTTTCGAGGGCGAGCTGCTGACCGGGCGGACCTGGGTCGGCGAGGCTCCCAAGGGCGCCCGGTTCGACCGGCACATGGAATTCGTCGGCGAGGATGGGAAGGTCCGGGTGCGGGCAGTCACCCAATGGGCGATCATCGACAAGGCCAGCGGCCGGCCGATCCGGGTTCCCCCCGAAGTGATTGCTCCGTTCACCGGCGATTGACGAACGGCGTCCGCCGGGCGCAGGCTCCGCGCCATGGCCCGCGCCGTGCTCTACGATTATTTCCGTTCCTCGGCTTCGTACCGGGCCAGGATCGCGCTCAACCTCAAGGGCATCGACTATGAGCTGCGCCCGGTCAGCCTGGTCGAGGGCAAGCAAACCCAAGCCGCCTATCGCTTGCTCAATCCGCAGGGCCTTGTGCCCCTGCTCGAGATCGACGGTCACCGAATTACGCAGAGCCTGGCGATCTGCAACTATTTGAACTCGATCATCCCCGACCCGCCGTTCATGCCGGACGACGCCGCCGACCGCGCCCATGTGCTGGCGCTGGCGCTGACGGTCGCCTGCGACATCCACCCGCTCAACAATCTGCGGGTGCTCAAATATCTGCAGAGCGCGTTCGGCGTGGACGACGCCGCAAAAGACCTGTGGTACCGGCACTGGATCGAGGAAGGATTGGCGGCGCTGGAAGAGATGGCGCGGCCCAAGGCCGGCGCCTTCCTGTTCGGCGATGCCCCGACCATCGCGGACATTTGCCTGGTCCCGCAGCTTTACAATGCGCGGCGCTTTTCAGTGCCGGTAACCGACTATCCGACCTTGCGCCGGGCCGACGAGACGGCCAGCGCCCATGCGGCGTTCGCCGCCGCCCACCCTGACCGACAGGAGCATTGAGATGAATCGCGTGGAAACGATCAATCGGGGAATGGAGCAAGTCCACGCCCTCGCCGAGGTCGAGATTCCCGACATGAAGGGCAAGGTCAGCGACGAGGAATGGGCGATCCGCGTCGATCTTGCCGCCGCCTACCGGCTGGTCGCCCATTTCGGCTGGGACGACCTGGTCTTCACCCACTTGTCGGCGCGGATCCCGGGCCCGGAGCATCACTTCCTGCTCAACCCCTATCAGCTGATGTTCGAGGAAGTGACCGCAAGCTCGCTGGTCAAGGTCGACGTCCAAGGCAATCCGGTCGAGCCCAGCCCGTTCATCACCAACCCGGCCGGCTTCACCATCCATTCCGCGGTCCACATGGCGCGCGAGGACGCCCATGCGGTGATGCACCTGCACACCCCTGCCGGCCAGGCGGTCAGCGCCCATGAAGAAGGGCTGCTGCCCCTGACCCAGACGGCGATGCTGGTCCGCGGCGACCTTGCCTTCCACGACTATGAAGGGGTCGCGGTCGATCTCGACGAGCGCGAGCGGATCGTCGCCGACCTCGGCGCCAAGGGCGCCATGCTGCTTCGGAACCATGGCACTTTGGCGGTCGGTTCCAACGTCGGCGAATGCTTCGTGAAGCTCTACTTCCTCGAGCGCGCCTGCCAGGCGCAGATCATGGCGCTTTCGGCCGGAGACAAGGTCAATCGCCCGCCGCAGGGCGCCGCGGAATTGACGGCCGAGCAGGGCAGTGCCGGCCTCAAGGTCGCCGCCAACCTGCTCGCCTGGCCCGCGCTCAAGCGTAAGGCCTACCGGCTCGACCCCAGCTTCGCGAGCTGAGTTGGCAAGAAGGGCCGCAAGCGTTGGCGATTACCGCGCACTGGCGCGGGAGCGCCTGCCCCATTTCCTGTTCGAATATATCGACGGCGGCTCCTACGACGAGGTAACGCTTCGGCGAAACGTCGAGGACCTGCAGGCAATTGCTCTTCGGCAGCGCGTCATGCGCGATGTCTCCGAGATCGATGTTTCGACCGAGTTGTTCGGCTCGAAATGGTCGTTGCCGGTCGGTCTCGGCCCGGTCGGGATGTCGGGCATGTATGCCCGCCGGGGCGAGGTCCAGGCGGCGCAAGCGGCGAAGGCCGCCGGCGTGCCTTTCTCCCTGTCCACGCTCAGCGTCTGCCCGGTGCGCGAGATCGCAGGCGCGCTGAACTCCCCGTTCTGGCTGCAGCTCTATATCGTCAAGGACCGTGCCTTCCTGAAGGATATGCTGGCGATCGGCCGCGAAGCCGGCTGCTCGGTCCTGCTGCTCACCGTCGACCTGCCCGTTTCCGGCAGCCGCTATCGTGACACGCGCTCGGGCCTGTCCGTACCGGCCGGCGCCCGCGCTTCTTTCCGCCGCTTTTGCCAGTCTGCGATGAAGCCTGGCTGGGCCTGGAACGTCGGCATCCACGGGCGGCCGCACGGCCTCGGCAATCTTGAGCCAGTATTGGGCACCAAGACCGGGCTGGAAGACTATTTCGGCTGGATTGCTGCCAATTTCGACCCGTCGATCAGCTGGTCCGACCTCGCCTGGGTGCGCGAGCAATGGCCCGGCCCGATCGTCATCAAGGGCATTCTCGACCCGGACGATGCGCGCGAAGCCACCAGGCATGGCGCGGACGGGATCGTCGTCTCCAACCATGGCGGGCGGCAGCTCGACGGCGCCATGTCGACGGCCCGCGCGCTGCCGGCCATCGCCGAGGCAGTCGCCGGCCGCACCCCCCTCCTGGTCGACGGCGGGGTCCGCTCCGGGCTTGACGTGGTCAGGATGCTGGCGCTGGGCGCCGACTTCGTCCTGCTCGGCCGCGCCTGGGCCTATGCCTTGGCTGCCGGCGGCGAGGCCGGCGTCGCCCATATGCTGCGCCTGGTCGAAGCCGAAATGCGCACGGCCATGGCCCTGACCGGCTGCACCAGGCTCAGCGACATTGGCCGCGAAATACTCGCCTAGCTGCTTCGCCTGCTAGGTCTTGCTCGGCGCCAGTTGGCGCGAATAGAGCCAGCCTATCCCGATCAGGCTGAACCCGAGCGCGACGAACGACGCGATCCGGATCAGCCCTTCAAGGCCCTGCGTATCCCACAGGAACACCTTGGCCACCGCGGCCAGCATCAGCAGCAGCGATCCGATCCGCCAGTCGCGCTGCTCGGTGCGGATGCCCCACAGCAGGAAGCCGATCGCCAGCGCAATCGCCAGGATCGACCGGGCAATGTCCTCGGCCTGGCTGAGGCCTGGTTCGACCAGCAGGGACCCGTGGAACAGCTGGCGAAGCATCGAGGCCGCGAACAGCAGGATAAGGACCATCCAGCCTGTGGCGATGGCGCGATCGGAGGCGAACCGTCCGGCCGGCGGAATGCGTTCGACCGCCCACAGGATCGCCGCAGGCACTGCGTAGGCGGCAACAACCAGGTTGATCAGCGGCAACGCGCCGACCGCCTGCTCGGCCCACAGCGGATTGTGCAGCAGCAGCGTGTAGATCATAAAATGCGCGCCCGCCGCCCCCAGGAAGATCAGGCTCGCGGTCTCCTTCCGGAGGCGCCAGCACGCCGCCGCGGCGCCGAGCAGCAGCACCTCCCACAATGTCCGTTCGGCAAGACCGTAGCTCACAAATCGCCCGTTGCTGCCGATCGCGAAGATCAGCTTGTAAAGGCTGTGAACGGCGATCGCGCCCAGCGCGGCACCGAGCGCAAGGCCTCCAACGCGCTCATATTTGGTCAGCCGGGCACGGGCGAACCAGAGCGAGACTCCGATCGAAGCCGCCGGGATCAGAAGCTTCAACAGTGCGTCATCGGGCCCTGGCAGGGTGTCGATCGTCACCGGGATGCCGAAAAGGGAATTGCCGCCCGCACCCAGCCAGCGACCGCTCGGCTCGACTGCCCAGGCCGCAATCATGACCGCAGCCGACCACATGGCGGGCGCCAGCCGAAGCGGAACCAGCGCCAAGCCGAGCAGCAGTAGCGGCGCAATCAGCGGCTCGAAGCGGTCCTGCACCAGCGCCGCGATCGCCAGGTAAAGGAACACCGGCGCAAGGAATTGTGCGGCGATACGGCCGTAGCGCAACCGGGCCTTCCAGGCGAAGGCGGCGCAGGCGGCGGCGAGCAGCCCCCACTGCAGCGCATCCTGCCATGACGGCTCGACTCCCCACGGCTCTTCGAAGGCATTGGCCGCGAGCCCGGCAGCGGCGAAGATCCAGCATATCGGCTCGAACCTCTTGTCCTCCGCCCGCTGACCGAGGATCAGCAGCGCCAGGCCGATCGCGGCGATGGCGTCGCCTTCCAGCCAGTCCGGCAGCAGGAAGCCCGCCGCGAAACATGACAACAGCCCTGCGGTGATCCCCAATATCGCGAAGCGTGCATCGTCGCGCCGATCCGCGCGCTTCCAGCCGAGGGCCGCGGCAAGCGCTGCGATCAGCGCAACGGCGATCGCCAGCACGCCATAACGCACATCGGTCGCTCGCTCGGGTGAGAATCCGTCGGCGCCATAGAAATGATACAGCGGCAGCCAAAGGCCGGCGAGCGAGATGGCCGCGATCTCAGCCGCCTCGATTATGCCGCCGCCGGTCCGCCACAGCCGCCACAAGGCGGGCAGGCCATAGATGAGTCCGGCGCCAGCCGTCACGATCGCGAAATGATCCTGTCGCGGATCCGGCCAGGCCCCAAGCAACAGCAGGACGATCACCAGGCCGACCGGGGGCAGCCGCTCGAGCGACGGTTCGCGGTTTGCCAGCCAGATCATGGCCAGGGAGATCAGGCCGAACAGTCCCCAATTGAGCATTGCAAAGCCGCCCGTCGCGACCAGCGCGGCCATTTGGGCGGCAGCGGCGACGGCGGTGATCAGCCGCAGCCGGGCCTGCCAGTCTCCGGCAAAACCGAGCATCGGCAGGGCCACGCCGATCAGCATCAGGTAAAGCCCGACCGAGATGGTCTCGGGAACGTTGAGGGCCCCGCCGAGCATCAGCAGCAGGCCCCAGCCGAAGCCGCCGACCAGCGCGCTGATCCCCAGCCAGGCCCAACGCTGTCCGCGCGACAAGGTGCAGAGCCCGCCGACCGCCAGCGCGAGATACAGCGACAGCAAGGCGATGTTGGGCTCTTCGGAACCGATCAGCGCCGGGGCGGCGAGGCCGCCGGCCAGGCCAAGCAGCGCGCTCGGTGCGCCGAAGCGCAGCGACAGGCCCATGGCCAGCGCGGTTACCGCGGCCATTCCCAGCATGGCCGCCAACGGGCCGATCAAATGATAGAGGTTGGATGCAACCAGGACGCTGGCATAGAGGCTGGCAATGCCCGCGCCGGACAGCGCCTGGCGAACCCGGTCGTCTCGCACTCGCGATTCCTGGCGAAGCGCGAGCTCGGCTCCCCCGATCAGCACAAAGCCGAAGATGGAGCCCATGATGACCCGGACCGGCGGCGATAACAGGCCGGCTTCGATCGACAATTTGACGATCAGCATGCCCGCCACCGCCAGGGTGATTCCGCCGGCCCAGATGGGCAGCTTGCGGCCGAATAATTCCTCGAAGCTGAAGCTGGTCGGGGAAGGCTCGTCCTGGCCGCGGGCGGGGTCATGCGCGTCGACGGATTCGACCGGTTCTACGGCGATGGCCTGCTCGGCACGGTCTGACGGCCGGACCTCTGCATATAGGATTTCCGGCTCGGCGGGCTCAACCTTGAGCGGCGCAGCCGCCGCTGCTTCCACCTCCGCTGCCGGGGCCTCCACCGGCGCGGCCGGCGGTTCCGGCCGGGCCGTTTCCGCCACCGGTACGCGCCATTGTGACGCCGAGGACGCGTTCAGGTCGGCGACCTCGCGCTCGAGCTGGCTGACGCGCTTGTTGAACTGCGCGAGCACGACGACAACCGCGACCAGCACCAGGACTTCGAACATTCGAAAGCCACCTCCAGCACGGGATTGGTAGCATAAATTGAGCAGCGTTCAACAAAATAATTAGACACTGCTCAATTAGCCATTTATGACGTTCTCATGGGCAGGCGATCCGATCATAGCCGAACCGAGCTTGAGGAACTGATTGTCGCAGAGGGTCATAGGCTGATGGCGGAAACCGGCTTTGCCGGCTTTTCCGCCCGGGCAGTGGCGCGCCGCATCGGCTATTCGGTCGGCACCATCTACAATGTTTTCGAAAGCCTCGACCATTTGCTGATCGCGATCAATGGCCGCACCTTCGAGCTCTGGACCGCCTACTTGGCCGAGCGCATTGCCGAGGGCGGCGACGACCGGATTCGATCGCTGGTCGAAGCCTATTTCGGCTTTGCCCGCAATCATCCGAAGCTGTGGATGGCGATCTACGACCACCGTCTTCCGCCCGGCATGGCAATGCCTGACCGGGACATGGAAAAGCGCCGGGCGCTAACCCGGATCGTCTTTCAGGAAATTGCGCGCCAGCTCCCCCAATGCACCGACAGCGAGGTCGAACATCTGGCCCGGTCGCTGATCGCCACCGTGCACGGTCACTGCACTTATGAACTCAACGGCAGTTTCGCGCTGATGGGGGAAAAGCACCCGACGGCCATGGCGCTCGGCCGGGTCCGCGAGGCGATCGCGGCAGCGGGCGGCTCCTAGGCCGGAACCTTGTCGACCTCGATCCACAGCGCCTTTGCCACGGCAACCAGCTCGCCGGCATCGTCGTGGATGACTGTCGCGCTATGGTGCTTGCGCCCCTCGCGGCTCAGTTCCCAGGCGGTTATGTGGAGGCGGTCGCCGGGCGTCACCGGCCGTTCGATCCTCCCGGCCAGCCGGGCCAACAGCGCCAGCGGCCGCGGCTCGCACAGACCGAAATAGCTGGGGCAGTCGAGCGCCGCCCAGATGAAGCGCTGGCCGACATGGCCGTGCTCGTCGGCAAATTCCTCGTCCGGCACCCACTCCGCCACCGCCACGTCGCGGTGCGGGCTTTCCCCCGGATAGATGCAAAGCCCGTCGCCGGGGCCACGCTCGGTCCCGCAAACGAAGCAGCCAGGGATGGGGTGGCCGGACGGACCGGGGAAGGCCATTGCCGCGGCCTCGAGCTCGTCTTCGCTTGGCGGGCCGGGCAAGTCGAAATCGAACTGCTCGTCGAGCGGCCGGCCCCGCGCATAATTCTTCCCGGCATCGAACAGCATCACCTCGGCATCGTCGCGGCGTCGGTGCAGCGGCACGTCGAGCGGTGGGGGCGCGAGCAGCGTGACTTCCGCCGGGCCGTCGATCAATTCGGCCACAAGCCCGACGACATAGCCGCCATTGCCTGAGGCCGGCGGGCCGCGGAAACGGTGCGCGATATGCACTTCGTCCGACTGGCTGGTCATGGCGGTGAGCCTAGGCCGCGCCGCCGTTCAGGGCAAATGTAGACGGGCTGGTTTATCGCGGCAATCTGACCGTCCCCCGGACGGTCAGTAAGGATCGTCATTTCGGACCACGCCCCGCATGGTCCTGGAAATGATGATGGTCGGGGAGAGAGGATTCGAACCTCCGGCCCCTGCCTCCCGAAGACAGTGCTCTACCAGGCTGAGCTACTCCCCGACCGGGCTCCCGGACCAATCGGTCCGGTGCAGGGCGAGCGGCCTCCTAGCGGGCGAGTCATGATCGCGCAAGGGCGGCAGGTCAGTGGCCCAGCACTTTTAGCCAATCCTCGTGCCGGACCATTTTTTCGCGCGGGCTTCCGGGCCTCGCCGCAGCCACCTCGGCCGCCTCGATCGTCCGCCAATCGGCGAAGCAGGTCGCCTTGATGCCGCGGTCCTTGAGCAGGGCATTTAGCCCCTCCCCGCCGGCTTTCCCGCCGTCCGACCCCGGCGGCATCGCCGCCGCGATCAGCTCGGCGACCTCATAGCCATCGGGACGGTTGGTGCCGATCGTCCCGGTCGGCCCGCGCCGCGCCCAGCCGACCGCGTAGAGACCGTCGGCAATCTTGCCATGGTCGTTGGCGAATTTCCCGCCGCGCTCGTCATAGGGAACGCCGTCGATCCGCGGCGTCTGGTAGCCGATCGAAGTGACGATCAGGCTGGCCGGAACCTCATAGGTCTCGCCGGTGCCCTTGGCTGCGCCGGATTCGTCCAGTTCGGTCCGCTCGACGATCAGCCGTTCGACCTTGCCATCTCCCTCGATCCGAAGCGGCTTGGCGAAGAAATCGAATATGATCCGTTTCGGCTTCGAGGCGTCTGCTCCGGCCGCAGCAAAATCGCGCAGGATTGTGATCGACTTGCGATGCCCGGGCTCGAGGGCGTCATCGGCTTCGACCGGCGGGAAGTCGGCGGCATCGACCACCGGCGTCGCCACCTCGAGGTGACCGAGCTCGCCCAGCTCCTTGGGCGTCATCGAAATCTGGTGCGGTCCGCGGCGGCCGAGGATGGTGACGGTCTGGACTGCCGATCCGTCGAGCGCGGCGAGCGCATGGCCGACGATATCCGATCCTTCGAACTCGTGGCGGTTCTTGGACAGGATCCGCGCGCAATCGAGTGCGACATTGCCATTGCCGACAACGGCCACATGGCTGCCGTCCAGCGGCGGGGCGAGATCGGTGAAGTCTGGATGCCCGTTGTACCAGCCGACGAATTCGGCCGAGCCGACCACCCCCCGGAGATCTTCGCCGGGAATGCCGAGTTTGCGATCATTGGGCGCGCCCGTCGCCAGGATTACTGCATCATAGTTGGCACGAAGCTCCTCGACGGAAACGTCGCGCCCGACCGCGACGTTGCCGACGAATTCGACCGTTCCGCTTTCGGCAACCTGATCGTAGCGCTTGGAGACGGCCTTCAGCGACTGGTGATCGGGTGCGACCCCGAAGCGGATCAGGCCGTATGGCACCGGATAACGGTCGATGATGTCGATCCGGGCCTGGTCGCCATAGGCCTTGGCCAGCGCCTCGGCTGTGTAGAAGCCCGCCGGCCCGGAACCCACGATCGCGAAATGCCGCATGCCGACTCCCCTGTTTTGCGGGAGCCTAGTCGCGCTTGTCCTCCAGCAGCAAGTCGCTGCCCTTCAGCTTCAGCATCTGTTCGATCGGACCGGCGAACAGCGCCAACATCCCGGGCAGCTGGATGCGGCAATGGACCTTGCTTTCCTCGACATCGATCTGGGCCTCGACCGCCTGACCCATGGCATGGACCGTGAGATTGAGCCGCTCGCCCGACCAGTTGGCGTCGATATGGCTTGCCCCGCCCGGAATATGGTCGCGAAGCTTGTGGATGTTGTTGGCGAGGCGCCGATGCGCCTCGTCGCGGCCTAGCTTGTGCGGGATGTCCACGTCGATTGGTTTCTGCATCGCCATGAGATGCGGCGAGCGGCGTTGCTTTTCAATCGCCTACGGGTTCTGATGGGCAATGGCACGCTGGTTCATCGCTCTGCTGGCCCTGTTCGCGACGCCGGCCCTTGCCCAGGTTCCGCAGTGGAACCCGGCCGCTCCCTACGTCACGGCCGGCCAGGATGAGCCCGGTTATCGCGCCTGGGTCGCAAAGGTCAGTTGGCGGCCGACCTATGTCAAAGCCCTCAATGACTATCTGACGGCCTTTGGCGTCGGCGGGGTTGTTCCCACCTGGCAGCTGCTCAGGACCGCTACCGACTGGCAGAAATGCGGCGCCGAGCCGTTCGAAATCCCTCCCTCCAGCGCCTGGCCGAACATCGTCGCGGCGCTGCGTTACGTCGGCACCTACGTTACCCCGAAGATCGGACCGGTCGAGGTCGTCTCGGTCTACCGCAACGACCGGCTCAATGCCTGCGCCGGCGGAGCGCCGGAAAGCACCCACAGGCTGCTGGGAGCGGTCGACATGGTGCCCCTGAGGCCGATCACCCGCGAAGCGCTGATGACCCGGCTGTGCCAGATCCATTTGGCGAGCGGCGAACGCTTCTGGGTTGGCCTCGGCCTCTACAAGGGCATCCGCTTCCATATCGACGCCAAGAAGTACCGCGAGTGGGGCATGTCGGGCGCCCGCGGCGGTTTCGGCTGCGGCGCAGTCCTAGCGGAGGGGCCGATGCCCTTCCCGCTGGCCCCGCCGGACTTCGCCGGAACGCCGGTTTTCACCGACCCGCTGGCCCCAAACCGATAACCCTTGTGTTAAACCAGTAACACACCACATGGTCCCGGAAATGAGGGGTACCCATGGATTTTGAGAAACTGACCGACCGGGCCCGCGGCTTCCTGCAGGCGGCCCAGACCATCGCGGTCCGCGAGCATCACCAGCGCATCACGCCGGCCCATTACGCCAAGGCGCTGCTCGACGACGAGCAGGGCATGGCGGTCGGGCTGATCAACGCCGCCGGCGGCGACGGCGCCGCCGCGCGACGTGAGGTCGACGCGCTGGTCGCCAAGCAACCGGCGGTGACCGGCAGCGGAGCGACCCAGGCGCCCGGCATCGACGGCGACCTCATTCGCCTGCTCGACCAAGCCCAGGAAATCGCCACCAAGGCCAATGACAGCTACGTCACGGTCGAGCGCATCCTGCTGGCGATGGCGCTGGCCAAGAATACGGACGTCGGCGGCGCGCTGGCCAAGGCCGGCCTGACGCCGCAGAACCTCAACGCCGCGATCGACAAGCTGCGCGGCGGCCGGACCGCCGACACGCAGGCGTCCGAAGACCGCTACGACGCGCTCAAGAATGATTCCCGCGACCTCACCGAGGCGGCCCGCGAGGGCAAGCTCGATCCGGTCATCGGCCGAGACGAGGAAATCCGCCGCACCATCCAGGTGCTCGCCCGCCGCACCAAGAACAACCCGGTGCTGATCGGCGAGCCTGGCGTCGGCAAGACCGCGATCGTCGAAGGCCTGGCATTGCGCATCGCCAACGGTGACGTGCCCGACGGGCTCAAGGACCGCCGCCTGCTGTCGCTCGACATGGGCGCGCTGATCGCCGGCGCCAAATATCGCGGCGAGTTCGAGGTACGGGTGAAGGGCGTGCTCGACGAGGTCAAGCAGGCTGCCGGCGACATCATCCTGTTCATCGACGAAATGCACACGCTGGTCGGCGCCGGGAAGTCGGAAGGCGCGATGGACGCGTCCAACCTGATCAAGCCGTCGCTGGCCCGCGGCGAACTGCATTGCATCGGCGCGACCACGCTCGACGAATATCGCAAGCATGTCGAAAAGGATGCCGCGCTGGAGCGGCGCTTCCAGCCGGTGTTCGTCGGCGAGCCGACCGTGCCCGACACCATCTCGATCCTGCGCGGCCTCAAGGAGAAGTATGAGCTGCACCATGGCGTGCGGATCACCGACGCGGCGATCGTCGCCGCCGCCACCTTGAGCAACCGCTACATCACCGACCGCTTCCTGCCGGACAAGGCGATCGACCTGATGGACGAGGCGGCGAGCCGGATCCGCATGGAGGTCGAATCCAAGCCGGAGGAGATCGAAAATCTCGACCGCCGAATCATCCAGCTCAAGATCGAGCGTGAGGCGCTGAAGAAGGAAAGCGACGCCGCCTCGAAGGATCGCCTCAAGACCCTCGAACAGGAACTGGCCAACCTCGAGCAACAGTCGGCCGAGCTCACCACCCGCTGGCAGGCGGAAAAGGAAAAGATCGCCGGCGAAGCCAAGATCAAGGAGCAGCTCGACGCCGCCCGGATCGAGCTGGAGCAGGCCCAGCGCGGCGGCGATCTCGCCAAGGCCGGGGAGCTGCAATATGGCCGCATCCCCGAGCTCGAGAAGAAGCTCGGCGAAGCTTCGCAGGCGTCGAAGGGCGCCATGCTGCGCGAAGAGGTCACCGACCAGGACATCGCCGCGGTCGTCAGCCGCTGGACCGGCATTCCGGTCGAGCGGATGATGGAGGGCGAGCGCGAGAAGCTGCTCGCCATGGAAGAGGCGATCGGCGCCCGGGTCATCGGCCAGGCCGATGCGGTCAAGGCGGTGTCGGCGGCGGTTCGGCGCGCCCGCGCCGGCCTCCAGGACCCCAACCGCCCGCTCGGCTCCTTCCTCTTCCTCGGACCCACGGGCGTCGGCAAGACCGAGCTGACCAAGGCGCTCGCCGAATTCCTGTTCGACGACGCGTCGGCAATGGTTCGCATCGACATGTCCGAGTTCATGGAGAAGCATGCCGTCGCCCGGCTGATCGGCGCTCCTCCCGGCTATGTCGGCTATGAGGAAGGCGGAGTGCTGACCGAGGCGGTTCGGCGCCGGCCTTACCAGGTCGTCCTGTTCGACGAGGTCGAAAAGGCCCATGGCGACGTGTTCAACATCCTGCTGCAAGTGCTCGACGACGGCCGGCTGACCGATGGCCAGGGCCGCACCGTCGATTTCACCAACACCATCATCATCCTCACTTCCAACCTTGGATCGCAATATCTCGCGTCACTCGGCGAGGACGAGAACCCGACCAATGTCGAGGCGCAGGTGATGGAGGTGGTGCGCAGCCATTTCCGCCCCGAGTTCCTGAACCGGCTCGACGAGATCATCCTGTTCCATCGCCTGTCGGCCAGCCACATGGGGCCGATCGTCGATATCCAGGTCCAGCGGCTCCAGAAGCTGCTCGAAGACCGCAAGATCCGGCTGGAGCTGACCGACGCCGCGCGCGCCTGGCTGGGCCGGGTCGGTTACGACCCCGTCTACGGCGCCCGGCCGTTGAAGCGGGCGGTGCAGAAATATCTGCAGGACCCACTGGCCGACGAGATCCTCGCCGGGCGGGTTCATGACGGCTCCATTGTCAACGTCGATGAGGGCGATGGCAAATTGAAGATCGAGCCGGTCGACGCCCTGCAGGAGGCAGCGAAGTAAGCGGCCGCTAGCAGCCGGGCGACATGGGATACATGGCGACCGCCTGGCAGCCGGTGTTGGCGCTTCGCGGTGCTTGATTGGCCATTTCACGCTCGCGCCTGCGCAGTTCCGCCCATTCGGCGCGCGTTCCGCACACCCTCCGGGCCTCCACCCGGCTACCCGGCAGCTTGGTCTTTTCGCATACAATCTCGTGGGCATCGCGCTGCTTATCGGACGGAGCCGGTTGAAGTAGCGCCGATGTTCCAATCCCGGCCAGCGCTAGGGTCGCAAGGACGCTCCATGACAGGGCCATGGCGTTCTCCCTCGTTCACGAGAAGCGATGCGCGCCTTATCCTCCCCGGAACGGAAGGCGAAAAGCGATTTTTAGCAAGCCGGCGCGCCGGTGTGTGTGAGTGTCGCATTGCACGGCCCGTTGGCGCTTCGTTGCGCCTGGTCGACCGCTTCTCGGTCCAGCTTACGCTTCTCTGCCCATTCGGCACGGGTGCCGCACACCCTTTTTGCGCCGAGCCGCGTACCGATTACTTCAATCTTTTCGCACACGACTTCGTTAGGGTCGCCCTTCTTCGGTTTCTGGGCCGTCTCCGGCAGCGCCGGCGCTGCAGCTGCGATCATGACAACAAAGCCCAGGCAGGTCCAAAGCGCACGCATGGCGACCTCCTTCATTGACGAGCAACGTCCCATCATATGCGACTCGTGCCGCATCGCCGGAAGCGGAATTCGACGAACGAAGGCCGTGCGCGCCTAACCTCGCAGCGGCCGGTCGGGCCGCTCCGCCTCGGAAATGGCAAACATTCGGAGGATCATCTGCAGCTCGTCCCCGCTGAGATAGGGGTTCCAGCAGTCAAGGATAAGCAGCGCGCGGTCCTCGCCGCTGTCGTTCCATGCTTCATGCTCGATCGTATCGTCGAAGGCGAATGCTTCACCTTCGCGCCATTCCCGAACTTCCCCGCCAACCCGGAATCCGCACTTTCCCGGCACGATCAGCGGAAGGTGGATGATTGTCCGGATGTTGGTGACGCCAGTATGCGGCGGAATTCGCTTTCCCGCCTTCAGGATGGAGAAAAACACCGCTGGGGCACGCCCTGGGATCCGCGCCAGCGGCAGCGATTCGACGAACTCCGCCGTCCGCGGAGCGCGTTTGCAAACCTCGTCGATCCGGCTCCCGTCCCTCCACAGGTGCAACGCGCTCCAGTTTGCCGACTTGTCGAGGTCGCTCCAGAGATTTTCGGGAGTTCCCGGCGGCATCTCAATATAGGGCGAAAGGCCCGGATCGGGGCTGGCAAGGATCGCCTCCAGTTCCTCGCGGATAACGTCGGTCGCGGCTTCCAGCGTCTTGAGCCAGGGGAAATGGCCGCGATCGAAGAACTCGTCGGCCGGCAGGAACGGATAGAAGAATCCATGGCACTGGCTGGCATAGGCTTTGCGTTTGCCCAGCATGAAGTCGGCAGCGGCCGTGGCGCGGCGCCGATCGCGCTCGCTGGCGCTGGCCAACGCTTCGCCAAGTCCCGCTTCGAGGGCGCCTGCCAGTGCCTGCCGCCGCGCTTCGACAAACTGCCGTGCATGGCGGACCATCGCGGCGAGCTCCGGCGTGTGGTTCGGGATGTTGCCGCACACGCCCAGGAACATCGCCCAATGATCGGTGGCCGCGCCAAGCTCAGAACGGCGTTCGTGAAGCTCCGCCAACCGAAGCCGGGCCATCAGGTGCAGCTGGTCGATTTCCAGCACCTTTTCGAGCGCTGCCCGCTCGCATTCGTCGTCCGCAGCGGTGCGATGCGCCTTGGCCAGGTTCATCCATAGTGCCGGTTCGGACGGATCGGCCGCCGCCGCGGCGGCCAGAAGTTGGACGGCCTGCTCAATCTCGCCCGCTTCGAGCGCGTCGAGCCCCAACTCGTTGAGACGGAGCGGATCAGGGCCGGTCAGGGCTTGTCCGCCCAGTAGCGAAGCAAATTGGCCTGGACGAGTTGCAGGCGCGAGAAATTTTCCTGCTTCATCGTCAGCCCTTCCAGTGCCGCCACCTCATTGAGGTCGAACAGCAGGTTCCGCTGGAACGGGTCCTTCACCTGGCTCTGGATGAAGGTGATTGCCACCAGCCGCTCGCCGCTGGTCACGCGCTCCACCTCGTGGAACGTGTCGGACGGATAAATGATCGCCTCGCCCGGCTTCAGCTTGAACCGAAGATCCCCGTTCTGAAGCTGGATATGCAGCGCACCGCCTTCGTAGCTCGCGGGATCATTGAGGAAAATGGTGCAGCTCAGGTCGCTGCGGATGATGTTGTTGTTGCCGAGGTTGAGGAAGGCGGCGTCGGCGTGGGCGCCATAATATTGCCCCGGCTGATATTTGGTCAGCAGCGGCGGCGCGATCTTGGCCGGAAAGGCGAATTCGCGGAATTCCTCGCTTCGCGCAAAGGCCTTGAGCATGATTTGCGCGCTGGCCTGGGTGGCCGTGGGATCATGTAGCTGCTGGTTGTTCTTTGCCTTGTTATGCGGGTTGGTCGCACGGCCATCGACGAATTGCGTGTTGGCTGCGATGCGCTTGCATTCCTCGACTTCCCCGGCGGCCAGCAACGGCAATATTCGGTACATTCAACACTCCTGTCCGGACCGCTTCAGCGCGCGCTCGAGCAGCGGCGCCGATTTGGCCGCCTGGCGCAATGCCGTCAGCGCCGCCTCGATGTCCAGCCGATGACGGCGTGTCGCATCGGCCAGCAGTTCCGCCCTCAGCGTGGGACTATAGTCATATTCCAGCGCCTTGGAATAACGGCGCATCAGCGGTCCGTTCGCCAGCTGCTCGGCCTGGCGTGGAGCAAGCTTGAGGTCGAAATGCCGGGCGCAACGCTTGATCCCTCCCGCCATGTCATTGAGCATGATGTCGAAGTCGGCCCACAGGACGCGGCGGTCGCCCATCGCCTCGCCGGCCGCTTCCAGTGAAGTCATCTCGCAAGCCCATGCCGCGGCGGCACGGTGTGCAAGGCTCGCTTCGAACCCGGCGAGTTCGATTCCCCGCTTGCGGAGCCGGTCGGTGCGGATCTCGAAGCCCGCGGCGAGTTCCTTGACCGAATATTCGCCTGCCAGGATTCCGGCGACATAATTCTCCGGGGACGCCGTCAGGAACAGGGCCGCGCCATTCGGCGGAACCAGCAGCGGTGCATGCTCCGATACGAAGCTTGTGGCTTTGACGATCGTCCGCTGGGACCGGGAGAAGCTGCACGAAAAGACGCGGCGCAAGTTCCGGGCAAATCTGGGAAGCTCGTCCTCATTGGCCACGAGCAGGTCCCGCAACGACCTGGGCTCGCGCAGCGACAGCGTCCGGTCGAGTTCGCCCAGCAATCGCGAAACGAGCGTCGACCCGACATGGCCAATGTGAAAGATCCAGCGCGCATCTTCCCGTTTCAGGGAGTCGGCATCGGCCATTGCTTGGTCGAGCGAGCAAAGCCGCATTTCTAGGCCGGGATGCAGCATCCGGTCGTCAAGGAAGCTTGCGGCGCGATAGGCCGCTTCGTCCATCCGCACCAGCCGGACCAGGCGGGCGCGCGGATCGATCGCCTGGAGCAACCAGCTCGCGTCGTCAGACCATCCGTTCGGGAGTGGGGCGGCGTTCACCTTTCCGCCATAACCGGCGGATCACAGCGGTCAACGCGGGAGGAAGCAGCCGGCTTGTGCGCCGTTCCTGTTTAGCTGCCGTTGGGACCCCGGGTGTTGACCTGCGCCTTTTCGATCGCCTCGCGGTCTTCGCGCCGGCGGATTTCCCATTCGGCCGCCGTCATGCAGACCCGCTTGGTGGCCAGGCGCGATCCCACCACTCCCTGCTTCTCGCAGATGATCCGGTTGGGATCCTTGGCTTCAGCTTTCTTGTCGTCTGCCCATGCAGCGGCCGGGATTAGGGCCAGGGCGGCAATGATTCCAATAGCTACGCGCATAACGAACCTCTCGACCAATATTGCCACAATGACAGTCAGTTACAGTGTTTGAGTCAATGATATTTCGACGGACGGCGCATTTGTGTCGCTATCTTGGCGGTGCGACGTCGAAGGCAACCGTTAACCGCTCGCCCTCGTTGAAGGGTACGGTTCCGTGCCACATGCCGGACGGAAACAGCGCCAGATGGCCGGCCTTGGGTTCGATCTTGCGCGATGGAGCCAAGTCGATGCCCAACAGCTCGTCAGGCTTTCCGAGCGTTAGCCACCCTGCATCCTCCGGCTCTGCCGGATCCTTCGGCGGAAGGGCAACATACAAGGCTGAGCTAATCCATCCCAGCGGGTGGACGTGGTTGGAATGATGGCCACCCGAGCGAAGGCGAACCGACCAGCTGCCGGAGAAACGGATCCTTCGATCGCGCGGCTGGCGCAGCGTCGGATGCCGGGGATCGTGCGGCGGCAGCTGCGCAACGTGCCGCTCCACGGCGGTGATAATGGCCTGGCGAAGCTGGCGGATGACGGGATCGATCCGGCAGAAAAGCGGTCCGTCGGTTTGCGTTCCGCCGCGCACCGACTGGTCCAGATATTCGCCCTTCGCCGTGTGGAGATCGCGCAGCGTCGCCGACAGGACATCGAGCGGGGGAAGCCGGTCGGAAATGTCGGTGAAGCTGACCAGGCGGTCATCGCCTTCAAGCCATTTCGAGCGGGCGTCGCCCGCCAACCGCCAGGCTGTGCTGGCGTAAGCCAATAGTTCGCCAGACTGGTCGCGGCTGAGTTCGCGATCGATCAGCGGCAGGACCGCATCCACTTCGCCGACGCGCAGCAAGTGGCGAATCCGCCAACGGCCAAGTGCCGCATCTACTTCGGGCGGCGCCGAAGCGAATAGTGCCGCTGGAAATGCCTCGGTCCCGCACTCGGCGGCGTGGATACCTCGATAGATTAGGAATTCGGCGGACCGCACTCCGGCCGCCTCGGCCCGGTCGACGATGTCGCCCAGACTTTGGTAGGCGCCGCGGCGAAGCTGGACGTTGAGCAGCGTTTGCCACAGCGCCGCGGCCTCCGGCGTGCGCTCGAGCGCCCGCTCCAGCGACGCCGTGGCCTCATCGGGCCGGCCGGCCGTGGCTACAAACTGGGCAAGCTGTTCGTGGCCCTCGAGCCACATGGGTGAGCCTGTCACGCCCTTCTGTAATAGTTCGACGGCCTGCTCGGTCCCGCCCGCCGCCGCCATTGCCGCCGCCAGTCCGATCAGGATTTGGCCGTTCCGCGGCGCCAGCGCCCTCGCCTGCCGATACAGCTCCTGTGCGTCGAGGCCGGCCTCCATGGTGACCCGGGCCCGGCCGTGGGCAATGCTGATATTCGCCGGATCGAGCCGAGCCGCTTCCGCGAAACTGTCCAGCGCCCGCTGATGCTCGTCGATCGAGCGCTCGAGCAGGCCCTTCCATTGCCACAGCTGCGCGGTCGGCGCCTGCTCCACTGCGCGCTCGAACAGCGGCAGCGCGCTTTCTTCCTCGCCCTGGCGCATCGCTTCCTTGGCAAGCTGATCGAGAGCGGCCGGATCAAGCGGCCGGCTCGAAACACTTGCGAGGGCGGCCTTGAAGCTCACAGCCCTTCGGCGCCCCCTTCCGTGCCGATCACCTGGCGGACCGCCTCGCGCTCGACCTCGCTCAGCGCCGGGTTCCAGACATCGAAGATGAACACGACCCGCAGCTGGTCGGAGGGATTGGCCGCCTCATGCTCGATCGTGTCGTCGAACAGGAATGCCTTGCCGCGTTCCCAATATCGGGTTTCCGCTCCCACCCGGAACCAGCATCCCTCGGGGACGACCAGGGGCAAATGGCAGACCAGCCGGGTGTTATTCACCCCCACATGCGGCGGGATGGTCGTGTTCGGTGCGAGAAGGGAGAACATGGCGTTGGGGCCGGCGCCCGGAATGTCCGGCTGCGGCAGGGTCTCGAGCAGCGCCATGGTTTGAGGGCAATGGCGGGCATTGGCTTCGATCCGCTTGCCGCTCTGGAACAGGTGGATGGCGGTCCAGTCGCGGCTCTGGTTGAGCTCGCGCCACTGCGCCATGGCCTGGTGCTGCTCATATTGGATGTAGGGCACCAGTTCGGCCCGCTCGGCCGACATGACGGCCGCCAGTTCCGCAGCGATGCTTTCCGTCGCCGCTTCGAGCGCCCTCAGCCAGGGATGCTCGCCGCGCGAATGAAATTCCCGCTCGACCAGCCCGGGATAGGCGAAATGGGTCGGCTCGCTGTGGAAGATGCGGGTCTTGCGCAGCACGTTGGACTGGAACCGGGCGATGCGCGCAGCTTCGTCCGGATCGGCATCCTTGACGATTGGACCGGTGACGCGTTCGAGCCTGGCCGCGCGTTCGGCGATCCAGCGGTCGCGGATCGCCTCGCCCCGCGCCAGTGCCTCGCCCAGCTGCGGCGGAATGTCGCCTGCCGGCCGCTGCGCCAGCGCGTTCGCCCACGCCTGTCCGGCATGATCCGGCGAGAGCTTTTCGATCAGCGATGCCTTCATGGTCAGCGCGATGAAGTCCAGCTCGGCCAGCTCCAGCGCGCGATTGACCGCGTCCAGCGCCTTGGCCGGTTGCCCCGCTGCCCGGCGCAACGCCGCCAACTTGAGCCACAACTGCGGCTGTCCGGGATCCGTGGTTCCGGCCTGCTCCAGCAATTCGATCGCGCGAGTCAGGTTTCCGTTCGCCGCGGCGCGATCCGCTTCGGCGACCAGCGCACTCATTGCAGCCCTCTGCTCGCGGGAAATTGGTCAGGATCGTCGAGCGAATAGCCGAATTTTTCGACCCATGGTGCAAGGACCGGGAGGATGGGCTCGAGTTGCCGTCGATAGTTCCACCAGCGTCCCGCGGCGCGAGTATAAATTGGCTCGATCACCTGTGAGTAGCTGGCAGTCTTGATCCGGCCCCGCCCCTTGGCGGTCGTTTCATGGTCCAGCACCTGGTCGTGCCAATCGAGGCCGAGGAACTGGAACAGATTCTTCAGCTCTCGCTCGCGGTCGGCAACGACCCGCTCGTAAACGACGGTATGCTGCGCAAGCTGAAAGAGTTGTTGGGCCCGCTCGAAATAGCGGAAGCTCAGGTCATAAAGCTCCGCGGCCGTATCGAGCTCGAGGAAGCTTGCCATGCCGTCATTTGCGCGAAAATTGGTGATAAAGCAGCTGAGGACGACATCACACGGGTGGCGCAAGGCAAGAACGATCTTGGCCTCGGCAAACAAACGCCTGATCGCCGGAAGGCTGTTCATCGCCAAGGGGTTCTTGTCGACCAACAGGGAGCCTGGCCGCAGCGGAGTCAGAGACTTGGCGACCTGCCAGTAAGTGTCGCGCGCGGCTTGGATCTTCGCATCATCAAGCGTCGGCAAATCGGCTGGATGCGGCAGCAACTGGGCGGCCTCGCGCATCGTCGGTTCTTCCTCCAGCACCTCGATCATCGGATGGCCCATCAGCATCGTGTCAAGCAAGGTGGTGCCGGAGCGCGGAAAGCCGACCAGGAAAGCGGGCGTGAGGCCGGTGTAAGCCTTGCTTTCCGATCTCCACGATTCGACCAGTCCCGGCGTCATCATTTCGATGTTGCGGCCAATCAGGGCTCGATACCTCGCACCGCGCTGCTTGGGCTGTGACACATCGTCCGCGGACCGTTCGTTCATTCGCTCGAACGCCGCAAACGCTTCCTCATAGCGCCCCGCGCCCTGCAGCAGTTGTCCATGCAGGTGGGCACGCCGGGCGGAGTCCAGCGAGTCGGGCACTTGCTCCAGCGCTTTGAGGCCTTCTTCGTAACGCTTCTCGCGCCTGAATCCGAACGCGCGCATGAACTGCAAGGCATCGGCGTTGACCTGCCGCTGCTCTGCGCTGCGAATAAGGTCGAACAGTTCGTCGGTGCGATTGGTGAGCTCAAGGACGATTGTCAGGCCGAGGTGGGCGGTGCCGTTGGAGGGATCGATTTCCATCGCTCGGCGATAGGCAGTTCCTGCCGCGTCGTAGTGCTGCATCTGCGATTGGTGGCTGCCCAGCCCGAGAATCAAGTCAATATCATTAGGATTACGGCGCACGGCCTCCTCGATCGCCGCAAGTGCCTCCTCGTCCTTCGCCATCTCCCTGAGAAGGGCGTGCAATTCCCTGAGCGCCGCCGTGTCTGCCGGATAAGCGGATGAAATCTCCCGCAAGCGCTTTTCGGCTTCGGCAAAATCGCCTGCCGCGCCGAAGGCCATCGCCAGGTTCAACTGTATCGGCGGTGAGTTGGGTTCCAGCTTCGCGGCCTTCTGCAGGGCCTCTATGCTGCCTTCAAATTCTCCCACACTGCGCCGCGCATTGCCAAGATTATTCCAGGCCTCCCAATCGGAAGGTGCGGCAGCAACGAGCCTTTCATAGGAACGGACGGCCGCCGGATAGTCCTCGAGCGTCTGGGCAAGGAAGCCGCGCAGACGCTCAAGGTGCATGCTGCTGTCTGCTCGCACCAGGTCATCGCTCAGCAACGCGAACGCTTCGCCTTCGCGTGATGCGTTGATCAGCAGGTCAACAAGATTGGTCGCAATTCTCACATCGCTCGGTCTGGCCTCATGAGCGATCCGCAAATGCTCTATGCCTGCTTCGAAGTCGCCGGCCCGGCCTTTCAGCATGCCCAGCAAAGCGTTGAGCGCGATCGCATCGCCGCCATCGGCCAGCGCCCGCTCGGCAATGGAGCAGGCATCCGTGATATTGCCCATCCCCGCAGCCGAGACGGCTTGGCGAATAGCATGGGCGGTTTGACCATCGAGAACCGGGGTCACTGTCATGGCGCTTGTCTAGCGCAATCGCTGGAAAGGGCCAGTATCCGAAACAAACAAGAGGGGCGGCGGATCCGAAGATCCGCCGCCCCCAGTTTGAGTCGGGTTAGACCCCTTAGAAGTCGAGCGACACGCCGGCGTAGATGTACCGGCCGAGCGCGTCCCAGGTGCCCGGGTAGGTATTGCCGTTACACGGACCCGCCGGGCACAGGTTCGAACCGCCCCGCCCAGCGTTGCCGCCCGTCACCCGCGGCGGATCGTTGTCCAGAATGTTGTTCACGCCGAGGCGGAACTCATAATGGTCGCCGGTCCGGAACGTGGCCGCCAGGTCGAAGTAATGCTGCGCATCGATGTGCAGGCCCGGATCGAAGTTGAAATCCCCGTGGAGGGAGTTGCTGTCATCCAGAGTTTCAGCCTTGACCTTGCCGACCATGCGCCACTGCAGCGACACGCCGATGCCATTCTTCATGTTCAGCGTCGTGCGCAGCTTGTGCCGCCAATGCGGCATCGGGGCGCCGCTGGCCACGGTTCCGCCCGAACAGATCGGACCGTAGAGGCCGGCGCAATCATACGGATCGGTCAGGCCGTTATCGACCTTGTAGTGCTTGAGCCAGGTTCCGTTGAAGGTCGCCGACAGGCTGCCAAGGCCGCCTACACGATGGCTATAAGCACCGTTGAAGTCGAAGCCGCTGGTTTCAACCTTGCCTTCATTGTTCGGAAGGTCATTGATGAAGCCGCCCGGCGTCAGCCAGATCGAGCCAGCCGGGTCACGATGGATCAGCGAGCATGCTGCTGCCGGAGTCGCCACACTCGTCGTCTGGTCGTTGCAGGCCGTGACGATCGCGTCCGCACCGAAGCCCTGGATCGCGTCCTTCACCTTGATGTTGAACCAATCCATGGTCAAGGAGAAGCCCGGCAGGAAGCTTGTCGGTTGCAGGATCACGCCCAGCGTCTTGGTGGTAGCGGTTTCCGGCTTGAGGTCCGGGTTGCCGCCCAGCAGGCCGTTATACTGGCCCGCCGGATTCTCCGGGGTCTTGGTGCCCGCGGCAACGCCCTGAGCAATACAGCCAACCTCGGTTGGTTGGATGACATGCCCGGAGCAGGGATCATTCGACCCGTCCAAGCCGACGAACTGCGGGGCGAACAGCTCCTGGATGTTCGGCGCACGGACCGCCCTATTGTAGGCGCCACGGAACCGCACGTCCTTGATCGGAGCGAACTCGGCCGACAGCTTATAGGTGTCGGTATTGAACTTACGCCCGTTGCTCAGCTCGTAGTAGGAACGGCGATAACCGGCCCCGAAGGTCAGGTCGTAGACGCCATGCTCCTGGATCACCGGAAGCTGGGCTTCGCCGAAGAACTCGATCACCCGGAAGCTGCCGCTGACGGGCAGCGTCGGAGCGCCCTGGCCGGTAAGATCGCCGGTCTGGAACGACTGATCCGGATTCAGGGCCAGTTTCTCCTTGCGATACTCGGCGCCCAGGTTAACGCCAACGCCATCCTCGGCCCAAGGGAACTTGACTCCATAGTCGCCAAGCGCGCCGGTGAAGTCAGCGTGAGCGATCTGCTCCGACGTCCGGCCCTGTACTACGCCAAAGACATTCAGATAATTGACCGAGTCCTGTGAAACCGGGCCGGTGCCGAATGGATTGTAAGGCACGCAGGTTGGATCCGAATTATCGAGTACCGATCGGCAGATCGGCAGTCCCAGGTTCGGGTTCGGCGCGCCACCAACTGTTACGCGGTTGTCGGTCACCACATCGAGCGCGCGATTGAGTCGGGCAATCGAAAACTCGTTCTTGTAGACCAGCGAGTAGTTGGTCCGGCCATACTGATAGTAAGCATCGTAGGACCAAGTGTCACCGAGGTCGCCCTTCGAACCCAGCACGCCGCGATAGCTGGTGTGCGTCAGGTCGGCGATACGCGGACCGCCTTCCGTGTTGCGGCGCAGCAGCTGGAAGAACGCCTTGTTGAAGGGCGCCCCACCCGGAACCGTGTTCGGGAAGAGGATTGCCGGATCGCCAGGATTATCTTCGTTGCTGACCGGGGTCAGCGGGAAGTTGCCGACAAACCCGTTGATCAAATTGTTGGGATTGCCGCAAATCGTGTCGAACTGGCTGGCGGTCGGGTCAAAGTCGTGGCCGCCCGATCCGGGTGTGGTGTTGATCAGCGGGTTGTCGCAGTTGATCGTCAGCGTGTTGCCGAAGTCACCCGACGGCGCGATCTGAGCCAGCGTGTGGTCATCCATGAACATGAATTCAAGGTACGGCTTGATCGCCGGCGTGATTTCATAGTCAGCGAAGACGCCGCCGATATAGCGCTCGTCCGGCCGCTGGAAGTAGTTCAGCGGGGCGAAGTTGTAGAGGTTCTGGCCAAACGGAGCGATCGTTCCCGCCCCAAGGGCCGCAACGGTCGATGTGGTGGTAAGCCCGCCCTCGCTCGTTGTCGTCGTGGCGAAGATGACTGCGGTACCAGGATTGGCAGTGGCCGAGCCGCCGCAACGCGGCACGCCGCCGCCGGTGTTCTGCAGCACGCACGCGCTATAATCGCGCCGGCCCTGAAGCACCGGATTGACGTTGCGATAGCCGAAATAGGCGACCGCATGGCCACGGTTGTCGTCAAAGCTGACGCCCAGCGAGACGGTGCCGTCGAAGGCGCCGCCGTCGGCGACCGAACCGGTCGGCGCAGTGAATCCGCGGCCCGCCAGAATGTCGCTCATGTTGCGATCGTGGCTGACCGACGGATCGGTATTGTTGTGCTGGTAGAAGCTGTACTGGCCGTCGAACCGGATACCGGTGAAGCTGGTATCCATGATGAAGTTGACGACGCCCGCAACCGCGTCCGCGCCGTAAACCGACGAAGCGCCGCCCGTCAGGACTTCGGCCCGCTTGATCAGCGACGACGGGATGAAGTTAAGGTCGGCGGCCTGGGTCGTGCTGTTCGGATCGCCCGGAGTCAGGCGGCGACCGTTGATCAGCGCCAGGGTGCGCTTCGAACCGAGATAGCGAAGATCGACTTCGGCGGTGCCCGATGCGCCGTTCGAAACGCCCGAAGCCTGCGACGCGCCGACGGACGGCAGCGAATTCAGCAAGTCTTCAACGCGGGTCGTACCAGACAGTTTCAGGTCCTGGCTGTTGACGACGGTGACCGGAGCGGCCGATTCGAGGTTGGCCGACGGAATGCGGGTGCCGGTAACGACGATGTCCTTGGCCGGCTCTTCAGCCGGCGCAGCGGCCTCGGGGGCCGGAGCTGGCTGGGCGGCGGTGTCGGCGGCCGGCGCGTCTTGCGCAAACGCCGGCGTTGCAAGCATGCTGGCGCCGACCAATAGGGTCGTGCCGAGCAGCCGCTGACGAAAATCGAGCTTCATAAAGTCTTCCCCTTACGGGCCGCACCGGGGATGCAGCCGTGCATGTACAGCAGTGGGACACTGCCGAACTGCGGGCTTGAATAAGTGAAAGGGCTGAACCAACGCAACGCACCGAGGCCCTTCTCTGTCGAGTTGTCGACCCCCTGTAGTGTTTCTGCAACACTAGCGCCCCGGCCGCTCTCTTGTCCGCCACTGCCCGCTATGCCTAAGGTGCCGTCAAGATTTTCGGACGGAGGCGTTTGGATGGTAAGGTTGGGGTCGGCCGCTACGGTCGTGATCGCTGGGCTGATTCTGATGACAGCGCCTGCCGCCTCGGCGCCGAAGAAAGTCGCCGAGGGACCTCCTCCTGCCGCAGTCACGGAACTGCTGAATTGCCGCAACATCACCGACAGCGCTGCGCGGCTCGCCTGTTACGACAAGTCCGCCGCCACGATCGGCGAGGCCGTCGCCAGGAAGGATTTGGTGGTGATGGACCGGGAGTCGGTCAAGAAGACCAAAC
Source organism: Sphingomicrobium sp. (assembly GCA_035494075.1). Classification (GTDB taxonomy): domain Bacteria; phylum Pseudomonadota; class Alphaproteobacteria; order Sphingomonadales; family Sphingomonadaceae; genus Sphingomicrobium. Next base: position 28,035 of record DATJHF010000024.1, on the reverse strand, counting down.
GCGGCCTGTTCGGCTTCTCCATTCCCAACCTCGGCATCTTCGGGGACGACGATAATGCGGTGGAGATCAAGCAGATCGACGGCACGATCGCCAGCACGGCCTTCAATGCCGACGGCGGCTATATCTTCCGCCTGGCCGACGGCAGCCGCTGGACACAGATCGACAGCAAGCCATTCTCAATCCCGCCTCAGGGCGGCGACAAGGTGGTTGTCAAAAAGGGCGCGCTCGGGAGCTATTTCCTGAGCGTGGAGGGAATGCCCGGAGTCAAGGTCCAGCGGACCAATTGACGGCTATATCTTGCCTGCGCTCCGCTCCGCTTCGAGGCTGGCGGCGGCGTCGGCATAGGCCTCCTGCCGTTCCACCGACCAGTAGCGCAGCTCATCGAGCGGAATGACCGCATTGGTAACCGCGCAGCGGACATGATCGCCTGCCGAGAGCAGGCGGAAGGTGCCGTCGAGATAGTGGATCTTCGCCTCGCGGGCGGCGCCCATCAACATGCATCATTCCTCATCAAACAATCCCGGTTGGCCAGGCACGGCATTACCCTTGCGCTTCGCCGGACGGAAGGGGACCGGCCCTGAGCCATCCCCTATATGGGCAGCCACCCGCCCGTCTGCAAAGTGTAAGTCGATCGCTACCGCGGCGCGGGCATCGGCCGCATGGACCAGCGTCTTGCCGGCGCGGTCGGTGACCCGGACGAAGCCACGCTGCAGCGGCCGCTCCGGGTGGGCGAGCTCGGCCAGGCGCCACAAGGAACCCAACCTCTCCTGAGCGCGCGAGATTCGCTCCGCCAGCAATCGCGCCTGCAGCCTTGGCGCAACCTCGGCCAGGTCGGCGCGGGCATGGGCAGTACGCTGGACCAGGGCGCGCGGCAGCCGTTCTCCGGCATCGTCGATCCGCTGCGCAAAGGGCGCGAAGAGATTGGCCGCCTCCGGCCAGCGCGAGGAAAGAAGGTCGAGCCGCTCCGCCGCCCGGGCTCCGGCGCGAGTCACGCAGGCCGACATGCGATGATCGAGCTCGCCAAGCATCGCCGCCAGCTCGGCGCGGACCGGAACCGCCATCTCGGCAGCCGCGGTCGGCGTCGGCGCGCGGCGGTCCGATGCAAAGTCGATCAGCGTGGTGTCGGTTTCATGCCCGACCGCCGAGATCAGCGGGATCGGCGAGGCCGCGGCAGCGCGGACGACCTCCTCTTCATTGAAGGCCCACAAATCCTCGATCGACCCGCCGCCGCGAGCGACGATCAGCAGGTCGGGGCGAGGCGTCATGCTGGCGAAGCCGCGGATCGCGGCCGCCACTTTCTCCGCCGCGCCTTCGCCCTGCACCGGAACCGGCCAGACGATGACATGGGTCGGGCAGCGATCTTCCAGCCGATGGAGGATGTCGCGGATCACCGCACCGGTCGGCGAGGTGACCACTCCGATCACCTTTGGAAGGAACGGCAGCCGGCGCTTGTTGGATTCGTCGAACAGGCCTTCGGCGGCCAGCGCCCGGCGGCGCTTGTCGAGCAGCGCCATCAGCGCGCCCTCGCCCGCCAGCTCCATCCGGCTGACCACGATCTGATATTTGGAACGGCCCGGATAGGTGGTGAGCTTGCCCGACGCGATCACTTCCGCGCCGTCTTCCGGCCGGAACGCGAGGCCGGCCGCCTGGCCCTTCCAGATCACGGCGTCGATGCATGCCGCCTCGTCCTTCAGCGTGAAATAGCAATGACCCGACGCATGGCGTTTCCAGCCGCTGATCTCGCCCCGGACCCGGACAAAGCCGAACGCCGCCTCGACCGTTCGCTTGAGCGCGCCCGACACCTCGCTGACGGTCAGCGGCGGCGCGTTGTCGCCGCTCTTCTCGTCGGCTAGGAGGCCGGATGCATCGAGATCGTCGGGGCCAAAGGTCGGAACAGTCATGAACATCCTGCTGTTGGGTTCGGGCGGACGCGAAGATGCGCTGGCATGGCGCCTGAAGCAATCGCCAAGCTGCGATGCGCTGATCGCCGCTCCCGGCAACCCCGGCATAGCCCGCTGGGCGGAATGCATTGCAATCGATCCCTGCGATCCCGAGGCGGTGGTAGCGCTGGCGAAGGAGCGGAACGTCGACCTCCTCGTCATCGGGCCTGAGGCGCCGCTGGTCGCCGGGGTGTCCGACGCCGCCCGCACCGCCGGAATCGCCACGTTCGGCCCCAGCGCCGCCGCGGCCCAGCTCGAGGGCTCCAAGGGCTTTACCAAGGATCTTTGCGCCCGGGCGGGAATTCCTACAGCGGCCTACGTCAGGGTCGACTCGGAAACCACTGCACTGTCCGCTTTGGACGGCTTCTCGCTCCCGGTGGTGATCAAGGCGGACGGCCTCGCCGCCGGCAAGGGCGTCACAGTCGCCACGAGCCGGGCCGAGGCCGAGGCCGCGATCCACGCCGCCGGCGACGGCCCAATGGTCATCGAGGAATTTCTCGAAGGTGAGGAAGCGAGCCTGTTCGCGCTGGTCGACGGCACCCGCGCGATCCCGCTGGCGTCTGCCCAGGACCATAAGCGCGTCGGCGAGGGCGACACGGGCCCCAACACCGGCGGCATGGGAGCCTACTCCCCCGCTCCCGTGCTGACTGCTGAGCTGGAAGGGCGGGCGATGCGGGAGATCGTCGAACCCACTGCCCGGGCGATGGCGGAAGCCGGCACTCCATTCAGCGGCGTTCTCTATGCCGGCCTGATGCTGACCCGCGAAGGGCCCAAGCTCATCGAATATAATGTCCGCTTCGGAGATCCCGAGTGCGAAGCGATCATGCCCCGCATAGAGGGCGATTTTGCAAGGCTGCTTCTCGACGTGGCGAGAGGCACGGCGTTCGAAGCCCCAGCCCTGTCGGGCGATACAACCATGACCGTCATCGTCGCGGCAAAGGGTTATCCCGGTTCACCCGCAAAGGGTGGACCAATTCGCGGACTGGATTCCGCCGAAGCGATCCCCGGCGTCAGAGTGTTCCACGCCGGCACAGCACTCGAGAGCGGGCAACTTGTCGCCAACGGCGGCCGGGTGCTGGCAGTGACTGCGCTGGGCCGGTCGCTCGGCGAGGCGCGCTCGAACGCTTATGCGGGGGTTGACGCAATCGACTTTGCCGATGGCTTCCACCGCCGCGATATCGGCTGGCGGGAACTGGAGCGCGCCTCATGAGCAAACGGATCACCCTGCTGCTCGGCATCGCGGCGACGATCGGCTTCACCGCCCTTTGGCACGGCCCGCTTGGAGCGGGTGAGAGGCTGGTCGCGCAGTCCGAGGCCAGTGCCCGTCGTACCCTCGACTATTATGAACTGCCGATGGTGCAGGCTCATATGCAGCGAGGACCGCTCGCCCGCCGCCTTATCCTCAGCGGACCAGCCGACGATTTCCAGCGTACCGAGCTGGTGCGCATCCTGGATGAGACGCCCGGCGTGCTCGAGGTGCGGTGGGACCCTGGTTCGCTGCCACAGGAAGGGAGACAGACGCGTTGATTCCCCTCGCCATCGAGGCTCAGCTGCTTGGGCTGGCCGGCTTCGCCATCGGCATGGTGATCGCTTATGTCGTCGAGCTCCGCCGACGGGCGAACGAGTGGAAGGTGAAGTTGTAGCAAGAGGATCTGTCGGGAATGGAATTCTTCCAAATTTACTGGCCCGTATTTCTGGTCGCACTGGTCATCGGATTCATTGTCGGGCTGCGCGTGTTTCGGCCGAAGCAGAACGTCCGATTGACCGACAGCGTCCCACTTCGTCCGCACATGAATGTTGAGCCGGCGCACGAAGGCCGAAGCGTGACCGACGAGGCAGCCGCCGCGGCAAGTGATATCGCCGGGCCGATCCTCGGCGCCGCAGTCCACGCCGAACTTCCCGGCGCCGGCGGGCCTGCCGATGAGCTGATGAAGTTGAAGGGCGTAGGCCCCAAGCTTGCCGAGATGCTCAATCAACGGGGGATCATGACCTTTGCCCAGATTGCCAAACTGTCTCCCGGTCAGGTTGAAGCCCTGGATGAGTCACTAGGCGCATTCCGCGGCCGGTTGGCCCGGGACCGGGTGATCGAACAGGCCGATTATCTCGCCCGCGGCGATATCGAGGGTTACCAGGCCAAGTTCGGCAGCCTGTAACCTGGGCTAGGTCGAGGGCGCCTCGCGTCCCGCCTCCTCCTCCGCGCTGCGCTTCCGCTTTGGGCGACTGACGAGCAGCTTGTCGATTTTCCGCCCATCCATGTCGATTACCTCGAACCTGTAGCCGTCGAATTTAAACACCTCGCCAGTTTCGGGAATCCTCTTGATGACCGAGAGGGCAAATCCGGCCACCGTCGAAAAATCGCGATCGCCGGGCATGGAGACGCCGACCCGGTCGCTCAACACGTCGGCATTGGCCGCCCCTGACACCAGCCAGCTTCCATCCTCCCGCTCCACCAGAGGCGGGTCCTCGCCCTCGTCCATATCATGGGCAAATGCGCCCGCTAGCGCGGTTAGGATCGACCCCGGCGTTACAATGCCGTCTAGATGGCCATATTCGTCATGGACCAGCGCCAACGGCACCTCGGCCGAGCGCAGCACGGCCAGCGCATCCATCGCATCCATCAGGTCGGGAATCACCGGCGCGCTTCGAGTCAGTGCCCTGAGGTTCAATTCCTGGCCGTCCAGCAGGCTCGCGAGCATGTCGCGCGTCGACACTACGCCCACGATATTGTCCACCGAGCCTTCGGCGACCGGAAGCCGGCTATGCGGCGTATGGGCTAGGGCGGCGCGAATTTCGTCTCGGCCGCAGCCAATATCTATCCAGTCGATATCGGTGCGAGGAGTCATCACTTCGCGCACCGGACGGTCGGCCAGGCGGACGATGCCCGAGATGATTGCCCGCTCGCTTTCCTCCAGCACGCCTGCCGACTGGGCCTCAGCGACAACAAGGTGAAGTTCCTCCGCCGTCACCACATTCTTGTTCTCGCGGTTCAGGCCAAGGGCGCGGAAAATCAGCGCGCTGGTCTTGTCGAGCAGCCAGACGAACGGCGCGGTCGCCTTGCTGAGCCAGCCCATTGGCCGGGAGACAATCGCCGCGATTGCTTCAGGGTTGCGCAGTGCAAATTGCTTCGGAACCAGCTCGCCGATGACCAGTGAAGCAAAGGTCGTCACCACGATCACGATACCAAACCCGACGGTATCGGCGGTTTCGGGATCGATACCTAAGCGGGCAAGCCGCTGACCCACCGGCGCGCCTAGGCTGGCGCCTGAATAGGCACCGGCAAGGATGCCGATCAGTGTGATTCCGGTTTGGACGGTGGACAAGAATCGTCCGGGCTCGGCGGCGAGATCGAGCGCCCATTTGGCGCCCCGGGAGCCGGCCTTGACCATGGCCTTCAATCGGGCTTCGCGCGACGAGACGATCGCCAGCTCGCTCATCGACAGCAAGCCGTTGATCGCGATCAGGGCGAGGATCAGGACCAGGTCGAGCCAGGGAAATGGAAGGAGCGTGTCGCTCATAGGCAGATAGAAACTCATTTGCCGGTAATTTTGCCCCGTCGCAAGGATTAGGCCCGGCGCGCCCCAAAGAAGGTCTTTAGTTGCAGTGCGGCCTCTTCCTCGCCGATACCTCCCAGGACGTCGGGGCGGTGATGGCAGGTCGCCTGTGAAAACACCCTTGCGCCATGGACGACGCCCCCGCCCTTTGGGTCCTCCGCGGCGAAGCGGAGGGCCTCGATCCGGGACAGGGCGATTGCCGCCGCGCACATCGCGCAAGGCTCCAGCGTCACCCACAAGGTACAGCCATCGAGACGCGGCTGACCAAGACGGGTGGCCGCGTGGCGGATCGCGACCATTTCGGCATGGGCGGTGGGATCGAGGTTGCCGCGCATTGCGTTGCGCGCTTCGGCTATAATCTCCTCTCCCAGCGTGATTACCGCTCCAACCGGAACCTCGCCTGCCTCGGCGGCGACTGCCGCAAGATCGAGTGCGCGCCGCATCGGCGGAGGAAGCGGGAATGCCATGACATGGTGAGCGCTAGCGCGCCGCTTCGCGTCTGTCATGCCTTCGAGGCGATCAAGGAGAATGTCAGCGGGCTGCGTTTTGCTGGACTTCCTCCGGACGGCGCACTTGGACGACGGGGACGTCGACTTTGGTCTTGTCGCGCTTCACCTCGACTTTGGGCATATCGACATTGGCCTCGCGGCTCCCGACCTCGACCGAGCCGGTTTGCACCTCGAACGCCGGCGACTGGCCGCCGGTAGCGCGAATCGTCCCCTCGCTCGCTTCGACATTGGGGGCCCTCGCGCCGCGTGTCTGACTAATATCGAGAAATCCGGTGGCGATGGCTGCGATTAGCGCAACCACCCCAAGAATCAGGATCAGTAGTATGGCGCGCATAACGTTTCCCTCGACTTTCTTGCTGGGACCAACGCGCCGTGCCTAAACTAGGTTGCTTTTCGCTCTTGCCGGTCTCACGCAGGTTGACGAACCGCACCTCCCCGAGTATCGGGCGGCGCTTTCCGGGCTTCTTCAAGCCCACCCCAGAACTAGGATGTGACCGATGCCGCGCGTTTGCGAGCTGACCGGCAAGGGCCGGCAGGTGGGCAACAATGTTTCCCACGCCAATAACAAGACCAAGCGGACGTTCCTGCCCAACCTGCAGAACGTTACACTGATCTCGGAATCGCTGGAGCGGAGCATCAAGCTGCGCGTTTCCACCCACGGACTGCGCTCGGTCGAGCATGTCGGCGGGCTCGACAACTGGCTGGCCAAGACCAGCGAGGACAAGCTCTCGGCCCGCGCCGCCAAGCTCAAGCGCGAAATCGCCAAGAAGGCCAAGGCTGCCGCCTAAGACTTTTTGCTGGTCTGCGGTTTCGAAGGCCCGGCGCGCGTCGCCGGGCTTTTGTTTTGCGCGGCCGGCGCATAGTCGAGCGCTACCAACAAGGTGCGCGCCATGAACCGGTGACCGTCGTCGGTGACCAGCCAGAAGCGCCAGCTACCGTTGGCCAGTCGTTCGATCGCCATCCCTTCAAAATTGTCGAATGCGTCCTTGGGCAGGGCCCAGCCGGCGCCCACCCGGTAGTTTTGCCTGTCGCCGAGCAAGGGGGCGATAGCCTGGCTGATGCCATTCAGGCCCTTCGAGCGAAGCAACAGCCAAGCGCTCCCGTCCGGTGCCCGGGCCGCATCGGCCACATCATGGCCGGCACCGAGGGACGATCGCTTGATGCCGTTGGGCCCAGCTTCGACCGCATCGCGGCCATTTTCCGCGGTTACCAGGAGCCGGTCGCCGTCGGCCAGCAGTCCTTCGGCGCCGCGATTGTCGAACCAGCCAAGCTGTCCCAAGTCAACGGCGGCAAGAGCATGATCGAATTCGCGATTGTAGAGCCACAGCGAATGGTGCTGTTCGTAACCGACCCACCAGCCGCGCCCACCCGGATCCCGGACGATCGATTCGGCATCGCGCGACGTCTTTTTCCCGAAGCTACCAGGGCCGACCCTTAAATCGCTGATCATTGCCTTGGGTTGACTCGCCGAAGGCATATCGAAGCGGATCACTGCTCCAAGATCACTGACGGCAAGGAATTGGCCGCGGTCCATTGCCAACCCGGAAAGCCCGCCGAACCGCGGGTCACTTGCCGTCAGCACCCAAGCCCCCGCGAGATGAAGCGGACCTTGCGCGGGAGGCAATGCAACCGGCTGATATTGCAGCGGCTCGACTATCGCCGAATGGGATCTTCGATCAGGCAGCCGCTGGATTGGCAAATAAGCCAGGACCACAAAGGCGCCCAACAGCAAGCCGTTGAAAACAAATATTTTCCTGAATGATTGCTGCAAGGCCCGTTCAGCCCCGTTCAACTGCGAATCGGGCATAAGCTTCATCAAGGACGAGGTTTCCCCCTTTTTCCTCGTTCGACGCCGGTAACGGCGGACCGAAATCCCTCGCGTCGCGTATCGAGGGGGGCCCGGAGCGCGTAGTTGCTCCGGGCCCAACTTTTTTCCAAATTCTCATCATCAGCGCTTGTCGAACAGCGCCGCGAGTTGCTCGATCAGGGCGCCGCCCAATTGCTCGGCATCCATGATCGTAACAGCGCGCGAATAATAGCGAGTGACGTCGTGACCGATGCCGATCGCCGCCAATTCAACACTCGAGCGGCCCTCGATCCAGCCGATCACCTGTCGCAGATGTTTTTCGAGATAAGTACCGCCGTTGGCCGAAGCGGTGGAATCATCGACCGGCGCGCCATCGCTGATCACTAGCAGGATCCGCCTTTCCTCGGGCCGGGCAAGCAGGCGGGCATGGGCCCAAAGCAGGGCTTCGCCGTCGATATTCTCTTTGAGCAATCCTTCCCGCATCATCAGTCCAAGGCTGCGCCGCGAATGTCGATAGGGCTCGTCGGCGCGCTTGTAGATAATGTGGCGAAGGTCATTGAGCCTTCCGGGATTGGGCGGACGCCCTTCGGATAGCCATTGCTCCCTGCTTTGCCCGCCCTTCCAGCCGCGGGTCGTGAAGCCAAGGATTTCAGTGGCCACCCCGCAGCGCTCCAGCGTTCGCGCCAATACGTCGGCGCACGTCGCTGCGATCGAAATGGGCCGCCCGCGCATCGAGCCGCTGTTGTCGATCAACAGGCTGACCACCGTGTCCTTGAATTCAGTCTCGCGCTCAATCTTATAGCTCAGCGAATGAGCAGGGGTAACGATAACCCTCGCCAACCTGGCTGCATCGAGCATGCCCTCCTCCTGGTCGAAATCCCAGCTGCGTGCCTGCTGCGCCATCAGCCGGCGCTGCAGCCGGTTGGCGAGGCGCGTGACGACTCCACCCAAGCTGGTCATTTGCTGATCGAGATATGCCCTGAGCCGTGTTAGCTCTTCCTCATCGCACAATTCGCCGGCCGCGACAGTCTCATCGAAGCGGGCGGTGTACGGCTTGTAATCGGTTAGCGGCTCGTCCACCCAATTTCGGCGCTGGGCATTGGCCCGCTCCTGGTCTGCGCCCTCCTGACCGCTGGTCGTCTCGCCTTCCTCGACATCTGCCTCGCTGTCGGTGCTCTCATCCTCGCCCTCCTCTTGCTCGGTTTCCTCCGAGCGCATTTCCATTTCGCCGCCGCTGTCCGCGCCTTCAGCCTCGGCATCGTCGGCTTCGTCCGGACCCTCCTCCTCGCCCTCGCCCTCGTCACCTACCTCGGGCTCCTGGTCGCTTGGATCGTCAGCCGGCAGGTCAAGGTCCTCGAGCAAGCGGCGCGACAGGGTGGCGAACGCGCCCTGGTCATCGATGGTGAGGGCCAGGGCGTCGAGCTCCGCGCCGGCCTTGTCTTCGATCCAAGGTGCGATCAGATCGAGCCCCGAGCGCGCAGGTTCTGGCGGCTCCTCACCGCTCAGCCGCTGGCGAGCGAGCAGGCCGACTGCGGTCGCCAGTGGAACCTCCTCGGCGGTCCGGGCGCGGGTGATCGCATCAATCCTGACGCGCGCCTCGGCAAGGTCGTTGAGGTTGGCGCGGACGCCATCCATCGCCTTAGAGCCCAGGGCCTCGACCCTTGCCGCCTCGAGGGCATCGAACACCGCTCGCGCGTCGCCGTCCGACACGGGGGCCCGCTGGGCGTGCAGCTTGGCATCGTGATAGCGCAAGCGCACTGCAAGCGCGTCGGCTGCCCCGCGCGCTTCGGCCAGCAGGCGCGGCTCCAGCCCAGGGCCGGGCGACACGACCCGGGCGATCTTGCCCGGGGATTGACCGCTGGCGTCCGAGGCGAAAACGACGTCTGCCTCGGGATCCCTGGCGATCGCCCGGGTTGCGCCGGCCAGCACGGAGCGAAAACGGTCGAGAGGAGTAGGCAGGGTCATTGGCCAGTCATGCTCTGACTCCGGGCATAGACAACGTCAACGGCGAGCACGTTAGCAATTTGGTTAGCGTCCCTGCTGCAAGATGGCGACCTGGAGCTGAGAAATGATGGGCTTGGATTCGTCAACGCTGTTGCTGGTCGTCGTTCCGCTGGTGCTGGGACTGGTGTTCAACGCGGTGAAGTTCATGCGTTTCATCGGCTATGTCGCTGGCGGGCGAAAGCGGGCGACCACGCGAGGACGCAGTTACGAAAACGAGATGAGCTTCGACGAACGGGTCGCCGAGCGGCTGCGGGAGCTCGAGCGCGGTAGAGTCGACTAGATGACACTAGTCGATAATATTAATTAAGTTCACGCAAGTTAAATTTTAATATACGCGCGAATTTCTCCTGTAAATCCAAACAATTGTTGACGGATATAAATCCATATTACAGGGTCCCCGACTCGAATTGGCCAGGACTGGCTCGTCTAGCTTCCTGATCGCCAGCGTAACGACCTGCGTGGGAAGGTTTTGTTATGAGTGTAGGGAAGTATCAAGCGGTCCGGGTTAGCAGCGCGACCGAGGAAAAGCCGAACGACTTCAATCTCGATCAAGTCTACGATCTTGGATTCCGCTTTTTCGGTACCAAGCCGATCCTCGACCAGCCGGCAGTAATGGACAAGATCGATTCCGGAACGATGCTTTCCAGCGCGAATGGCGTCATCACCTACACTTTCCTCGACAAGGGGCACCTGACCGGTCTCTACAATAACCCAACTGCGGGCTTCGAGGCGGCCCTCGGCCTATCAAACTATACGCCGGCGCAGCAGGATGCGGCTCGCGCGGCGATCCATCTTTGGGACGACCTTATCCCGCAGACCTTCCGGGAAACGGACGGCATGGGCGCGGACATTGTCTTCGCCAATTCGCTCGATCCGGCCCAGGCCTACGCCTTCTTCCCCGGCAGTCGCGGGTGGAAATTCCAAAGCGACGTTTTCACCAACGACCCGAACAATGTCGAGGCGGGCAATTGGTCCAACAACTGGTTCAGCAATCTCGGCTATGGCAACACCACCCTGGTCCATGAAATAGGGCACTCGCTCGGCCTATCGCATCCGGGTGCCTATAATTTCGGGCAGGATAGCGACGGCGATGGAGTGCCGGACGACCTGACGTACGCGAATTTCGCGGAATATGCCCAGGACAGCAATCAATACACGATCATGTCCTATTTCAGCGCCAGCCAAACCGGGGCGCGCGTGGTGAACTGGACCGGCCTGCTGAACGCTAATCCGCAGACGCCGATGCTTCACGACATCATGACCATCCAGGCTAAATATGGCGCCGATCTCAACACCCGGGTGGATGACACGGTTTACGGCTTCCATGCCAACGCCGGTAACGCAATCTACGATTTCGCCCAGAATCCCTATCCCTATCTGGCTATCTACGATGCGGGAGGCGTCGACACGATCGATCTGTCGGGCTTCTCGATTTCGCAGTTCATCGACCTGCATCCCGGGTCGTTCAGCTCAATCGGGGGCGGGCTGCCGAGCGCTGCTGCGGCAAACGCCTATCTCGACAATATCGTCGCGATCGGCGGCCCGGATTTCGGCGATTTTAACCTCACTCAATGGACCAATACGATGAATTCGTTCCGGACTGCGAACGCAGCCAGTATCGCGAACGATCAGCAATATCTCGGCCAGCCGGCGGTGACAGGGATATTCGCTAGCGAATACCAAAATGTCGCAATTGCCTATGGCACGATCATCGAGAACGCGATCGGCGGATCGGCGCGCGACCTGATCCACGGCAATGAGGCGGACAATATTCTCCAGGGCCTCGGCGGCAATGACGTCATCCGGGGGTTCGGCGGAAACGACACCATCGACGGTGGTGCGGGAGCCGACGTGCTAACAGGAGGAGCTGGCAACGATACCTTCGTTTTCAACCACCTTGAGATCGGAGACCTGATCACAGACTTTGGAAGCAGCGACACAATCGACCTATCAGGTCTCGGCGATGACCTGCATTTCATCGGGGATGCGGCGTTTAGCGGCGCTTTGGGTGAGGTACGCTATGCCGGCGGCGTGCTGTCGGCCAATCTCGGCGGCGATATTGCGCCCGACTTTAGCGTGTCTTTGACCGGTGCACCGACCATTCACGCCGATCAGATCCTGTTTCATTAACTGCCTATCCAACCGCTAAGCACATGCCCCGTCGCAATCGTTGCGGCGGGGCTTGTCGCTTGTGTCAGGCGCGATGGGCGATACTTTCCGGCAGATCCTTGTTGAACACTCGCTGGTAATATTCCGCGACCAGCGGCCGTTCGGCTTCGTCACACTTGTTCAGGAAGCTGATTCGGAAGGCGAACCCGATGTCGCCGAAAATCATGGCATTCTGCGCCCAGCTGATCACGGTACGCGGGCTCATGACGGTCGAGATGTCACCGTTGATGAACCCCTGGCGCGACAGATTGGCCACCTGGACCATCTTGGCCACCTCGTCCTTGCCGTTTTCGCTGTCATATTCGCCGGACTTGGCAAGGACGATCTGCGCCTCGGTTTCGGCCGGGAGGTAATTCAGCGTGGCGACGATGTTCCACCGGTCGAGCTGGCCTTGGTTGAGCGCCTGGGTGCCGTGATAAAGCCCGCTGGTATCGCCGAGGCCGATGGTGTTAGTGGTCGAGAACAGGCGAAACCAAGGATTGGGGCGGATCACCCGGTTCTGGTCGAGCAGGGTCAGCTTGCCGTCGGTTTCCAGCACGCGCTGGATGACGAACATCACGTCAGGCCGGCCAGCATCATATTCGTCGAACACCAGCGCCACCGGATGCTGCAGTGCCCAAGGCAGCAACCCCTCGCGGAACTCGGTCACTTGCTGGCCATCCTGAAGTACGATTGCGTCGCGGCCGATGAGGTCGATGCGGCTGATGTGGGCATCGAGGTTGATGCGTATGCAGGGCCAATTGAGCCGCGCCGCGACCTGTTCGATATGGGTCGACTTGCCGGTGCCGTGATATCCCTGGATCATCACCCGACGATTGCGGGCGAAGCCGGCGCAAATCGCCATCGTGGTGTCCGGATCGAACACATAAGCCGGGTCGAGGTCGGGAACGCGTTCGTCAGCCTCGGTGAAGGCGGGAACCTCCAGGTCGCTGTCGACGCCGAACGCCTCGCGCACCTTCACCATCTTGTCGGGCGATGCGAGGATCGTGTCCGATCTACTATCGAGCGTGACGTTGGGAATCTCGGTCATGCGTGCGGCCTTAGGCGTTTCAGTTAGGGCCCTCAAGACATGGAAAGCCGCGCCTTCTCGGGCATTGGAAATAGGCCAGGCAACCGCGCGGCAAGCTTCAGGTCGCCATCGACTTGGATTGAGGACAATGGCGCACCTGCATAGACGTAGCTGGCGATCTCGCTGGGGGTGCCCCGGATGACAAGGCTGGGATCTTCGACCTCGCCGCGGCCGATGCGGATTTCGCCTTTCTTGTTGCGTACCCAGAAGAAGGGCTCGCCGTTCATCACAAGCTGTATTTTGGCCTTGAGGTCGCCCGCAGCCATCGGACTGAGCATCGTTCTCAAAGACAGCATCAGCGAGACCGGGCTGAACGGCCGTGTAGGATCGTGATTGGGGCTTCGAACCGCCCAGCGGCCAAGTGCCTGGAAGATCGGCGCCGCTTCATAGCCCCAGGGCGTAAGCTCATAGACCTGAACCGAGGCCGGGGGAGGCAGGCGCCGGCGAACCAGTACGCCGGCCGCCTCCAGGCCCTCCAGCCTTTGCGTCAAAACGTTGGCACTAATCCCGTTGAGGCTCGTTTTAAGGTCCGAGAAACGGCGGGGTCCAAGCAGCAGTTCGCGTATCAACGGCATCGACCAGCGTTCGCCGATCAGATCCATGCCGTGGGCTGCTGCGCAGGCATCGTCATATCGCCGTTTGTCGTCGGCTCGTCGCGCCGTAGTTAGTTTATGTAACTCCATTGTTGCAATTTATAACTAACCCGACCAAGGTTCAAGGCGAATCGAGTCGCTCAAGGAGGCAAAACGCGATGTCGAAGATGATTTTCATCAACCTGCCGGTGACGGACCTCGACCGGTCGATCGGATTCTACGAGGCCGTAGGCGGCCGGAAAGAACCGAAGTTCTCCAACGAGCGGGCAGCGATGATCGTTCTGTCGGACGCCATCCATGTCATGCTGCTGACCCACGACTTTTATAAGACGTTCACCGGCAAGCCGATTGCCGATGCGCATCGGTCCAGCCAGGTGCTGCTCGCCCTGTCGGCGGACAGCACGGCGGACGTCGACGCCACTGTGGGCAAGGCTGCCGCCGCAGGCGGAAGGGCCGATCCGGGGCCGAAGCAGGAGATGGGTGAGCTGATGTACGGACGCAGCTTCGAGGATCCCGACGGTCATCATTGGGAGATCATGTGGATGGATGCCGGTGCCGCCGAACAAGGCGCATCGGCCTTCGAGGAGGCGTGAGCCATGGCAGTTAATGAAAGGGCCGCGATCGAAATCACCGCGTTCAAGCTGGTTCCGGAATTCGCGCAAGGGGTGGTTCGCGACCTCAGGGTCCGCTGGGCACTTGAAGAAGCGGGCCTGGACTATCGGGCGCGCCTGCTCGACCAGGAAAGGCCGGCCGAATATCTCCAAGAGCAGCCATTCGACCAGGTGCCTTGCTTCAACGACGGCGAGGTCCGGATCTTCGAGACTGGCGCCATCGTCCAATATCTCGGCGAGCAAAGCGAGGCGCTGCTGCCGCGCGACCCGCAGGGCAAGTATCGTGCGATCCAATGGACTTATGCCGCGCTCAACAGCGTCGAGCCGGCCGTCCTCAGCCTGCTGTTGATCGACATCTTCTACGCAGGCGAGGAATGGGCCAAGCTGCGCCGGCCAGGCGCCGAGGACTTCGCCAAGCTCAAGCTGAAACGCGTGTCCGACTGGCTGGGCGACAAGCAATGGCTGGAAGGCGATCGCTTCACCATTGGCGACCTCATGATGGTGACTGTACTTCGCTTCCTGCGCCACACCGACCTGGTCGCCGGCTTCCCGAACCTGGCAGCCTATCAAAAGCGCGGCGAAGCTCGCCCGGCATTCCAGCGGGCGCTGTCGGACCAGATGGCCACTTACAAGCAACATGAACCGGAAGGAGAGGCAGCATGACCTATTTCGAAGGATTTGTGGTTCCGGTGCCGGAAGCCAACAAGGACGCCTATCGCAAGAGCGCGGCCGATGCGGCGCCCATCTTCAAGGACCTTGGCGTCACCCGTCACTTCGAGGCCTGGGATAGCGATGTTCCCGAAGGCAAGGTCACCGACTTCCGCAAGGCGGTCGACGCCAAGCCGGACGAGAAAGTCGTCTTCTCCTGGTTCGAATATCCCGACAAAGCCACCCGAGACGCGACGAACGAGAAGATGCGCAGCGACGAGCGAATGAAGCAATTGGGCGCCAATATGCCGTTCGACGGCAAGCGCATGATCATGGGCGGCTTCGACGCGATTGTCGAAGAAGGCAGCGGATCCGGCGGCTATACCGATGGTTTCGTCGTGCCCGTCCCCGAAGGCAGGACGGACGACTATCAGAAACTTGCCGCCAAGATGGCCAAGGTGTTCCGAAGCCATGGGGCGAACCGGGTTGTCGAGGCGCTTTCGAACGACGTCGATAAAGGCGAGGTCACCGATTTCTATCGCGCCGTGAAAGCGGAGGACGGAGAAAAGGTTGTCTTCTCCTTCATCGAATGGCCCGACAAGGCGACCCGCGACGAAGCCTGGAAGAAGATCATGGAAGATGAGAGCCTGAAGCCCGAGGGCGACATGCCATTTTCCGGCCAGCGCATGTTCTGGGGCGGCTTCGAGCCGATCCTGGATACCGCCAAGACGAAGGAGCCGGCGGACGCCTGAACCGCCGGGAAAAGGAGAGGGCAATGACTGATACGATTGAGGCGCCGTCGCGCGCCGAAGCTGGAGCTCGTCCGCTGCATGGCAGCAATGTCTGGTACGAGCTGATCACGCCGGATCCGGAGGGCGCCACCAAATTCTATCGGGCCGTAGTTGGATGGACTATCGGCGAGCCGATTGGCGGAGACCAGGACTATCGCATGATCAACCGCGGCGACGGCGGGTTCGCCGGCGGCGTGCTCAAGCTGACCAGCGACATGGCGGGCCATGGCGCGAAGCCGATCTGGCTCGGCTATATCGGCGCCGACGACGTTGATGCCACGGTCGCCAAGGTCGAGGCCAAAGGCGGCAAGACGCTGATGCCGGCCTTCGACATCCCGCAGGGCCGTATTGCGATGGTCGCCGATCCGCAGGGCAACCCATTCTATGTGATGAAGCCGATCCCGCCTGCCGGCAAGGAAGATGCGCAAAGCGACGTATTTTCGCCGACAGCAGAGCAACGCATCAGCTGGAACGAGCTGACGACGAACGATCCGGCGGCGGCCCGCACCTTCTATGGCGACCTGTTCGGCTGGACGAGTGACGAGTTCATGCCGATGGGTGAGCTGGGCGAATATCGCTTTTTCGCCCACGCCGGGACCACGATTGGCGCATTATGTCAGCCAATGCCGGGCGGCAGCGCGAAGTGGCGCTACTATGTCCGCGTCCCTTCGATCGCGAAATCGGTCGAAGCCATCAAGCAAAACGGAGGGGCCGTCACTGTCGGGCCGCACGAGGTCCCGGGCGGCGATCACATCATCATCGGCAACGACCCGCAGGGCGCGGAATTCGCCCTGGTCGGCAAAGCTTGAGGAGAAAGACCATGGCTAGCAACAAGCTGACCACCTGCCTGTGGTTCGACAAGGGCGAGGCACGCAAGGCAGCCGAATTTTATGCCTCGGTGTTTCCCGACACGACGGTCGGAGAGCGCCATGCGGCGGTGTCCGATTTCCCGGGCGGCGAAGAAGGCGAAGAGCTGACGGTTGAATTCACCGTTCTTGGCCAATCGTTCGTCGGCCTCAACGGCGGCCCCAACTTCAAGCCCAACGAGGCGGTCAGCTTCATGGTCCTGACCGAGGACCAGGAAGAAACCGACCGCTATTGGGATGCGATCACGAAGACTGGCGGCGAGGAGAGCATGTGCGGATGGTGCCGCGACAAATGGGGCTTCTCCTGGCAGATCACGCCGCGGGTGCTGCTCGAAGCGACCAACAATCCCGATAAGGAAGCCGCCAAGCGCGCATTTGCGGCGATGATGACGATGAAGAAGATCGACATCGCCAAGATCGAGGCTGCCCTTAAAGGCGAAACGGTAAATGCGTAAGCTGACCGGCGCGGTGTTTCAGTCCCTCGACGGCGTCATGCAGGCGCCCGGGGGAACGGAGGAGGATCCGACCTGCGATTTCCGCCTCGGCGGCTGGTCGTTCCACTTCTGGGATGAGAGCCTTGAAAAGCCCTTCGGCAAGGTAATCGATTCCGATTATGACTTGCTGCTGGGCAAACGGACTTACGATATTTTCGCCGCCTACTGGCCGAACAACCAGGACCAGCCGATCGGCGCGAAATTCCAGCGCATCAACAAATATGTGCTGACCCACTCCGATGAGCCGCTTGCCTGGGAGAACAGCCACAAGATCGAAGGCGAGACCGCCGCGGAAGCTGTCGCAAGGCTCAAGGAAAGCGATGGACGCGACTTGCTCATCCAAGGCAGCAGCACGCTCTATCCGCCCTTGCTTGCGGCCGGTTTGATCGACCGGCTGGTCCTGATGACGTTTCCCGTCCTGCTTGGCGGCGGGAAGAGCATCTACGACGGCCTTCGGGATTCCGGCGCATTCAGGCTCGTCGAGAGCCATGTGTCCGACAAGGGAGTTGTCTTCGGGGCTTATGAACCGAATGGCGAGGTCAAGACCGGTACGTTCGCAACAAAGGAACCGAGCGCGGAAGAGCTCCAACTTCGTGAGAAGATCAAGGAAGGCGCCTGGTGAGCCTCGAGTTCTACGGGCATCCGTTCAGCAGCTACACGCAGAAGGTGCTGATCGCCCTCTGGGCCGACCAGACGCCGTTCGACTATCGGATGATCGCGCCGGACCATCCGGAGAACTTCGATCAGCTCAAGCGGCATTCGCCTTACGGCATGTTCCCGCTGCTAATCGATGACGGCACGCCCGTGTTCGAATCTTCGACGATCATCGAGCATTTGCAGGCCCACCATCCGGGACCCAACGCATGGATACCGGAGGGCGAGACAGGACGCCGGGCGAGGTTCCTCGACCGCTTCTTCGACCTCTATGTCATGGGCAACATGCAGAAGTCCGGGAACGACATCCTCCGCCCCGAAGGTTGCCGGGACCCCTATGGAGCCGACAAGGCCCGCAAGGATCTTCACATCGCCTATGACTGGCTTGAGGCCAACCTGGGGGACGGGCCATGGGCCGTGGGAGACGCCTTCACCCTAGCCGACTGCGCGGCGGCGCCATCGTTATTCTATGCGGATTGGGTTGAGGAGATCGGGCCGTCCCGGCCCAGGCTGCAAGCCTATCGGGCGCGACTGTTGGCGCATCCGGTGGTGGCCCGGGCTGTCGACGAAGGCCGGCCTTACCGTCCCTACTTTCCGCTCGGTGCGCCGGACCGGGACTAGTCGACCAGGTCGTATCCGCCGAGAAATGTCTCAATCCCGGCAACGCCCTCAAGCTCGGCATCGAGCCGGCGATATTCATCGCCCTGCCCGGCCTGGAATCGCTCGAATGCCTCGACCGATTCCCAATGGTCTGCGGTCAAATAAATGCCGTCGCCGTCACGCCACAGCTCGGTGCGGACGAAGCCCGGGGCGGTGGCGAACAGCTTCGCCCAAGCGCCGTCCGGCTTGTAGGCGATGAGGAAGCGCTCCTCGGTCTCCGGCGGGACTTCGAAGCGCCACAGGCGGACGTGGGTCAATGGAATGCCCTCGCCCCGCGCAGCACCTGCCAGGCTTCGATCACCTCACCCAGCTTCTTTTCATGGCTGCGATCGCCGCCGTTGCGGTCGGGGTGGTAGCGCCGGACCAGCTTGGAATAGCGCTTGCGCACCTTGTGGAGGTCGGTGTCGTCGGTGAGGCCCATTACTCCCAGCGCCTGGCGCTCCCTTGCAGTGAACCGGTCAACCGCCTGACGCCGCGCCTCGGGCCGGAACCGGGCGGAGATCGCGTCGAGCGGGTCGGCGAAATCGCGCCACGCCGGGCCGGTATCGGAGCCGACGTGGGCGAAGGCGCGGGTTGCCCGGTCCCAGCCTGCGATCGGCGATTGGGCCGCCTCGATCTCGTCCGCGGTCATCCCTTCGAAGAAATTATATTTGGCATTGTGTTCGCGGACATGCTCGAGGCACAGCCAGCGCCAACTGCCCGGCCCGTCGAAGTCTGAAGGCGTCAGGGGAGCGCGAAACTCTCCCGGCTCATGGCAGCCACGCACCGAGCAGCGGACCTTCGCGCCCTCGACCCTTCCGTGCCATTTCGTCTGCCTTGCAGTCACCGCTTCCTCGCAATTGGAACCCATCTATATAGGACCGATGACCGAGACCGCCACCGGACCCGTCGCGAGGGAAATGATCGAGCGTTTGACCGCCGCGCTGAACCCCACGCGGCTGATGCTGGAAGACCAGAGCAACCAGCATATCGGCCATGCCGGTCACGATCCGCGCGGCGAAAGCCACTTCGCCCTGACTATCGAAAGCCAGGCGTTCGCCGGGCTGAGCCGGGTCGAGCGCCAGCGAAAGGTCTATGCCGCGCTGGGCGAACTGATGCGGGAGCGCGTGCACGCCCTCACCATCCGGGCGGCGGCACCGGGCGAGTAACCCGAGCCGCCACGACGAGGATATTGTTAGAGTGCCAGCTGGAGGCTGAAGCGTCCGCCGACCGAAACCTTGTCCTCGCGGCTTTCGGCGTTGAGTTCGCCGGCCAGCACGAGTCCATTGTCGCCGCCGAGCACCCTGAATGCGCCGAGCCAGCCGCTCTTGCGCTTCTCCGGAGTGAGGGTGAAGTCCTCGCCGTCGGTGAAGTGAGCGGTGGTCTCGCCGAGCGAACCGCTAAGGATGCCGCGGTAGCCGCCTTCCAGCTCGACCCGCATCCAGGACTTGTCCTCGCGCTGGCCGAACAGGTCGTAGCCAAGCGCAAGTGCGCCGTTGACGGAGGTCTCGTCGCTGTCGCGGTCGTCGACATGGAGGTCGAAGGCATCGCCGCCGCCCTTTTCGTCGTACGACTTTTCGCTCAGCTTGAAATGGTCGAGCGAAACCGACGGACGGACGGAGAAGCGGCCCATTTGCCAGTCGTATGATGCACCGACCGAGGCGGAATAAAGGTGACCCTTCCAGTCGCCTTCGGTCTCGCGGGCGACCACCACGCCATCAGCCGTCCCGCTGAAGCGGCGGGTGCTGTCGAAGTTGATCATCGCGGCCGTGGCGCGGGCATAGGTATTGAGCCCGCCCCATTTGCCGCGCCAGTAGAGACCGGCTTCATATTGGTTGGCGATCAGCTCATTGTCGCCGTGCGTGTCGCGCCCAGACAAATAGGCCAGGGTCACGCCGACGCCGCCCGCCTCTCCGAGCCCAGCCTCGAGGCCGAAGGTCGCGCCCCAGCCGCCAAGGTCATAGTCGGACGTCGCACCGATCGACTTGCTGGTCGCCCAGCCGACCTGTTCGGTCCAGACGCGCCAGTCGCCCGGCTCGCCAGGAGCGCGCGGATCGAGGAACATCCGGTTGACCAGCCGCGGCCCCTTGGTGACCGCTTCGAACGCGCCGCCGGCATGATCCGGAAGCATCTGTTGCAGCGTGTCCTGCAGGGTTTCGCTGTCGCCGATGTCGAGCAGCACGCCCGCCACCTGTGAATCGGAATCGGCCGCGCCAAGCACCGCGTCGAGAATATCGCCTTCCGACCGATTGATCCCGAGCTCGTCGTCCGACTTCAACCGGATGGTCAGCGACAGTTCGTTGGGAACCGTGGTGACCAGGCTGCTGTCGAACAGGAACGGAAGCGAGCCGACCGAGCTGGAAAGGCCCGATCCGGCGGTCAGCGAACTGCCCTGGATTATCTTGTAGGTGCCGGTAACGTCGCCAACCGTGAGCAGGTTGACCGCGATCAGGTTGTTGGTGCCGAGGTTGACTGCGCCGCTGACGTTGTAGAGCGTGTGGGTCCCGGCGTCACCGTCGATGGAGACGCCGATCGTCGCTCCTGCCCCGGTCGTGAGGGACGCCAGGCCAACGCTGCCGAGGTTGGTCGCGTTGAGGTGTGACCCGGCACCGATCGTGGCGGCGATGCCGCCGCTGTTCATCAGGTTGCCGGTGAAGCTGGACGTGCCGCTCAGCTGGAGCGCGCCAGCTCCGCCACCGAAGTCGGCATTGCCGTTCATCACCGCGTCGCCCGACATCGACAGCGTGTTGCTGCCGCCGCCGAAGAACACGTTGCCGTTGATGGCGCCATCCTGGATGTCGAGCAGGTCGTTCCCGCCGCCGAACTTGATCTGGCCATTGATCGTCGGCGCCGTGCCCGACGCGACCACCTTCTGCCGGACCGTCGCACCGCTGGCATTGGCGCTGAGGTCGATCGCCGTGGCGGCAACGCCCAGCGTGTCGCTGTTGTTGACGGTGATAATGCCGGTGTTTTCAACGAGATTGAGGCTGCCCGATTTGTCGAGGATCGCGGTAGCGGTGCCGGCGCTGCCGCTGCGGGCGGCGGTGATGTTGCCGCTGTTCTTGATCGCGGTGACGCTTGCGCCGGTATCGACCAGGATCGCCGTGGCCGATGAAGTGGCCGTACCGCCACCCTGAGCGGCAACGCTTCCGCTGATCACCAGCTCGGGAACGGTTGCTCCAGTCCCGACCTTGATCGCCGTGGCGTCGGCTTCGGCGGCCTGCGCGGTAACCGAGCCGCTGATCGTCGCCCCACCCGCGATGGTGACCGTCTGACCCGCGCCGCCGATCGAAAGGCCGGTTGAGGAGACACCCTTGTAGAGACCGTTGCCGTGGATGCCGCCCTTGATCACGAGGCCGTGTCCGGCGCTCGACGAGGCGACCGGGCCGACGGTGACGGCCTGCGACGAGGTGCCGATCTGGACGGCCGGAGCAGCTCCGTAGCTGAAGATCGCGGCGGTGCCTTCGCTGGCGTCCTCAATGCCGTCATCGTCCTCGTCGGTGTCCGTCGTGCTCGCATCGGCGGGGCGCGCGTCGAACACGATTCCACCGGCAACGTTGCCCGCGACGACCACCGCCGAGCCACCTTGCAACAGGTCGTCGGCATCAAGCTTTGACGTGTCGGCCGGCGGCGACGGATAGCGATAGCCAGTGGCCGTGACGCTGTTCTGGATAACCAGCGCACCACTGATGTTTCCACCCAGCGACACGCCGACCGAGCCGGCGCCCTGGGCGAGGATCGTGCCATTGGTGAGGCTGACGTTCCCGTTCACTGCCGCGGCGCGGAGACCGACGCTGTTGTCGCCAAGAACGTTGATCGTACCGCCGGTAAGGGAGATGTTCCCGGCCAAGGTGCTGTCGACCGCGATGCCGGCCGAACTATTGCCCTCAATGGTGATGCTGCCGCTGTTGAGGATGTTGCCGGTGAAGGTGCCCCCGGACAGGACATGAATTCCGAAACGGCCAGAGCCCTGGGCGAAAGCGCCGTCGATGTCGCCATCATTGTCGGCGTCGGTCGGCGTGTAGGTCTCGTCGATGGTGATCGTGCCGGTGTTGGTGATGTTGGCGGTCAGGCCCGGGTTGGCGACGATGCCGGCCGAATTGTTCGATCCGGTGATTTGGATCGCGCCCTCATTCTTGACGCTGTCATTGCTGTCGATGGTGACCGCGTTGCCGGCGGCCGGCTTGACCGAGCCGGTGGAGGAAATCCGCACATCGTCATTGCCGGCGCTGGTCAGCACCGGCGTGGTGAGCGCCGTGCTAATTACGGTTTCGGCGTTGGCAATCGCCGGAAGCAGAGCGAACGACAGGGGCGTCAAACAAGTGGCGGCAAGCAGCTTGCGCATCGGGGATCCTCTTGCTGGAGCGCACCGCCAGGCATCGCGGGCGCCTCATGAACAGATTATTTATGGGGACTGGCGAACGCCGGGCGGCTTCGCAACTCTTTGAAAACCTACCTTTTATTTAATCGCAACCGAACTCGCGGTGTTCCGCACCGCGCCGATTAGCCAATTTGCACCGCCGCTGCCAACCTCCGTTCGTCGAATTTGGCGACTTTGTTTCTAAGTATTGGATTTGTTGCGCTTTTTTAATGACAGCAGATGACGACCCTTTCCTTTCAGCCTGCTTTTGTGGTTGAGAAAGGCGAAGGAGTCGCGCCGATGGAAACAATTACTCCGACTACTCACGACCTCGGCGACTTCAAGGTTCGACGCACCCTCCCATCCAGGCCCCGCCGAATGGTCGGCCCGTTCATCTTCGTCGATCAATTCGGTCCGGCGAAGCTCCCTGCGGGCAAGGGCATGGATGTACGTCCACACCCACATATCAATCTCGCCACCGTCACCTATTTGTTCGAAGGAGCGATCGAGCACCGGGACAGCATTGGCAGCCATGCGGTAATCGAGCCGGGCGCGATCAACCTGATGACTGCTGGAAAAGGCATCGTCCATTCGGAGCGCTCCCCCAGCGCACTCCGCGCCGACGGGCCGTCGCTTTACGGCATGCAGACGTGGCTGGCTTTGCCGGACGGCAAGGAAGAGCTCGATCCTGGGTTCGAGCATGTCGACGGCTCGGCCCTGCCGCTGGTCGAGGACAATGGCGTATCGGCCCGCGTCCTGATGGGCACCCTGTGGGGCAAGACGGCTGGGGTCACCGAACACAGCCAGACCATCTATGCCGACATTCTGCTTGGCGGCGGGTCGAGTATTCCAATCGATGCCATGACTGACGAGCGGGCGGTCCTGGTAACCGAAGGTGACGCCAACCTCGACGGCGACCGGTTGGAGCCGTTCACGCTATATGTCCTGGCACCGGGACAGCCGATGACCCTCAGTGCTGAAGTGCCTTCGCGGGTCATGCTGCTCGGCGGCGAGGCTTTTGCAACCGAGCGCCACGTGTTCTGGAACTTCGTCTCGTCATCGAGAGAGCGGATCAACCAGGCCAAGGAAGACTGGAAGGCCCGCCGCTTTCCGCTGGTGCCGGGCGACGATCAGGAGTTCATCCCGCTTCCCGAGATTCCTTTGACGGTCACCTACCCGTGACGGAAAATCGTACGGTCGAGCTGTCGACCGGCATCTCGATGGGTATGGCCTTGGCGGGCCCGGCGGACGCGCCACCCGTCATCCTGGTCCACGGTTTCCCGGAATCGCACCGCACGTGGCGCGGCCTCGCGCCGCTGCTGTCGGACAGGCTGCGGGTCGTCATGCCGGACTTGCGTGGGTTCGGCGACAGCGACCGTCCGCAGGATGCCGCCGACTATGCGACCGATACCCTGATCGCCGACATTTTCGCGCTCGCCGATGCGTTGGGAATCGACCGCTTCGCATTGGTCGGCCACGATTGGGGCGGAGCGATCGCCTGGGCGGCAGCCTTGCGCGGCAATCCGAGAATCGAACGGCTGGCAATCATCAATTCGCCCCACCCGCTGATTTTCCAAAAGAGCCTGATCGAGGATGAAGCGCAGCGGGCCGCGTCCCAATATATACGCGCCTTTCGCAACCCCGGCATGGAAGCCGGTATCGCGGCGATGGGCTTTGAAGCCTTTTTCGACAAGAGCTTCGCCAAACATGCCGACCTCTCGCTGATCCCTGCGGAGGAGCGGCAATTCTATATCGACCAATGGAGCCGGCCCGGCGCATTGACGGCGATGCTCAACTGGTACCGGGCTAGCCAGGTGGTGGTGCCGGCCGCAGATGAGCAAGCCTCCATGCCGGCCTGGGTTGAGCGCGGCGTTCCCAAGCTTAAGATCCCCGTCCGGGTGATCTGGGGCCTGGAGGACAAGGCCTTGCTGCCAATCCAGCTCGAGGGGATTGGAGAGGTCGGCGACGACGTCGAGCTGTTCCCGTTGAAGGGCGTCGGCCATTTCGCGCCCTGGGAAGCCCCGCAGCAGGTTGCCGCAGCGCTCAAGCCCTTCCTGTTGGCGACATGAGCCGCTACAGGCCGCGGCCAACATGACTCGCTCCATTTCCCGTTCCGCCGCCCGGCTTGCCGCCGTGCAGGCGCTCTACCAGCAGGAAATGGAAGGTACGCCAACCGCGCGGCTGCTCCATGAATTCCACAATCACCGTCTTGGTGCGACCATCGAAGGCGAGACCTACGCCGAGGCGGAGATCAGCTTCTTCGACGACCTGGTCGAAGGGACGCTGGCACGCCGCGACGAGATCGACCAGCTGATCTCCAAGCGTCTGGCCCAGGGGTGGAGCCTGGAGCGGCTCGACAAGCCGATGAAGGCGATCCTGCGGGTTGGCGCCTATGAGCTGATTGCCCGGCCGGATGTGCCGATGGCTAGCGTGATCAGCGAATATGTCGACGTCGCCGACGCATTTTACGACCAGCGCGAGAAGGGCTTCGTGAATGGCCTGCTCGATGCCATCGCCAAGGCGGCGCGGCCCGCCGCTTAAGGCTTTCCAGCGCCGGTTTCCGCGGGTCTATAAGCAGTCGCATGAGTGACAGTGAGTTTGCCTTCATCGACCGGCTGCGGCTGATCGCCACCGATCCGGCCTCGCGTGGATTGGATGACGACGTTGCGGTGATCGGAGATCTCGTCCTGACGCACGACATGATCGCCGAGGGGGTCCATTTCCTGCCGACGGATCCGCCTGCGTCGGTCGGGTGGAAGCTTGTCGCGGTCAACCTCAGCGACCTCGCCGGCAAAGGAGCAGAACCGCTCGCCGCGCTGATGGGAGTGACGCTGGGTGGCGACAGCGACTGGGACGAGCGTTTCCTCACCGGCGTCGAAGCCGCCTGCGAAACCTATGGTCTCGCGCTGGTCGGTGGCGACACCATCGCCTTGCCTCCAGGAGCTCCGCGCGTCCTGAACCTGACGGCGGTCGGACGCGGCGGGGCAAGCATCCCCTCGCGCGCCGGCGGTTCGGCCGGCGATGCGCTGTGGGTTGTCGGTACGCTGGGCGATGCGGCGCTTGGTCTTGCCGTGCTGAAAGAGGATGGCGACGCCGAAGGCCCGCTGGTCGAGGCTTACCGGCGCCCGGTCCCGCAGCTTGCCGCCGGTAGCCTGCTGGCACCCCATGCGACCGCGATGATGGACTTGTCGGATGGGCTGCTGCTTGACGTCAGCCGACTGGTTTCCGCCAGCAACTGCGGCGCCAGCATCGACCTCGATGCGCTGCCCTTGTCGCGAGCATTTGTCGCCGAACTTGGCTCGGAGCGTCGCGCCAGGCTGACCGCAGCAACCGGTGGGGACGATTATGCGCTCCTCGCCGCCCTCCCGGCCAGTTTCGACCCATTAAGGCTTTCTTTACCAGCGCGGACCATCCTTGCCCGCATCGGCACGCTGACCGAAGGCGATGGGCTCAAGCTCTTCGACACGGCGGGCGAGGTGCCGTTGCCGGAGCAGCTTGGTTATGAACATCGCGCTTAGCGCCCGTCAGTGGATCATCGGCCTGGTCGGCCTCGCCTCCGGGATGGCGGCCGCGCTGCTGCTCAACTAATTAAAATCTTGCTGAATTAGGCGGGTTGCCTCCGCCGCAATCCCCGTTACATCTTCCCCTCCGCATTCTGGCGGCAACCGGGTCACCGGGCAGCCGCCCCAGGGTCAATTAGGGGAAATTCACTTCATGAATCTGGTCCTTATCGCGATTGCCTGCGGCGTGGTCGCGCTGCTCTACGGCATCCTAACCAGCCAGCAGGTGCTCCGCGCCTCGCCCGGCAACCAGCGCATGGTCGAAGTGGCCGGCGCTATCCAGGAAGGCGCCTCGGCCTATCTGCGCCGTCAATACACCACCATCACCGTCGTCGGCATCATCGTCGCGGTTGTGGTCTATGCCTTCCTCGGCCGCCTCAGCGCCGCCGGCTTCGTGACCGGCGCGATCCTGTCGGGGGCGGCGGGCTTCATCGGCATGAACATCTCGGTTCGCGCCAATGTCCGCACTGCCGAGGCCGCCCGGACGGGCCTGCAGAACGGCCTGACCGTGGCCTTCCGCGCGGGAGCCGTCACCGGCCTCCTCGTCGCGGGCCTGGCTCTGCTCGCCATTGCCGGGGTTTTCAGCATCCTCACCGATGTTTTGGGCTATGCACCGAACGACCGCGTCGTCGTGACCGCGCTCACCGCGCTCGCGCTGGGTGCTTCGCTGGTTTCGATCTTCGCCCGCCTGGGCGGCGGGATCTTCACCAAGGCCGCTGACGTCGGCGCCGACCTGGTCGGCAAGGTCGAGGCCGGAATTCCCGAGGACGACCCCCGCAACCCGGCTGTGATCGCCGACAATGTCGGCGACAATGTCGGCGATTGCGCCGGCATGGCCGCCGATTTGTTCGAGACCTATGTCGTCACCGTCGGCATCACGATGGTCACCGTGGCCCTTCTGGTCGGTACATCGCCGCTGCTGCTGCCGTTGATGAGCCTGCCACTGCTGATCGGAGGAGTCTGCATCATCACCTCCATTGCCGGGACCTACATGGTGCGGCTTGGCAAGAAGGAATCGATCATGGGAGCCCTCTACAAGGGCTTCTGGACGGCGACGATCCTGGCAGTCCCGGCGATCTGGGGCGCAGCAACCTACGCATTGGGTGATCTCAACCAGGTCATAACCACAACCGACCTGAGCTTCCCGGCGATCAGGCTAGTCTGGGCAAGCTTCGTCGGCCTGGCGGTTACCGCCCTGATCGTCTGGATCACGGAATATTACACCGGCACCAATCATCGCCCGGTCCAATCGATCGCTCGGGCCAGCCAGACCGGCCACGGCACCAACGTCATCCAGGGATTGGCGATCAGCCTCGAATCCACCGCGCTGCCGACATTGGTTATCGTTGCCGGCGTGGTCATCAGCTGGCAGCTGGCAGGGCCGCTGGGCGTAGCCTTTGCCGCTTCGGCGATGCTTGCACTCGCCGGCATGGTCGTGGCGCTAGACGCCTATGGCCCGGTGACCGACAATGCCGGCGGCATTGCCGAAATGTCGGGGATGGAGGGCGAGGTCCGTAACCGCACCGACGCGCTCGACGCGGTCGGCAACACGACCAAGGCCGTGACCAAGGGCTATGCGATCGGCTCGGCCGGGCTCGCCGCGCTGGTACTGTTCGGCGCCTATACCGCCGACCTTAAGGAATTCGGCCCCGAGATCGGCGTCACTGCCAATCTCGACGCCTTGTTCAGCCTGTCCAACCCCTATGTCATCGTCGGCCTGCTGTTGGGCGCGCTCCTCCCCTATCTGTTCGGGGCGATGGGCATGACCGC
>DATJHF010000023.1:0-154578 GCA_035494075.1 Sphingomicrobium sp. | reverse complement strand
CGATCTCGTCGTACGGAATCAGGGACTCAGGGGTTTCCTCACTCATCGCTTTTCGTGGTAGCGAGCGGGGCAAACCGGTCAAGCGGAGTCAACCCAACCGATGCCCATCGACGCCAAGCAGCCCTATGACGACCAGAATATCTTCGCCAAGATCCTCCGCGGCGAAATCCCCAACAAGACCGTGATGGAGACCGAGCACAGCCTCGCCTTCCACGACATCAACCCGCTGGCGCCGATCCATGTGCTGGTCATCCCCAAGGGACCCTATGTCAGCTGGGACGATTTCACGGCCAAAGCATCCGACCCGGAAATTAGCGATTTCGTGAGGGCGGTCGGAGAGGTTGCGCGGATGACCGGCGCCGACAGCCAGGGCTATCGAATCCTTGCCAACAGCGGAAAACGCAGCGGCCAGGAAGTGCCTCACCTTCATGTTCATGTGTTTGGCGGGGCGCCGCTTGGACCGATGTTGGCTCGATAGACGTTATCGAGCCGTTCGCCGAAGGGGGATTGCGCATGCGATCCAAGGCGTTAGGGTCGCGCCCAAACCAATAAACCCAAGGGGAGATTGAATGGCCACTGCGGCACCGAGAAGTTTTTTGGGCCGGATAGGGCTGCGCAAGAGCGTCGCCCAGATCCAGGAGGAAACCCGGACCAGCGAGCTTAAGCGCACTTTGGGGCCGTGGAACCTCGTCTTCCTTGGTATCGGCTGCATCATCGGCGCCGGCATTTTCGTCCGTACGGGCAATGCCGCCGCGCTGCATGCCGGACCGGCGGTGCTGATTTCCTACGTCATCGCCGGGATCGTCTGCGCTTTTGCGGGCCTCTGCTATGCCGAGTTGGCGTCGACGCTGCCGGTATCCGGGTCCGCCTACACCTATAGCTATGCCACGATTGGCGAATTCGCGGCGTGGGTTATGGGTGCGCTCCTGCTGCTCGAATATGGTCTTGCTGCTTCGGTGGTCGCGGTCGGCTGGTCGGGCTATATGGTCAGCCTGCTAGGCGACTTCGGGCTTCACATACCGGCGGCATTGACCGGGCCGACTGGACATCACCTGCAAAAGGACGGGGTCGACGTTCTCGTTAACGGCGCGCCCGTCGTCTATCTCTTCAATCTGCCGGCCTTCCTGGTCTGCGCCGCTCTCGGCATCTTGTTGGTCATCGGCGTTTCGGAAAGTGCCAAGTTCAACAATGCCATCGTCGCGATCAAGGTGACGGTGCTGACCGCATTCATCCTCGTCGGCGGCTTCATCATTCTAAAGAACCTGCCGGCCTACACGCCCAACTGGGAGCCGTTCATCCCGGCGCCGACCGGCGAGAAGGGTGAGTTCGGCTGGAGCGGGATTCTGCGAGCGGCCTCGATCGTCTTCTTTGCCTACATTGGCTTCGAGGCCGTCTCGACCGCGGGCCAGGAAGCCAAGGACCCGGCCAAGGACATGCCGTTCGGGATCATCGGATCGCTGGTTGCCTGCACCGTGATCTACATTCTGGTGTCGATCGTTCTGACCATGGTCGTGAACTACAAGGCGCTGAACGTTCCGGATCCCGTCGCCGTCGCGGTCGACGCCTTTGGACCGCAATGGGCCTGGTTCGCCAAGACCATCAAGGTCGGCGCAATCGTCGGACTGACCTCGGTCATTCTGGTGCTAATGTATGGCCAGACCCGGATCTTCTATACCATGGCCCGGGACGGCCTTTTGCCGAAGGTCTTCTCGCGCGTGCACCCCACCTTCCGCACGCCCTGGATCAACACGTTGGTTGTGGCGCTTGCGGTTGCCTCGGCCGCCGGCTTTTTCGACATCAACTTCCTCGGCGATGCGACCTCGGTCGGCACCCTGGCGGCGTTCGGGATCGTTTGCCTGACGGTCATCTGGCTGCGCCGGACCCATCCGGACATCAAGCGTGGCTATCGCGTGCCGTTCTATCCGGTACTTCCGGCGCTCGGGATCCTCAGCTGCTTCGCGCTGATATTCACGGTCGAGAACCGCGTGCTGGTGTTCTTCGGCTGGTACATCTTGGCCGCCATCGTGCTCTATTTCGTCTACGGCATGCACAATTCGGAACTCGCCAAGGGGCACCACGTGGTTGAGTCCGGAGAGCCGGCTTACTTCCCGGAAGACGAGCCGCGCGACGAAAGCGGCAAGCCAATCATCCGGCCGTAAGGCATCGAAGGGGGTAGATCAGGGCGGGTCCGGCGACGGGCCCGCCCTTTTTCATTGGCTCGAGCAGGCGTAAGCATGCGCCATGAGCCACCCGCCGTTCGAATTGGAAGGGATCGACCATGTCGTCCTGCTAGTCCGCGACATGGCGGAAGCTCAGCAATTCTACGAACAGGTGCTCGGCTGCACCATCGACCGCTCGCTTCCCGAATATGGGATGCTCCAGTTTCGCGCCGGCGCGAAGCTGATCGACCTGGTCGACATCGGTTCGCACCAAGGCGAATGGGGCCGGCCCGAGGTCGAGGGTGGCCGCAATATGGATCATGTCTGCATTGCGACGGGCCCTTGCGACGAAGCGGCGATGCGCGCGCACCTCGCGCGCCACGGGGTAGCGATCGTCGAGGAAGGGATCCGCTACGGCGCCAATGGCGACGGCATGTCCTTCTACATTCGCGATCCGTCGGGCAACCAGATCGAGCTCAAGGGTTCGCTGGCCGCCTAGGCCAGTACGCCCTCGGCCAGCGCCCTCAAATCCTGCTCCGGCCGGGCGCCGTAATGCTGGATCACTTCGGCGGCGGCGATCGCGCCCAGCCGGAGCGAAGCCTCGAGGCCCAGCCCGCGCGCCTCACCGGCGAGGAAGCCGGCAGCGAACAGGTCGCCGGCGCCGGTGGTGTCGACCAGCCGATCGATCCGCTCAGCCGGGACATCGGCGCGCTGCCCGTTCGAAATTGCCGTGGCGCCATTCTCGCTGCGGGTTACGACCAGCGTCGGCACGACTTCGGCCAGGCGCGCAATGGCCTCTTCGACCTCGTTTACCTTCACCATTGACGCCGCTTCGGCCTCGTTGGCGAACAAGATGTCGACCTTGCCGTCGCGCAATAGCTGCCAGAAGCCGTCCCGGTGGCGATCGACGCAGAAAGTGTCGGACAAAGTGAAGGCGACCTTGCGCCCGGCCGCGTGGGCGGCCTCGATCGCCGCTTCCATCGCCGCACGCGGTTCGGCGGGATCCCACAGATAGCCTTCGAGATAGACGATGCCGCTGTCGGCCACGGCCGCCAGATCGACCGAGCCCTTCTCAAGCAATTGGGCCGCGCCAAGGAAGGTATTCATCGTCCGTTGCGCGTCAGGCGTGACCAGGATCAGCGATCGGGCGGTCGCGCCGACGTCGCTCCTCGGCTCGACCAGGAAGGCGATGCCCTGGGCTTCGATGTCGTGGCGATAGATTTGACCGAGCTGGTCGTCCGCGACCTGGCCGATGAAAGCCGCATCGAGGCCCAGCGCGGCCAAGCCCGCGGCGGTGTTGCCGGCCGAACCGCCGCTGATTTCGCGGCCCGGGCCCATCGCATCATAAAGACGGACCGCCTCCTCCTCATCAATCAGCCGCATCGATCCCTTGTGCAGTCCCTGGTTGGAGAGGAACGAGTCGGTCGTGTCGGCGATGACGTCGACGATCGCATTGCCGATGCACAGCACGTCGAAGCGGGGCTTGGTCATGAAAGGATTGATCCTGCGGGGAATGGGGTTGCGGCGCGCCTAGCGATGGCGAGCGGCCGGGGCAAGCTTGCCAGCCGGACTCGTCGCCGCCACAAGTGCCTCATGCGTCGTGTTGCATTCCTCATCATCCTGTCGGCAGCCGCCTGTGCTCCTCGTCCCGAGCCGGCCCCAGCCCCCGCTCCCACTCCAGCCTCGCCTGCCGGGGCCGAGCATCGCAGCATCAACGGCATGACGGCGCACGAGCTGATCGAGCTCTTCGGCCGGCCGCGGCTGCAGATCGTCGAAGGCGAAGGCACCAAGCTGCAGTTCGCGGGATCCAACTGCGTGCTCGACGTCTATCTCTATCCGCCACCCGGCGGCGGAACGCCGCGGGCGACACTGATCGAATCGCGCAATGCGCAGGGCAACGACGTCAACGCGCAGACTTGCGCTGCCGCAATCCAGCAACGCTAGAGCCGCTCCGACGCCCATCTCGCAGCGTCGGCTACCACCGGGTCATCGCTCGCCAAATGCCGGTCCACCGCCGGCCGGAGCGCGGCATCTCCGCTGTTACCCGCAGCGATCAGGCAATTGCGGACCATGCGATTGACGCCGATCCGCTTGATCGGTGACCCTGAAAACAGCTCGCGGAACGAAGCGTCGTCCAGCGCCAGCAAATCTGCCAGGGCAGGCGCCGCCAGCTCTGGGCGAGGCGCAAACGCCTTGTTGGCCTGCGCCTCGCTGGCGAACCGGTTCCACGGGCACACCGCCAAGCAATCGTCGCAGCCGTAGATGCGGTTGCCGATCGCCTCGCGAAACTCGATCGGGATCGGTCCGGCATGCTCGATGGTGAGGTAGGAAATGCACCGCCGAGCATCGACCTGATTGGGGGCAATGATCGCCCGGGTCGGACAGGCGTCGATGCAGCGCGTGCAGCTGCCGCAATGCGGCTCGGCCGGCGCGTCGGGCTCCATCTCGAGGGTGGTGTAGATGACTCCGAGGAACAGCCAGCTGCCATGTTCGCGATTGAGCAGATTGCTGTGCTTGCCCTGCCAGCCGACACCGGCCGCAGCCGATAGCGGCTTTTCCATCACAGGTGCGGTATCGACGAACACCTTGAGCTCGCACCCGGCCTCATCGGCCAGCCAGCGGCCCATCGCCTTCAGCGCTTTCTTGACCACCTTGTGATAGTCGGCGCCCTGGGCATAGACCGAGATGCGACCGCGGTCCCGGGCTTCTGCCAGCGCCAGCGGATCGGTCGCCGGTGCATAGCTCATCGCCAGGGCGATCACCGACTTGGTATCGGGCCACAGGCCCTGCGGGCTGGCGCGCTGTTCGGCCCGCGCCTCCATCCAGCCCATCTCGCCATGGTGGCCGGCAGCGATCCATTCCCTGAGGCGTTCGCCTGCGTGGGCCACGGAGTCGGCGCGCGCGATCCCCCAGGCGCAAAAGCCAAGCTCCGCCGCTTTGTCGAAAATCCGTGCCTTGAGGCTTGTCATGGCGCGGCCACCCTTTACCCATTGGCGCCATGGGGGAAAGACCAATCGCCGCCGAAGCCCGCGACCTCGTCAAGGACTTTGACGGGAAACGCGCGGTGGACGGGGTCAGCCTGACCGTTCCCGAAGGCAGCATCACCGGCATCCTCGGACCCAATGGCGCGGGAAAGACCACCTGCCTTCGAATGATGCTGGGAATCATCGATCCCAGCTCAGGGACCCGTACGCTGCTCGGTCATGACCGGCCGATCGAGATCGCGCATCAGGTTGGCTATCTGCCCGAGGAGCGCGGCCTCTACCCGGCGATGCCGGCGTCGGAGGCGCTGGCCTTCATGGGTGCGCTGCGCGGGCTGCCGATCAAGGAGAGCCGCCGGCGATCCCTGGAGCTTCTCCATAGCCGCGGCCATGACGACTGGGCCAAGCGGCCGATCCGCACGTTGTCGAAGGGCATGGCGCAGACCGTCCAGCTGCTCGGCACCATCATCCACCGCCCGAAGCTGATTGTGCTCGACGAGCCGTTTGCCGGGCTCGACGCGATCAACCAGGAAAAGCTCGAGCAGCTGATCCGCGACCAGGCCGCGGCCGGCGTGACCGTGATCTTCTCGACGCACGTCATCGCCCATGCCGAGCGGCTCTGTGAGCGCGTGGTCATCATCGCCGAGGGCAGGTCCGTGTTCGAAGGTGCAGTGGACGAGGCGCGCGACCGGCTGCGTCCGATCGTCCATCTAAGGACGCGCGTGGCTGACGGGCCGTGGCGCGCTGCACTTCCGGCGTCGGCCAAGAATGTCGGTGGCGAATGGCGCTTCGAGCTGCCCTCCGACGGCCCCGAGCCGCTGCTCAAGGCCTTGATCGACGGCGGGGCCGGGATCGAAACCTTGAGCATCGAGCGTCCGGGATTGCACGATGCCTTCATCGCCATTGCCGGCGAAGCGGCGGCCCGTGAGATGGGGCACGTTCATGTGGCGGATGAAGCGGCATGAAACTGCCTGAGACGATCCGCGCCGCCTTCGTGATAGCCCGTCGCGACTTCACCGCGACGGTACTGAGCAAGACGTTCCTGCTGTTCCTGCTCGGGCCGCTGTTCCCGATCGCGCTCGGCATGGGGATGGTCGGGATCGGCGCCCAGGTCGACCGCAATGCCAAAGCGCCGCCGATCGCGGTGGTTTCGTCGCAGCAAGATTATGAGCTGCTCAGCGCCGCCCGCGAGCGCTTGATGCCGCTGGCCGATTCTATAGCGCTTGTCGAGCTTCGCTACGTACCGCCCGAAGGTGATCTCGCCGGCCAGCAGAAGAAGTTGCTCTCGTCGGAGAAGGAACCGGTGATGGCAGTGTTCGACGGCGGCCTTTCCGCGCCACATCTGACCGGAACGGTGACCAGCAGGGACCGCCCGGCCAGGCAGATGAAACTGTTCATCGACGAGGCACGACGGATGGCGGCACAGCCGCAGGTTAGCAGCCCCAAGCTTCAGATTACGCAGACCAGGGAAATGGCCGGGCCGCAGGCGGCCAGGCGCGTCCAGACCGGCCGCATGGGCCAGGCCCTGCTCTTCGTCCTGACAATCTTGCTGGCGGGCATGGTGCTCAGTCAGCTCATCGAGGAGAAATCCAGCAAGGTGATCGAGGTGCTCGCCGCAGCGGTCCCGATCGATGCCATCTTCTTGGGCAAGCTCTTCGCCATGCTCGCCACCTCGCTGACCGGAATTGCGCTTTGGACGATTGCCGGAGCCTTCACGATCAACAGCCTTGCGACCGGAGGATTGAGAAGCTTGCCGATGCCTGCGGTCGGCTGGCCGGCCTTTATCTCCCTCACCGTCGTCTATTTCTCGATGAGTTATTTGCTGATCGGCGCGACCTTCCTCGGGATCGGCGCCCATGCTTCGACAGCGCGGGAGGTTCAGATCCTGTCGATGCCCGTGACCATGGCCCAGCTGGTCCTGTTCGGCTTCGCTTCGCTGGCAGTCGGCCAGCCGAACAGTGCGACGGGCATGGCGGCGGCGATTTTCCCGCTCTCATCGCCATTCGCAATGATTGCCCGCGCGGCGGAGCTGCCCGACATTTGGCCCCATCTGATCGCGCTTGGCTGGCAGGCGCTGTGGGTGGCCCTGATCCTCAGGCTTGCCGCTGCGGTGTTCCGCCGAAGCGTGCTGAAGTCGGGCAAGAGCCGCCGCCGGTTCTGGCAGCGAAGCTCCGCCTAGCCGAGCGCTTCCCGGGCCATTTCTTCGAAGCGGGCCATCAGCGCCATGTACGGGAACGGGCCATGGCTGATCCTGGCGACGCCGGTCGCGGCGACCTCGGCGTCTGACGGGCAGCCTGGATAGGTCATGAAATTCACCGGTACCGTTGCCTCGGCGCACAGACGGCCGAGGAAGCCCAAATTGCCGAGCATCGGGACGAAGAAGCCGCTCGCGCCGGCCTCGGCGTAGGCGTGCACGCGCCGGATCGCCTCGTCGAGCATCGCCTCATCATGCGTGTCCTGTTTCGCCTTGAGGAACAGGTCGGTACGGACATTGATGAAGAAGTCGGGTCCGACGGCGGCCCGGGCCGCGGCAATCCGCTCGGCCTGGACCGGGATCGGATGGAGGCCCTCCCCGCCGACGACCTGGTCCTCGAAATTGCAGCCGGCCGCGCCGGTGTCGGCGAGCCGGACGATGTTTCGGGCGCCCTCATGCGGATCGGTCGAATAAGCGCCCTCGAAATCGACCGTGACCGGCACGTCGACCGCGTCGACGATCCGCTTGGCATTTGCCAGCACAAATTCCAGTGGCACTTCCTGTCCATCGCCAAATCCGTTGGCCATGGCCACCGAGGCACTCCCGGTGGCGATCGCGCTGGCACCCGCCTTGGCTGCCGCCTGCGCGCTGCCCGCATCCCAGACATTGAACAGGACGAGCGGGCTTCCGGGCACATGGAGCTCAGCAAAGCGGGCGAAGTTCGACATGACGATGTTCTCCTTTAGTTCTCGTCATGCCGTCGGCAGTCAGGCAAGGCAACCCGAATCTTGCGGTCAACAAAATCAGTTGATGGCGGCGCTCGCGGCCTCCGTCAGTTGGGCCATCAATGCCCGGTGGGGAAAGGGTCCGTGGCTGATACGGGCAACCCCGGCCGCGGCCCATTCGGCCTTGGGCGGCGCACCGGGGAAGGCGATTACGTTGAGCGGCAGGGGCACCTCGCGCACGACCCGTTCGATCTGCCTCGGATCGGCCAATCGCGGCACGAAGAAGCCGCTCGCCCCCGCGTCGGCAAACGCCTTGCCCCGCTCGATCGCCTGGTCGACCAGGGCGTCGTCGCGCGTGTCATATTTTATGAACAGGTCGGTGCGGGCGTTGAGGAAGAAATCCGCTCCGACGGCACGGCGGATTGCCGCTATCCGGCTGACCTGCAGCTCAAGCGGATGGATTCCCTCTCCACCAACCACCTGGTCTTCGAAGTTGCAGCCGACCGCCCCTGTTGCCTTGAGCCTCGCGACATTCTGCCCGCCCTCTTCGGCATCGGTCGAATAGGCTCCCTCGAAATCGACCGTAAGCGGCAGCGGATCGATCGCCTCGACGATTCGGCCAGCATTGGCGAAGACATAATCCA
Source organism: Sphingomicrobium sp. (assembly GCA_035494075.1). Lineage (GTDB taxonomy): Bacteria > Pseudomonadota > Alphaproteobacteria > Sphingomonadales > Sphingomonadaceae > Sphingomicrobium. Next base: position 145,875 of record DATJHF010000023.1, on the reverse strand, counting down.
GCGGGACGTGATGGGCATCGCCGAAACCGCTGGCGTCGCCTACCGGGTGGCTGCCGGTGGCCAGCGCCTTCGCGCCCGCCTTCACCACCGCCTCGGCGCTGCCGACGTCCCAGATATTATAAAGAATGACCGGATCGCCGGGGACATGGAGTGCCGCGAACGTGGCGAATCGTTGCGATGGGGTGCTGGGCATGAGGGCCTCCGCTTTGGCTGGGCCAGCAAGCTAGGATCGATGACCCAATGTGCAAGTAACCAATTGCAAAGGGTCGCCCGATTACCAGCCATTCGAAGTGGGGGTGTGAATGCGTCGAATCTTGTTGCTGGCCCTGGTCCTGGCCGCCCCGCTTTGGTTCATGGTCGGCCAGGACGGAAGTGCCGCGGCATTGTCGCAGCGGACTGTCGACCTGTTCGACGGCCGCCCGCCGCGCTCGATCCTGATCGTAGGCAACAGCCGCACTTATTATAACGACATGCCGGCGATGGTCAGAGAGATCGCGGATTCGGCTGGCAGCGCGGCCAAGTTCCAGATCGAGACCAGCGCCAGGCCGGGCTATTACTTCAAACATCATTGGGGATTTGGCCGTACCCGGCATCTTCTCGTCGCCGGGTGGGACGACGTCATTCTGCAAGGTGCAAGCGCCGAGCAATGGAACGACGAAACCCAGGATGACTTTTTCACCTATGGGGCAAAGCTCGCGGCCATCGCCAAGGTATACAAAGGCCGTCCCCGGCTGGTCGTCAATTGGGCCTATGATCCTTCGGAATATGAGGGCGATGCCGAAGGATATCGCCAGATGCACCTGGAGCGGATCAAGGCGGCTCACGCCCGCCTGGCGAGCGAGGCCAATTTATCGCGAATTAATCTGGCAGGCCTGTGGGAGTCCATCCGCCACTCCCATCCGTCGATCCGGCTAACGTCGGACGGCAACCATCCAACCATGGCGGGCAGTTACCTCTATGCGCTGGCAATCTACGCCAACCTGGCCAACGACAGGGTGGCGGACGTCGCCTATGTTCCCGACGGCCTCAATCCGGACGATGCGAAAGCCCTGCGAGAGGCCGTCGATGCTTATCCGCTGCTAGGCTGAGCAGCTTACTCCGGCGCGGGGCCAAGCTGCTGCCACAGTTCCACCTTCACCCCGTCGGGATCGAGGATCCAGGCGAAGCGGCCATAATCCTCGTCCTGACGGCCGATAATTTCGACGCCCTTGGCTTCAAGATCGGCAATCACGCCGTCGAGGTCGTCCACGCGAAGGTTGACCATGAATGATTTGTCGCTCGGCCCGAAATAGTCGGTGTCGGCCTTGAACTGGGAAAAGAGCGTGAACCCTTCGGGATCGTCGTTCTTGAACGGGAACATCGCGCCCCATTCCCCGCCGATGCCGAGCTTGTCCTGGTACCAGGCGCGCGTCTTGTCGGTGTCCTCGACCTTATAGAAGATGCCGCCCAGACCCGTGATGCGCGCCATCATCGCCTCCCCTGTTCAACTTTTCTAATGGACGAACCTTGCCACCACGTCGCGATAGCTCCGTGACACCTTCACCTGCGCGCCTGAGTCCAGCACCAGGAAGCATTCGCCGTTGGTATGCGGCTTGACCTGGCGGACCAGGTCGAGGTTGACGATGGTCGAGCGGTGCACCCGCTGGAACCGGCGCGGGTCGAGCCGCTTTTCCAGGTCCTTCATCGTCTCGCGGAGGATCAGCGTGTTCTCGCCAGTCTGGATGCACATATAGTCGCCGGCCGCGTCGATGCGCTCAATCGTGTCGACATCGACCCGGAAGATCTGGCCCTGGTCGCGGATGTTGATCATCTTCTCGAACCGCGACGAGGCCGGGCCTTCGGGCATCGCCTCGGCCAGTTCCTCGGCTGCTTCCGGGGCGTGCTCGGCCAGCGCTTCCTTCAGCCGCTCGGCCTCTTCCGCACCGCGTTTTTCGGCCAGCCGCTGCCGCACCCGATCGAGCGTCGCGGCCAGCCGGTCTTCGTCGACCGGCTTCATCAGATAGTCGACCGCCTGCGCTTCGAACGCGCGCAGCGCATGCTCATTATAGGCGGTCACGAACACGAATAGCGGCGGCTCGACCTCCATCATTCCCGAAATCACCGAAAATCCGTCAAACCCGGGCATCTGGATGTCGAGAAATACGAGGTCGGGCTTGTGGGTCTTGATGGCGCGAATTGCTTCCCGACCGTTGGCGGCCGTTGCGACAACTTCCACATCGTCATGGGCCTCCAGCCGAAGGCGCAAGCCTTGCGTCGCCAGGGGCTCATCATCGACGAGGATGGTGCGAATGGTCATGAATGTTCCTTTTGGTCGGTTTCGAGCGGAATTTCGATGATAACGCTGAACCCCCCATGTTCGTTCGTTCGCGTGGAAAAGCCATGCGCCGCGCCATAGGCCTGCGCCAGACGGTCCTGGATGTTCGGTAGGCCGACTCCAGTGCCCTCGGCGTCGACCGCGTGCCCACCCGGCCCAGGCCCGCTGTCGGCCACTTCAATCCTTACCGCCCGGCCTTCGCGGCGCGCGGTGATCCAGATGTCGGCGCCATTCTCTGACGAGGTCACGGCATATTTGATCGCATTCTCAATCAGCGGCTGGAGCAGCAGCGACGGCAGGCGCGCTCCGATCGTATCGCCATCGATCTTGAAATGCGGCCGCAGGCGATCCTCGAAGCGCATCTTTTCAATCTCCAAGTAGAGCTTCAGCGTTTCGACTTCCTGGACCAGCGTAACCTTGGCGGTCGGCTCGTTGACCAGCGTGTAGCGGAGGAACGACGACAGCCTGGACAGCATAGCGTTGGCCCGCTCGGTCTGCTTGAGCAGGACCAGCGTCGAGATGCTGTTGAGCGTGTTGAACAGGAAGTGGGGGTTCAGCTGGTAGCGCAGCATCGCCAGTTGGGCGGTCGAGGCCTGGCTTTCGAGCTGCGCGCGCTGATCGATCTCTTCCTCGAGCAGCAAGTAATAGTTGATCCCGTAATAGAGCGCCGACCAGGCGGCGAGAATCGAGAAATCGAGAATGATCGCGCCGAGATACTCCACCCCGGCCGGCTTGGCGTCGGGCCGGAGGAAGGTCGCATAGCTCCAGGTCTCGATGAACGAAAATGCCGCCGAGGCCATGGCCACGGTGGCGAGGCTGATGATCACGGTCCAGATCGCCCGCATCGTGATCAGCCGCCGAAACAGCGAGGCCATCAACAGGGTCAGCGAATAACCGGTGGCGGTCAGCAGCAGCGTATGGACGACGAACATCGCGCCCATCGAATTGGCCAGGCCAGACAGCGAGCGGAGGATGAAATAGCCGCTCCAGCCAATCGACTGAAGCACCCAGAATGCGCGATTCTTGTCGTCGAAGAAGGGGCGGTCGAGCCCGACGCCGGCCAGGAACGGCCGTGCGGGGCCCTTGCTGCGCACGCGAACGGCATGATCCTGCGCGGCCGCTTCGGCCAACGCCCTGACGCTATCGCCAGCCATCTCCGCCTGGTTCGACGCAATCCGGTCCATGCACGCGATATAGGCGGAGAGCGGCGACGCGCCTAGGCTTGGCGTCGGCTATCCGGCCGGGCTAGGATGCTTCCCAGCCAAGGAGAGGCCAATGAACGAGCGCGCGAGCTTCCGGTCGATGGACCAAGGCACCAAGGCCGACTGGGCGATCATCGGTTCGCATTTCTTTCCGTTTGCCCAGGCGCTTCCCGACCGGGTCCTGGCGCATTTGAAGCTGCTCGATGGCGATTACGGCGGATTCCCGATCGACCGGCTGCAGCACAGCCTGCAGACCGCGACCCGCGCCCATCGTGGCGGGGAAAGCGAGGCTTATGTCGTCATGGCCCTGCTGCACGACATCGGCGACACGCTCGGTTCGTACAATCATCCGGAGATCGCAGCGGCGATCCTGAAGCCGTTCGTGGACGACAAGCTCCATTGGATCGCCGAGCACCATGGCGTGTTTCAGGGCTATTACTTCTTTCACTATCTCGGAATGAACCGCGACATGCGCGAGGCGTTTCGAGGCCATGAGCATTTCGAGGATACCGCTCGCTTCTGTGAGCTGTACGACCAGACTGCGTTCGATCCCGACTATGACAGCGCCCCGCTCGAATTCTTCGAGCCAATGGTCCGCCGGCTGTTCGAACGCCCGATCAACACCATGTACAAAGCCGTCGGCGAGGCCGCGGCCGAGTAGTCATTCCGGAGAAACGGATTGTTGCGCGCATTGACCGCCGCTGCCGCGGCCCTCGTCCTGGTTTCCTGCCAGGCCCAGCAGAAGCCTCCCGCCGCTGCCGAAGCTGGGGAAATCGCACCGGTGCTCGATACGCCCGATGCGGCCGACATCCATAGCTACGCCAAGCCGCTCGAGGCGCGGGTCACCCACGTCGCGCTCGACCTAACCGTCAACTTCGCCGCCAAACGTGTCGGCGGAACCGCGACGCTCGACATCCAGGCCATGCCGGACGCCAAGGAAATCATCCTCGACGACAAGGGCCTGGAGATCGAAGCTGTCGCGGACGGCACGGGCAAGCCGCTTGGCTGGAAAGTCGGCGCAAACAATCCGGACCTCGGCGCGCCCCTGTCGATCGCGATCGCACCCGGCACGAAGAAGATCGTGATCCGCTACAAGTCCGCCGCCAACGCCGACGCGCTGCAATGGCTGACGCCGGAGCAGACCGCGGGCAAGAAATATCCCTTCCTGTTCAGCCAGGGGGAATCGATCCTCAACCGCAGCTGGATCCCGACCCAGGATTCTCCGGGCATTCGTCAGAGCTGGGAGGCGAAGATCGGCGTCGACAAGCCGCTGACGGTTGTCATGTCGGCGCCGCGCGCTGGCGATCCCGCCGATAACGGCAACAAGCGCGTCTTCAGCTTCAGGATGGACCATCCGGTGGCACCCTATTTGATCGCGATTGCCGCCGGCGATCTCGCCTTCAAGGACCTCGGCCCGCGAACCGGAGTCTGGGCGGAGCCGGCGACGCTGGACCGGGCGGCAGCGGAGCTCAGCGACACCGAGAAAATGGTGAATGCCGCTGAGGCCCTGTACGGCCCATATCAGTGGGGCCGCTACGACATGCTGGTGCTTCCGCCCAGCTTCCCGTTCGGGGGGATGGAGAACCCCACCCTGACCTTCCTTACGCCGACCTTCATTGCTGGCGACAAGAGTCTGACCAGCCTCATCGCCCATGAGCTGGCGCATAGCTGGTCGGGCAACCTCGCCACCAATGCGACCTGGGCCGATTTCTGGCTCAACGAGGGCATGACCACCTATGCCGAGCGGCGGATCATCGAATCCGTTTACGGACCGAAGGTCGCCGCCCAGCAGGTGTCGCTCGGCCTCGACGCGATGAACAGGGCGATCGCTGACAATGGCGGTCCGGCCGGTCCCGACACTCGGCTTCATATCGACCTCAAGGGCCGCCATCCGGACGAGGGGCTCACCGACATCGCCTATGAGAAAGGCGCGGCATTCCTTCGAACGATCGAAGTGGCGGTGGGCCGCCAGCGGTTCGACGACTGGTTGAAGGGCTGGTTCGACCGCCACAAGTTCCAGCCGGTCACATCGAGCATGTTCCTGGCCGACATTCGCCAGAATCTGGTCAAGGGAGACCAGGCGCTGGAGGCCAGGCTCCAGCTAGACAAGTGGGTCAACGATCCCGGCGTTCCCGACAATATCGCCCCCGCCGATCCGGCCGCCTTCGCCTCGGCGGATGCCGCTGTCGCGGCGTTCAAGGCCGGGAAACTGCCGGATGAGGCGACCTGGAATGGCTGGACCACCGACGAGCGGCTGCGCTTCCTCACCCGGATCGACAAGCAGCAACCGGCCGACCGGCTGGCCGCCCTCGACCAGGCGTTCGGCCTGTCACGTTCGGGCAACAGCGAGATCCGCTTCGCATTCCTCGATCTGGCCGTGACGAACCGGTTCGATCCGGCCGTTCCGGCGCTTGAGGAATTCTTGACGGTCCAGGGACGGCGCAAGTTCGTCAGGCCGCTGATCACCGCCTTGGCCAAGGACGAAAAATGGGGACGTCCGATCGCGGCTCGAATCTATGCAAAGACAAGGGCTTCCTACCATCCGGTAACGACCCGCGACCTCGACAAGCTGGGTCTTTTCCCGCCGCAGAAATAACCCGAACTTTAACCACGAAGTAACGGTCTTGGGCCTATTCCCGCGCATCAGCCACGCGGATGACCGGATGTACGAGGCACCAGACCGTTACAAGCGTATGATTTCGGCGCGCCTTCCCGACGGCGAATCGCTGGGCGTCACCTCGCGCGAGCCTGACGACGCAAGCAGTCCCCTGCGCGACGCGCAGCTGATCGCGCGCGGCCAGTTCGCGCCCTTCTTTGCTGCCGCCAACAGCATCGCCGCCGTCCTGATGGCGATGCTGCTCTACGGACATGTGCCCGCCGGCTATCTTGGTGGCTGGGTCATGGCGGTGGGCACCGTCAACCTGGTTGCGATGCAACTCGCGCGGACCCAGGCCGTCACCCACGTCGGCCGCTCCGGCCGCAAGCTGCCGAGGCTGTTCCTAGTTGGCGACATCGTGACCCGTGCTGTCCTGTGGCTGTCGTTGCCGGTGCTTTCCTTCACCTCGCTTGGGCCGCAGAGCCAGTTGGTGGCGGCAACCCTGATTGCCGGTCTTGGCATCGCCGCGCTGGGATTGGTTGTCGTCCCGACCTGCGTCACCGCCTGGATGGCGATCTTTACCGCCGGCCTCAGCTATTCGCTGCTGGTCGGGCGCAGCACCGTCCCGCTCGACAATTTGATGGCGATCCTGTTCACCCTTGGCGTTGCAATCGTCGGCGTGTTGACCGTTGCCCGCTGGGCCTTCGGGCAATTGAAGACCAATGCCGACTATGGCTCCCAGTCCGAGAGCGCGAGCCTGCTGCTCCAGGAATATGAGCAGCGCGGTGTCGGCTGGTTGTGGCAGGTCGATGGCGAAAATCGCGTCACCTACATCTCGTCCCGCATGACGGCCCTGCTAGGGAGGCCAGCCAGCGCCCTGCTCGGCTATTCGCTACCGGCCCTGCTCGGCGGCCATGCCGAACTCGGCCGGGTGCTGCTCGAAAAGCAGCCGTTCAGCAACCTCGAGATGGAGCTGCAAACCGCCCGCGGCCCCCGCTGGATCTCGATCGCCGGCGACCCGATCGTCGATACCGCCGGCCGCTTCGAGGGATTCCGCGGCGTCGGCAGCGACATCACCGAGATTCGCCAGACGCAGGAACGCCTGACCCATCTTGCCAATATGGACGTGCTGTCGGGGCTGCCCAATCGCGGCCGCGTCCGCCAGCTGCTCGGCGAGGCGCTGCGAGGCGCAACGGCCGGCAATGTGCCCTGCGCGATCATGTTTCTCGATCTCGACGGCTTCAAACCGGTCAACGACACGTTCGGCCACCCCAAGGGCGACGCTGTCCTGCAGGCGGTCGCCAAGCGCCTCTGTGACCAAGTCGGCCCGGACGGCCATGTTGGCCGGATGGGCGGCGACGAGTTCGCAATCGTCATCACCGACGCCCAGTCGCGCAAGAAGATCGAGCAACTGGCCGAAAGCATCATCGGGGCGATCAGGGAGCCCTACATGATCGACCAGACCGAGATCCGCATCGGCGTGTCGATCGGCTGCGCCTTTGGCCCGATCGACGGGGCGACGGTCGACGACCTGATCCTGAAAGCCGACCTCGCGCTTTACGAGGCCAAGGGCGCCGGCCGCGGCGTCGCCAAATATTTCTCGTCCGAGCTGCAGACCGAGCAGGACGATCGCGTGCGCCTCGAAAACGACTTGCGCGGCGCCATCGCTGCCAAGCAATTCCACCTCGTCTATCAGCCGCTGGTCAACGCCAAGACGCAGAAGCTGGTCGGGTTCGAAGCCCTGATCCGCTGGAATCATCCGCAGCGCGGCTTCGTCCCTCCCAATGTCTTCATCCCGGTCGCGGAGGAAAGCGGGCTGATGCCGGCGATCGGCGAATGGGTCATCGAGGAGGCGGTGCGGACCGCCGCAACCTGGCCCGAGCCGATCACCGTCGCGCTCAATGTCAGCCCGAAACAGATTGTGATGCCGTCCCTTCCCAACGTCGTGAGCCAGGCGCTCGGCCGCTACAAGCTGCCAGCCAACCGGCTTGAGCTGGAAGTCACCGAAGGTGTGTTCCTGGGCGGTGAAAGCGCGACGCTCGACGTGTTGAAGCGCCTCCGTTCACTGGGCGTCGGCATTGCCCTTGACGACTTCGGCACCGGCTATTCTTCGATCGGCTATTTGAACAAGGCGGTTTTCCACAAGCTGAAGATCGATGGCAGCTTCGTTCGTGAAGCCGGTTCGCGGCAGGAGAATGTCGCGATCATCCAGTCGATCGTTCAGCTCGCCAAGAGCTTCCGCATGTCGGTCACTGCCGAGGGCGTCGAGACCGCAGAGGATTTCGAACGGATGCGCGATCTCGGCTGCGATACCATCCAGGGCTATCTGTTCGGCCGGCCCCTGAGTTACGAGCGCGCCAATCAGATGGTGCTGGGGCTCGGCGCAAAGCGCATGGCCGGTTAAGCCGCGCTGCCGCCCGTCAAAGGGCGGACTTTTCTACCAACGGCGCGCTAACGACGACGATCGAACGGTCGATCAGTTCACTATTCGTTCCTATTCTGGCAACTAGGCCCTGCGCGAGTGAGCGTTTCCTCCGGCGCGGCCCTTTTGAGGAACGGATGCTAAGCGTGCGACCTACCCGGCTAGCCTTGCTATTTCTGTCGACAGTCGGCCTCGCCACGCCCGCCCTTGCCCAGCGAACGGGGGAGAATGCGGTTACTTCCGCCGAAGACGCATTCGGAACCAGTGTCGGTAACGAAACGATCGGCCTCTACAGCACCGATGAAGTCCGGGGTTTCAGCCCGGCCGTGGCCGGCAATATCCGGCTTGATGGCCTCTACATGGGCGGGATCGTGATCGGCAACCAGCGGATCCAGTCCGGGTCGAACGTTCGCGTCGGGCTATCGGCCCAAGGCTATGCCTTCCCGGCGCCCACCGGGATTGTCGAGCTGTCGCTTCGGCCGGCCGGGACGGAGCCGGCGCTTTCGGGCGTACTTTATGCCGGCGGAAGCCAGTTGGGGATCGACCTCGACGGCCAGGTACCACTTTCCAGCACGCTCACCCTGACCGCCGGCGCGGCCTTCAATCGCTTCATCGATTTTCCGGATGCCGATCATGGCGACTATTTCAGCTTCGGCATTTCACCGGTCTGGCGTCCGCGGGACGGGACCGAGGTGCGCGCCTATTATGGGCTGGAAATTTCGCCGCACGACACCAGCACGCCGTTCGTGTTCGTCGATGGCAACGAGCTGCCGCCTCACATTCCCTACGAGTTTCAGTCGCAGAAGTGGGCGGTCTGGAAGAACCGGTTCACCAACATGGGCCTGTTCGGCCATACGACGTTCGGCGACTGGCGCCTAAGCGGGGGCCTGTTCCGCCAGGTGATCGACAGCAAGCATAGCTTCAACACTCTGTTCGTCGGGGCTCAGCCCGACGGAACCTCGGATTTCCTGGTCAATATTCACCCGCCGCGGCTGACGGAGGCCAACGCCGGTGAAGTGCGGCTGTCGCGCACCTTCGAGGAGGGGCCGCGGCGCCACCTGTTTCACCTGTCGCTGCGCGGCGGCACGCGGTCGGGCGAGTTCGGCGGCGAAGAAGTGATCGATCTTGGCCCGATGGTCATTGGGGAGGATATTCCCCAGTTCCCCAAGCCGGATGTCGAGTTCGGCGAAGAAACGTCAGACAAGGCGAAGCAGTTCGGAGTCGGACTGGCCTACCATGGCCGCTGGCAGGGCGTGGGTGAGTTCAGCGTCGGCGTTCAGAAGGTCAAATACCGCAAGACCATCGACGCGCCCGATGAAGACCCAATCATCACCCGGGCCGAGCCATGGCTGTGGAACACGACGCTGGCGATCAACATCGCCAAGGGGCTGGTCGCCTATGCCGGCTACACCAAGGGGCTGGAGGACAGCGGAGTAGCGCCGGAGATCGCGGTCAACCGCAGCGAGGCCCCGCCGGCGCTGCTGACCAACCAGCGCGACTTCGGCATTCGTTATGCCTTCGGACCGATGCGCCTGGTGGTTGGCGCCTTCGACGTTCGCAAGCCCTATTTCAACCTGGATTCCAACCTGTTCTTCACCCAGTTGGGAACGGTCCGCCATCGCGGTATCGAGATTTCGCTGGCGGGTGAGCCGATCAAGGGCCTCAACATCGTTGCCGGGACGATCCTGATGAAGCCGCGGGTGTCCGGCGAGGCGGTCGACCAGGGGCTGATCGGCAAAAAGCCGGTCGGACAGCCCGAAAAGTCGGCGAACCTCTACCTCGACTACCGGCTGCCGTGGGATGAGAGCCTGTCGATCAACCTCGGCATCCAGTACCTTGGAACAAGGGTTGGCAGCCCAGACAATGAGCTAATCGTTCCTGGCGATATGCTGGTCAATCTCGGCGGCAGGTATCGATTCAAGCTGGACAAGGTTCCGGCGACCCTGCGTCTACAGGTCAGCAATTTGTTCGACGAATATGCCTGGAACGTGTTTGGGAGTGGCGGACTGAAGCGACGCCCGCCGCGGCGACTGGACGCCACTCTCTCGGTCGACTTTTAGGACGGGGCCAGCGCCGCCCGAACAGCCTCTTCCAGCGCCGCCGCACGGAAGGGCTTGAACAGGATTCCCGCTTTGGGCGTGACTTTTCGGATTTCGTCGGTTTCGCTGTAGCCGGACACGAACAGGATAGGCTGGTCCGGCCTGGTTGCAACGATATGTGCCGCAACCTCGGCTCCCGACAGGCCAGGCATGATATAGTCGATGATCACCAGGTCCGGACGGCTGGCTCCGAACAGCTCGATGCCTTCGACCCCATCGCCGGCCTCGACGACCTCATGACCATATTCCTCAAGGCTGGCAGCGATGAAGTGACGCACGTCCTGGTCGTCATCGATCACCAGCACCGTCGCCTGGCCCCGGCCCCGGCGCAGTTCGTCGCCGGTCTTGCCGCCGCTGGCCGGAACCTCCGCATCGCGGTCGGCCCGGCGGAAATATAGACGGACCGTCGTTCCAATGCCCGGCTCGCTTTCGATCCTTACCGCTCCGCCGGACTGGTGCGCCATGCCATAGACCATCGACAGGCCCAGCCCCGTGCCCTTGCCGACCTCCTTGGTCGTAAAGAATGGCTCGAATGCCCGGGCAATCACCTCCGGCGGCATGCCGCAGCCGGTGTCGGTGATGGCCAGCTCGACATAGGTGCCGGGCTCAAGTTCTGGATCGTCATTGATCCGGCATTTGCGGGTACTGAAGGTCAGCGTTCCGCCTTCGGGCATCGCGTCGCGCGCATTGATCGCCAGGTTCAGCACGGCCACCTCGAGCTGGGTGGGGTCGGCGAGCACCGGCGTGAGATGCGGGTCCAGGTCGAAAACCTTTTCGATGCCCGGTCCCAGCACGTTGCGCAGCAGCGGCCGCATTTCCTCGATCAGCGGCGCGACATAGGTCGGCTTGACCTCCAGCCGCTGGACCCTGCTGAACGCCAGCAGCTGCGCCGTAAGCCTGGCGCCGCGTTCCGCCGCGGCCAACGCATTGGTGGCATATTTTGACAGCCGCTCGTCGCTGATTTGCTTGGTGATGAGGTCGAGCCCGCCGACCACGACGGTGAGCAAATTATTGAAGTCGTGCGCGATGCCGCCGGTCAGCTGTCCAAGTGCTTCCATCTTCTGGCTCTGGCGAAGCTGGTCCTGCGCCTCGACCAGTTCCGCGGTTCGCTCGGCAACCTGGCGCTGCAACTCAATCTCGGCCTGCTTGGCCTCGGTAATGTCGCTGGCCGCGCCGATGAAGCCTGATAATTCCCCATCGGTCCCGAACCTAGGCTGCGAGACGGAGCGAAGCCAGCGCCACTCGCCGTCATGCCGCAAATATCGCGCTTCCAACGTGAATGGCTTGAGGCTCGCCTCTCCCGCTATGCTTGCTGCCACCAGCTGGTCCTGGTCGTCGGGGTGAATTCGCTCGCGCCAATCCAGCACCCGGGCTTCCTCGCGCGTCATGCCGGCGAATTCCGCATAGGCATCGTTGACGAAGTCGCGGGTCCGGTCGAGCCGGGTCACCCACATCATCACCGGCGCGGAATCGGCGATCCGACGGAAGCGAGCCTCGCTTTCCTTGAGGGCGCGCTCGGCCGCCCGCTGCTCGGTAATGTCCTGCACGAGCAGGATCATCCCGATGACGTTGCCGTCGGCGTCGGCCTGCGGAACATAATCAGCCTGGACCGCCAACAATCCGCGGGTCGGGTGATGGAAATCCGCCGCGAAGAATTGCCGTTCCCCGGAGAATGCGGCGGCAAGCAGCGGCTGGCGGGCGCGATAATCCTCTTCGCCCAGCATCTCGCTCATCCGCCTTCCGAGAATGTCCTTGCGGGGAAGCTCGAACCAGTCGGCCAGCGCGCGGTTGACGAAGCGATAGCGCTCGTCCCTGCCGATGAAGGCGATCATGATCGGCAGCGCGTCTGCAACGGCGAGGATCTGGGAGAAGTCCAGCGGGCCGGTAAGATTGGGCAGACCTGATGCGACCGCGGCGTTATCGACCGGATCTTCGCGCATGATGTCTGCGGCGCCGCCAACTGGCGACTCGTTTTTCCCCCGGCCCGCCATTGCACAAGGCTGACGTGATTCTCGCTCCGAGTCACGCTCCCTGTGGATAAAGTTAACTTAACCCAGTTTAGTCAAAATGCAGGCGGCGGTAGCTGCCGCGGAAGTAGAGCAGCGGGTCCAGCCCCGGCTCAAACGTCGCCTTCTTCACCTCGCCGACCAGGATGAAATGGTCGCCGCCGTCGTGAATCGCATGATGGCTGCATTCGAAAACCGACAGCGAGTCGAGCAATACCGGCACGCCATGCTCGCCCATGCTCCACGGCGTACAACCGAACCTGTCCTCGACCCTGGTCGAAAAAGTAATCGAGGCCGGCTGCTGTTCGGTCTGGAGGACATTGACCGCAAAATGGCGCGCTTCGCCGAGCGGAACCGCGCTGGCCGCCGCCTTGGCGACGCAGACCAGCAGCAAGGGCGGGTCGAGGCTGAGCGACGTGAAACTGTTGGCGGTCAGCCCGACCGGCCGTCCCTCACCGTCCAGGCAGGTCACCACCGTCACGCCGGTCGCGAAGCAACCCAGTGCATCGCGCAGGGTGCGTGGATCGGAGCCGGTGCGATACTCGCGTGAAACAGGCGCTTCGGTCATGCTGGAGCCGCCATAGCGGCCTGCCCCCGCCGATGTCACGCAACCAGCCGTTTCAGCCCCGCAAGATCCAGTGCTTCCAGTGCAGCCGCACTCGTCTCGAGCGAATCCGACACGAAATAGAGCGGCTGGAAGGCGTCGCTGCGGTAGGCGGTCGCGGCGGCGTCCTTGAGCGTGAAGCGCGGGCGCGGGACATCGGCCTCGATCGCGAAATGGGCCTCGCCGAAGCTGGACGCGAGGCCGGCGCCGAGGATCTTCACTTCGCCTTCTTCGCGGGCCAGGCCGAATTCGACCGTGTGCCAGTAGAGCCGCGAGATGATCTCGCCCATGTCTTCCGCAATCGCTGCCACTCCCAATCGCCCCATCGCATGCATCAGCCGGGCACCCGGCTCATGCGCCAGCAGCGGCACATGACCGAAAATGTCATGGAAACAGTCCGGCTCCTCCAGATAGTCGAGGCTGTCCGCCGAACGAATGAAATTGCCGATCGGGAAGCGCCGCTCGGCCAGCATGGCGAAAAAGGCGTCGTCCGGCACCAGCCCCGGCACCGACACGCAGCGCCAGCCGGTCAGCTGCTCCAACCTCTCGTTGAGCCGGTCGAGGTCGGGAATCCCAGGTTCGTCCAGCCCTAGCTTGGGGATGCCCGCGAGAAAGGGCGCAACAATCCGCGAGCCAAGATAAGGCACCTGCCGCGCGAACAAAGTATCCCACACGCAATGTTCCTCGGCGGTGAAGTGCTGCCAGTCCTGCGGCACGAGGTAGTCGCGCCAGGTCGCAGGCTGGCGGCCGTCTATCTCGGTGAAATCGGGCTGGAACATTGAAAAACTCCTGGGTGGCGAGGGCAATAAAAAACCCCGCCGAAGCGAGGCTTGGCGGGGCGGTGGTCCGGTGCCGAGGGCGTATGAAGCCTCAGCCGGTCTCCACCGCAAATCGATAATAAAGGACCGCAGCCGACGGCGCGGTCGGCAAAAGGATGGCAAAGGCGGCAGTCGCGGTCATTACGGCTCCCTTATCCAACTAATTGCCTGAACGAAAGATGGCCCATGTTGGTTGCGGGCCACGGCGAGGCCCCTTAGTCGATGCGCCATGGCCAGAACCTCCGCCAGCCAGGACCCCGCGCTGCTCCGCCGGCTGCTGCGCGCCAAGGACCGGATGGACGCCGCCAGCCATGAGGATTGGCCGGTGCGGCGGCTGGCCGGCGTCAGCGGAGTGTCCGAGGCGCATTTCGCACGATCGTTCAAACAGGCCTTCGGCCTCCCGCCGCACCGCTACCTCCTGACGCGCCGGATCGAGAAGGCGACCGCGCTGCTGCGCGACACCGACCTCCCCATCACCGACATCGCCTTCGAAACCGGCTGGTCGAGCCTCGGAACGTTCGGCCGCATTTTTCGCGACATCACCGGCAAGGCCCCTGCCGAATTTCGCGAGCACGACCAGTCCATCGCCCATGAGCTGGAACTGGTGCCGCATTGCTTCGTCAGCGCCGCGCGCCGCCCGAACCTCAACATAGCAGTTTCGGAGAAGCGGCGGCGGGAGGCGGACGATATAGGCAGCTCCGACAAATAAGGAGGTCTTATGAGCCAGGGTGTCGAAGTTGCCGGTCTTTACGTCCGCGATCAGGACGAGGCGCTGGATTTCTATGTCGGGAAGCTGGGCTTCAAGCTCCATACCGACGCCCGCAACGGCGACTATCGCTGGCTGACGGTGCAGTATCCGCAGCAGGACGGTTTCCAGCTTGGCCTGTTCCGTCCCCAGGCGCCGCTGGTCGACGAGGCAACGGCGCAGGCGCTCAACGAGGCAGTGGCCAAAGGAGCGATGCCGCCGCTGGTGCTGGTGGTCGACGATTGCCGGGCGGCCTATCAGGACCTCAGCGCCCGCGGCGTCGAATTCACCCAGGAGCCGGTCGCGCGTTTCGGCAGCGTCGACGCCAGCTTCCGCGACCCGTCCGGCAACTCCTGGAAGATGATCGAGGCGCGGTCGTGACCTGGGCCGGTCAATTCAGGCAGCGGCCCGACAAGGAGCTGGGAATGAACAGGAGCAAATGGATCAGGCAGGTGCATCGCTGGCTGGCGATCCTCTTCACGTTGACCGTCATCGCCAATTTCGCCGCCATGACGCAGGGAACGCCGCCGGCATTCATCACCTATTCGCCGCTGCCGCCGCTGTTCCTGCTGATGTTCACCGGCCTCTACATGTTTTCGCTGCCCTATGTCGCAGCATGGAAAGCCAAGCGGAGGCAAGCATGACCGACTCTGAAACGATCGACGCCAAGATCGCTTCCCTGCCCGACTGGCGCGGCAAAGCGCTCGCCAAGGTTCGGCAGCTGATCAAGCAGTCCGATCCACGGGTGGTCGAGGAAGTGAAGTGGCGCAAGGCATCGAACCCGCTTGGAGTACCGACCTGGTCGCACGACGGCATCATCTGCACGGGCGAAACCTATAAGGACAAGATCAAGCTGACCTTCGCCAGGGGAGCTTCGATCGACGACCCCGCCGGCCTGTTCAACGCCAGCCTGGACGGGGGCACCCGCCGCGCGATCGACATCCGCGAAGGCGAGAAGATCGATGAGGCGGCGCTTACGGCGCTGATCCGCAGGGCGGTGGATTTCAACCGGTCGGCATAGATTCGGACCCGCTCCTGGGCGGGGTCGTCTCGTCCATCGTCAGGAACAGGGGCAGCACCGCCAGCGCGACGATCCCGATCATCGCGCCCGGCACGCTCGGCCATTGGGTCAGGTCGAGCAGCTGCTGCGCCAGATAGGGCGTTAGCCCGCCGAAAATGGCCGTGGCGAAGGTCGCTCCCAGCGCAAGGCCGCTCAGCCTCCCCTCGCCGCCGAACTGCTCGGCGGTCGCGACGGCGCCGACCGCACTGACGCCGCCCGCGACCATCGCCAGGATGACCGCGCCGGCCAAGGCCTCGGCCTGCGATCCGCCGGCCATCAGCGAGAACATCGCCATCGGCAGTAGCGCGCTGGCAAGGCACAGCAAGGCGAGGACCGGCTTGCGGCCGAAGCGATCCGACAGTGCGCCGACGAATGGCGTCACGGCAATCACCATCACCGCCGCCAGCGTCGACAGCCACAGCGAGTCCCGTTCGGTCATCTTTCCCGCGGTGGTGAGGAAGGCCGGAACGTAGGTGATGCCGACATAATAAGTGATCGAACCGAGCGACGAGATGGCGAATGCGCGCAAAATGCCTCCGCGATGCCGGGTCAGCGAGTGATGGATGGGATTGGCCGGCACGGTGCCGTCCACGCGCTGGCGCTCGAATTCGGGCGATTCCGCCATGGCATGCCGCGCAATCCAGACGCTTCCCGCCAGAAACGCGCCGAACAGGAACGGGATTCGCCAGCCCCAGCTATCGAGCTCCGCTGCGCTCATCAGGCTGACGGTCACGGCGGAAATGCCGACCGCCAGAAGGGCTCCGACCTCGCTTGCGGCGGCGGCAAAGGAGGTGACCAGCCCGCGCTTTTCGTCACGGGCGCCCTCGAGCAAATAGGCGACGACGCCTGTATATTCGCCGCCGACCGCAAACCCCATCACGCAGCGGAGCAGGATAAGCAGCCATCCCGCGGCCGGCCCGATTGCGGCCCTTGTCGGCAGCAAGGCGATGGCCAGCATCGCCGCGGTCATTACCGCTACCGACAGCAGCAGGGTGCGCTTTCTGCCGTAACGATCGCCGATATGACCGAAGAACAAGGCGCCCAGCGGCCGCATCAGATAGGCAACGGCGAAGCCGGCCAGCGTGACGATCAGCGATTGGGCACCGCCGCCGAAGAACACGCGCGACAGCACCGTGGCAAAGTAGAGATAGAGGGTGAAATCATACCATTCGACGATGGTCGAAAAGGCCGCGATGGCCTTCGATCCGCGGGAGACTTCAATCGTGGCCGGCTCAGCCACCCGCCAGCCCGTTGATCGCTTCTGCAAGCTTGATGTCCCGTTCGGTCACGCCGCCCGTGTCATGAGTGGTCAGTCGGAAATCGACCTTGTTCCACACATTGGTGAATTCCGGATGGTGGTCGACCTTCTCGGCATGCATGGCGACCCGGGCCAGGAAGCCGAACGCTTCCGAGAAATCCTTGAAACGAAAACTACGCTCAAGGGCCTTGCCGTCGTCACTCAATGACCAGCCATTGGGAATATCCATCGGCATCCCTTATCATCGCCTTCCAATTATTTCCTGTCCTATCCGGCCCGCCGGAGTTAGTGGGGCGGCGACATGACCTGCAAGCCGTTGCTACTGTCGCAAGCCATCACCCACGGAGTTTGACTCGCGCGCGTACGTGCGCGCGTCCGTGGGGGTGCGACTTTTTGTGACTTTTGACGGTCTGAAGAGTGGAGAAAATGACCATGGCTACCGCCACCGCCGCCACCGAGCTCGGCCCGCTGGGCCTCGAGAATCCGATGGGCACCGACGGCTTCGAGTTCGTCGAATACGCCGCCCCCGATCCCGAACTGCTGCGCTCGCTGTTCGCCAGGATGGGCTTTCCGGCCGTCGCTAGGCACAAGCGCAAAAATGTCACGCTGCACCGGCAGGGCGACATCAACTTCATCATCAACGCGGAACCCAATAGCTTCGCCGAGCAATTCGCCAAGGATCATGGCCCCTGCGCCTGCGCCATGGCCTTCCGGGTCAAGGACGCCAAGGCGGCGCATGCTCGGGCGCTGAGCCTGGGCGCGACCGACGTCAAGAGCGACGTCGCCGAGGGCGAGCTCGACATTCCCTGTATCGAGGGCATCGGCGGGTCGCGGCTCTATTTCGTCGACCGCTACGGCCATAAAGGCACCATCTATGACGTCGATTTCGACTTCTTCGACGATGCCGCCGAGCAGGAAGCGAGCCACGCCTCCCACCTCACCTACCTCGACCACCTCACCCACAATGTGAACCGCGGCCGGATGAATCATTGGGCCGAATTTTACGAGCGGCTCTTCAACTTCCGCGAGATCCGTTACTTCGACATCGAAGGCAAGGTCACCGGGCTCTTCTCCAAGGCGATGACCTCGCCCTGCGGCAAGATCCGCATTCCGCTAAACGAGAGCCAGGACGACAAGAGCCAGATCGAGGAGTTCCTGCGCGAGTATAAGGGCGAGGGCATCCAGCACATCGCGCTGGGCAGTGACGACATCTACCAGACCGTCGACATCCTCCGCTCGCGCGGCATTCCCTTCCAGGACACGCCCGACACCTACTACGAATTGGTCGACGAGCGGGTGAAGGACCATGGCGAGCCCACCGCCGAGCTCGAGAAGCGCCGCATCCTAGTCGATGGCGCGCCGACCGAGGGACAGGGCCTGCTGCTGCAGATCTTCACCCAGAATGTGATCGGCCCAATCTTTTTCGAGATCATCCAGCGCAAGGGCAACGAAGGCTTCGGCGAGGGCAATTTCAAGGCACTGTTCGAGAGCATCGAGCTTGATCAGATCCGGCGCGGGGTCATCGACGCCGAATGAGCGACAATGACGCCGACGCGCTTGCGGGGCGCGTGGCCTTCGCCATGCTGGCCAATGAAGGTACCGGCAAGGCCTGGGGCATCCAGATCGAGGATGCGCGGGAAGGCTATTCGCGCATCCGCATGAGGCTGACCGCCGATATGCTCAACGGCCATGGCAAGGCGCATGGCGGCATGGTCTACGCACTGGCCGACACCGCCTTCGCCTATGCCTGCAACAGCCGCAACGTCCGGACCGTCGGCGCGCAGGCGACGATGGTGTTCCTCGATGGCGCGGAAGAAGGCGAAGTGCTGGTCGCCGAGGCGCAGGAGCAGGCCCTTGTCGTTCGGTCGGGCGTCTACAATGTCAGTGTGAAGACAGACGGCGGCCGCCCGATCGCCGAGTTCCAGGGATTTTCGCGATCGATCGGCGGGCCCTATATCGAGACCGGAGACGAGGATTGACCGAAGCCTTCATCTGCGACGCCGTTAGGACGCCGATCGGCCGTTATGGCGGTGCATTGAGCCCGGTCCGCGCCGACGACCTCGCAGCCATTCCGATCCGCGCCCTCAAGGAGCGCAACCACCAGGTCGACTGGACGGCCCTTGACGACATCATCCTCGGCTGCGCCAACCAGGCGGGCGAAGACAATCGCAACCTGGCGCGGATGGCCGGACTGCTTGCAGGCCTGCCCGACAGTTCGGGTGGCGTCACTCTCAACCGGCTGTGCGGGTCGGGGCTGGATGCGGTTGCGATGGCGGCCCGAACGATCCGCGGCGGCGACGCCGAGCTGATCATCGCCGGCGGCAGCGAAAGCATGAGCCGGGCACCGTTCGTCCTCCCGAAAGCGACCAGCGCGTTCGACCGCAATGCCGAGATTTACGACACCACCATCGGCTGGCGCTTCGTCAATCCGAAGATGCGCGACGCCTATGGCGACGACACCATGCCGGGCACCGGCGAGAATGTCGCCGATGAATATCAGATCAGCCGCGAGGACCAGGACAAGTTCGCGCTAAGGAGCCAGAGCAAGGCGGCCAAGGCGCAGGCCAGCGGCCGGCTGGCGAAGGAGATCGTCGCGGTCACCATTCCCCAGCGCAAGGGCGATCCGATCATCGTCGACACCGACGAGCATCCGCGCATGACCAGCCTCGAGGCGCTGGCCAGGCTGAAGCCGATCGTCCGCAGCGACGGCACCGTTACCGCCGGCAATGCCTCGGGCGTCAATGACGGCGCTGCGGCGCTGATCATCGCGAGCGAGGAAGCCGCCAAGCGCCACGGCCTCACCCCCCGCGCCCGCATCCTCGGCGCCGCCGTGGCCGGCGTGCCGCCGCGGATCATGGGCATCGGCCCGGCTCCGGCGACTGAAAAACTATTGGCTCGCCTCAGCCTCAATATAGGCGATCTCGATGTCATCGAACTGAACGAGGCGTTCGCCGCGCAGGGGCTGGCGGTCCTCCGCCAACTGGAACTTGAGGATGAAGACCCGCGCGTGAACCCCAACGGCGGCGCGATCGCGCTCGGCCATCCGCTCGGAATGTCGGGAGCGCGGCTGGCGCTGACCGCAGCCGAGGAATTGCAGGGCGGCGTCGACCGCTATGCGCTGTGCACCATGTGCATCGGCGTCGGCCAGGGCATCGCCCTGGCCCTCGAGCGAGTCTGATGGACCGGATTACCTCCATCGAGGCGGTGCTCGCCACCGTTCCGGACCCGGAAATCCCGGCGGTGTCGGTGATGGACCTCGGGATAGTCCGCAAGGTGGCGGCCAATAAGGTCACCATCACGCCGACCTACTCGGGCTGTCCGGCGACTGACTTCATTGAACGCAATATCCGCGAGGCGCTGGATGCTGGCGGTTACCGGGACGTTGCGATCGAGACCGTCCTTTCACCGCCCTGGTCAACCGACTGGATCAGCGACGAGGGCAAGGAGAAACTGCGCGCCTACGGCATTGCCCCGCCCGAGCTCGCCAAGTCGGCGACCTGCCCGCGCTGCGGCTCGGCCAATACCGAGGAAGTCAGCCGCTTCGGCTCGACGCCCTGCAAGGCCCAGTGGCGATGCAAAGACTGCCTGGAGCCGTTCGATCGGTTCAAATGCCACTGATTAGCCGCGGGGCTTATCCGCACTGGCCTCGATGCAGCAGCTTGTGGTCGGCCAGCACCAGCGCGACCATCGCTTCGACCACCGGCGCGCCGCGGATCCCCACACAGGGATCATGGCGGCCCTTGCCGCCGATACTTGAGGTCGGCTTGAAGGCAACCCGGACGTCGATCGCCTTGCCACTCGAAATGCCGCCGTCGATCCCGCTGGCCTGGTTGGCCGCCATGCTTTCGCTGCCGCGGGCCCGGCCGGCCGCAAATCCCTCGCCGATCTCGACGCCCTTGGCCGCATTGATGCCCATGCAGGCCGCGGCCAGCTCGGCATCGAGCTTGGCGTATATCGGCGCTCCCCACCCTGCCGGAACGCCGGTCGCGATGCATTCGACGATCGCCCCAAGGCTGTCGCCGCTGGCTCGCGCCTCGTCGAGCATCGCTTCCCAGCGGCTCTCGTCGCACTCGCCGCCAATCTCGACGACGCTGGCGGCAATGTTCACTTCCGGGATCACCAGGCGGGCCACTGCACCGCCTGCAACACGCATCGCCGTTTCGCGGGCCGAGGCCCGGCCGCCGCCACGGGGATCGCGGAAGCCATATTTTGCGTCATAGGCTGCGTCTGCATGACCTGGCCGGTTAGGAATGTTGGCATAGTCAGCGGGCCGCGCATCGGTATTCTCGATCAACATCGCGATCGGTGTGCCGGTTGTGCTGCCGTCATAGACTCCCGAAAGAATGCGGATCCTGTCGGGTTCCTGCCGCGGCGAGACGTTCCTCGACGTTCCCGGGCGGCGCAGGTCAAGGAACTGCTGGACCCAGCTCTCGCTCAGTTCCAGGCCTGGCGGGCAGCCATCGACGACGCAGCCGATCGCCGGACCATGGCTTTCACCCCAAGTGGTCAGCCGGAGAAGATGGCCGAAGCTGTTGACGCTCATTGCAGGTCCGCTCCCAGCGATTGCATCACCTCGACAAATCCGGGGAAGCTGGTGGCGATCATTTCCGCGTCGTCAACCTCGACCGGCCGCTCGGACGCCAGGCCCAGGGTCAGGAAGGCCATGGCTATCCTGTGGTCACCTTGTGTTGCAACGCTCGCGCCGCCGCGAACCGATCCCCGGCCGAAAATGCGCAGGCTGTCGCCGTCCGCAACGGCGCTAACGCCACATGCGGCCAACCCTGCAACGATAGCCCCCAGCCGATCACTTTCCTTGACGCGCAGCTCGCCCAGTCCGTCGATCACGCTCTCGCCGTCGGCAAAGGCGCAGGCGACGGCCAAAGCCGGAATTTCGTCGATCATAGACGGAATTTGTTCGGCCGTAACTTGGCAAGGGCGCAGCGACGAATTGCGGACCTGCACGTCGGCGACGATCTCGCCAGACTGGATTCGCTCGCCGGAAACCTCGATGTCGCCGCCCATTTGCTCCAGCACTTCGATAAGGCCGGTGCGCAGCGGATTAACCAGCATCCCCCTAACTGACACGTCGGACCCCGGCATAATCGCTGCCGCGATCAGCGGGAACGCCGCCGAGGAAGGGTCGGCGGCAATGCGGATTTCGCATCCCGCCAGTGAGCGGCTCTTTCCAAGCGACACGGCCCAGCCTTGTGGCGTGTCGTCGACCGACACGCGGCAGCCGAATTGGCCGAGCATGATCTCGCTATGATCGCGGCTTGGAACTGGCTCGATCACCTGGATTGGTGCATCCGATCCCAGCCCCGCCAAAAGGATGGCCGACTTGACCTGCGCAGAGGCCGGAACGTTGCGATGTTCGATGCCGCCGAGCACAGCGCCCTCAATCGTCAACGGCAGCCGATCGCCGCCCTGCATCTTTGTCCCCATCCGCAAAAGCGGATGCGTCACCCGTTGCATCGGCCGCGTGGAAAGCGACACATCTCCAGTGAACAGCACGCGCACTCCGGGCATGCCTGCCACAGCTCCCATCAGCAGCCGGGCAGTGGTGCCACTATTGCCGCACTCAACGGCCGAAGGCGACTGCCAGGGGCCTCCTCGCACCAGCCATGCGTCGCCATCCCGATTAACGTCGGCCCCAAGATTCCTGATTGCGTTCAATGTCGCCAAAACGTCCTCGCTCTCGAGCAGGCCGGTAATCCGGGTGACGCCTTCGGCCATCGCGCCGATGATGAGAGCGCGGTGGGAGCAACTCTTATCACCGGGAATGCTCGCTACGCCGGAGAGTGGCCCGCTGCGCCTGGCAACCAGCTTCACGCCAGAATAGCCGCAACATGCACGGCGAGATCGATCGCCTGGGCGCGGTTCAAGCGCGGGTCGCAGGCGGTCAGCCAATTCTTTTCAAGCTCGTCGATCGATGCCGGCCCCCTGCCGCCAATACATTCGGTAACATCCAGCGCGCTCATTTCCAGATGCAAGCCGCCGGCATGCACGCCCTCGGCCTTGGCGATACCGAAAAACGCATCAATTTCTGCCAGTATGTCCGGCAGCCGCCGAACCTTGCGCTTGCCGCTCATGCTGGTGTTGCCGTGCATTGGATCGATTGCCCACAGGACCGGCCGATTTTGGGTAGCCCGCAACAGGGTCGGGAGCACATCGCCAATTCTCTTCGCGCCGAAGCGCCCGATCAGAATCAGCTTGCCGGGGCGCTCAAGCGGATCGAGCCGATCTATAAGCCTGAGCAATTCATCGGCTGTTATGGTCGGGCCGCATTTCACACCGACTACATTTTCTATCCCGCTCAGATATTCCACATGGGCGCTGTCGACCTGGCGGGTACGATCGCCCAGCCAAAGCATATGACCGGACGTCGCCCACCAGCGCCCCGCGCCATCACGGCGGGTAAGCGGCTCCTCATAGGGCAGCAGCAACGCTTCATGGCTGGTGAAAATCGACGATCCGGATTCCCGCGCCGCAGCCAGGCTGGCGGCCGTTCCGACCGATTGCATATGGGCCCGGATCATCCGTTGCGGGTCGGGTTGGCGGGCGGCCGCCTCGAACTCAATGCCGTTGATGATGTCGCCGCGATAAGCCTGGAGGGTCAGGCCTTCATGTGTCTCGTCATTCGCGCTCCGGGGCTTAGCGAACTGGCCGGCGATCCTGGCGATCTCCACCAACTGCCCATCAACCTTCGCTCGAAGGCGGTCGGTCATTGCATCGAACAGCCCGACGATCCCGGCCACCTGCTCGGCGACCGGATCATCAAAGCTCTCCGCACAGTCACCACCCTGCAGCAGGAATCCTCGGCCCGCCGCCAACCCGGCGGTCAGTTCACGCAGCCTCGCGGCGTCTTCAATCCGGATGACCGGCGCTGCCACTTCCAACCTCGCTTCAATGGAGCGCAAGGCGCCCTCGTCGGCGTAAGATGGCATCTGGCGGGCCGGATGGCCGCGCCAACTGGCAGGATACCAGCCCAGGTTCGATACAAGCGTGGCACTCATTGCCGCGGCCCTAGCGCAACCCGTGTCGCTTGCCAAAACGTTGAGACCGGTGGCGATCTATTGTGCAATTGCGAAATAACAACGCAACCCGGACCGATTCCAATCGTTGAGAATATGGAACGCGGCGGTCGCCGCGGCTCCTCTCCTGTCACGTAAAGCCGAGGCGCAATGCTCGAATCAATCAACCGTTCCACCACCGAAGAAGAGCAAAGCGACGCTCAGCAATCGGGCGCGCCCTTTTCCCACATCGCGCTAGTAGGCAATGCCTTGCCGCGGCGGTGCGGGCTGGCGACCTACACCAGCCACGTCTCGGACGCCCTGCGGCAACGCTATCCGGCGATGAAGGTCGACCATTATGCAATGGATGACGGGTCGGGCATCGAGTATCCGCCGGGCGTTCAAACCATCGCTGATGAGGACAAGGCCGCTTATCGGGCCGCCGCCGAACGCATCGAGGCCAGCGGCGCACAAGCTATTTGGCTCCAACACGAATATGGCATTTTTGGCGGCCCGGCGGGCTCCGACGTCCTGGAACTGACCGGGGCCACCAGCTTACCGCTGATCCTGACGCTCCACACCGTGCTGGAGGAGCCCAGCGATGAGCAGGAAGCAGTCCTCAACCGCCTGCTCGCCCGCGCCGACCGAACGATCGTTATGGCGGCGACGGCGGCCGAGATCCTGAAGCGTCGCTATCAGGTGCCGGTCGACCGAATCAGCGTCATTCCACATGGGGTTTCAGACCGCCCGTTCCGCGATCCGGATGAGCTGAAACCCGACTTCGGCTGGGAAGGGCGCAGGGTGTTGATGACCTTTGGCCTTATCGCGCCGAGCAAGGGCATTCGCCACATGATCGAGGCAATGCCGGCAATCGTCCGCGCGGAGCCAAGTGTCCTTTACGAGATCGTCGGCGCGACTCATCCCAACCTGATTCGAAACGAAGGCGAATGTCATCGCACTATGCTGCTCGAACTCGCGCGCTCGCTAGGAGTCGAGGACCACGTTCGCTTCGTCGACCGATTCGTTGGAGAGGATGAGCTGCTCGACATGCTCCAGGCGGCCGACGTTTATGTGACGCCGTACCTCAATATGGCCCAGGTCACCTCAGGAACGCTGGCTTATGCCGTATCCGTCGGAAAGCCGGTCATTTCGACCCCCTATGTCCATGCTCGCGAAATATTGGCCGATGGCCACGGGGTGATCGTTCCGCCAGCCGATCCTGGCGCATTAGGCGAGGCC
Source organism: Sphingomicrobium sp. (assembly GCA_035494075.1). Lineage (GTDB taxonomy): Bacteria > Pseudomonadota > Alphaproteobacteria > Sphingomonadales > Sphingomonadaceae > Sphingomicrobium. Next base: position 120,502 of record DATJHF010000023.1, on the reverse strand, counting down.
GCAATCGACCTCTTGTCGAATGATTCGAAGCGCGAAGCGATTGCTCGCGCGGCTTATCGCCGGGGCCGGGAAATGCTCTGGCCGAGGGTGGTCGAAAGGTCGCTGGCGCCATTGCCGGGCAGGAATAAGCCAAGCATCCCGCGGCCTGCCCGGCGGCCATCGATCCTGCCCCTAAAAGCCGTCCTCAGGATGACGGACGATGTCGGAATGTTGCAGCATGCCGTCTGTTCGGTTCCGAACCGCGAGCATGGCTATTGCATCGACGACAATGCGAGGGCTCTAATGCTTGCGGTACGGCGCGACGATCAGCAGTCGGAAGATCTCGCAGCCGTCTACGCGGCCTTTCTCCAGCACGGTTGGAACCCGGCCATGCGCCGTTTCCGCAACTTCATGGGATATGACCGGAATTGGCTTGAACCCTGTGGATCGGAAGACAGCAATGGCCGCACGCTGTGGGCGCTGGGCATGGCAGCGGCCCGATCATCGGCACCCGGAATAAGGGATTGGGCGCTGAAACTGTTTGAGGAAGCGGCGCCTTTTGCCGACGAGCTGGGCGCCCCTCGCGCGAAGTGTTTTGCGGCAATGGGTGGTCTCGAACTGCTCAGTGCGCGGCCCGATCATGACCTGGCCGGTTGGTTGATCGAACAATCGGCTAGCCAATTAATGCATCTCCATCATCGCTATTCCCGGGACGGCTGGGATTGGTTCGAGCCCGAACTGGCCTATGACAACGCCCGGCTGCCTGAACTGCTCATCCGGGCGGGCCTGGCGCTAGGCGAGCCGGTGATGGTCGACCGCGGCGTTGCTACCCTTCGCTGGCTGACGCGTCATCAGACCAGCCCGCGCGGCATGTTCCGGCCGATCGGTTGCCATGGATTCTGCCGCCCCTATGCACCCCCCTTGGCATTCGACCAGCAGCCGATCGAAGCGGCGGCCACGGTCGACGCAGCCGTGGCGGCTTATCAAGCAACCGGTCAGGACGAATGGCGCCGCGCGGCTCACGACGCCTTCGCCTGGTTCTTTGGTGATAATGATGCCGGCATGCCGCTGGCCGACGTCCGCGACGGCGGCTGCTTCGATGGACTGATGGCGACTGGAATCAATCGCAATCAGGGCGCCGAATCGATCCTTTCGCTGCATCTCGCCGCGCTAACCATGCGGGAGGTCTTTGGTGCTCGCAAATGGGCTGGACAGGATGACGGCATCGCCGCAGAAGCGGGGTCCTTCGCCGCCGCCTAGAGGCCCATGATTCAATCTCAACTCCATCCGCTTCGGCTCAAGGCGGATCCTTCGCGGGTCGTTGTCCGGCCCTTCCACCTTGCCTGGCAGGGCGCGGCCGATCACAGCCGGGCACGCCGACTCGTTGACGCGGTCCTCAAGCTCGACGATCGCGAACTGGGACGCCAGCTGAAGACGGTCATGCATGATTTCGAGCAGCGCCACTGGCAGACTCGCAAGGTCTTCCTGAAGCGCTTCAAAGAAATCTGCACCATGCTCGACCTGCCGCTCAACGGTATCGGCGACAAGCGGCAGCAGATGATCGGCGCCTATTTCTGCCACGAATACAGTTACGCCGCTGCCGCGCTGATGAACCCCAGCATCGTGCCTCACCCCGACCAGAGCGGCCTCGATCGGCATACAGTTCGAATCCTGATGTCACTTCGCGCCGTCGGCGAAGGGCACATCAGCTCGATCGCGTTCCGTGAGGGGCTGGTGTCTGCAAAGGGAGGGCTTCAGCTCGCTCCTGAGCCGCCCTTTGCGACCGCGGCAGACGCGCCTGGGCTTGATACGAAGGTCGACGGCCCGGTGCGGGTGTTCCGCAACGAGGACACCAATCTTTCAGGCATGGTGATCTTTCCGGTCACGGCGGCCCAGGCCAATGGTCTCGAGGACCTGCGCCTTACGCATTTTACACATGAGGACGGCACCCAGGAATACTTCGGCACCTACACGGCATTTTCCGGCAAGGGCATCCGCTCGGAGCTTCTCAGGACGAGCAATTTCCGCGAGATCGACCTTGTTCCGATGACCGGCGATGCCGCGCGCAACAAGGGCATGGCCCTGTTCCCGGAGAAGATCGCCGGCCAATATGTAATGCTTGGCCGCCAGGACGGGCAGAACCTGTTCCTCCTGAAGTCGGACGACCTCACCCACTGGGAAGGCGGCGACCTGCTGATGGAACCCAAATATGCCTGGGAGTTCATCCAGATCGGCAATTGCGGGGCGCCGATCCTGATCGACGAGGGATGGCTGGTCTTGACCCATGGCGTCGGAGCAATGCGGCAATATGCGCTCGGTGCCGTGCTGCTCGACCGTGAAAATCCCTCGAAAATTCTCGGCCGCACCCGCTATCCGATCCTTGAGGCCGAGGACGACGACCGCAACGGCTACGTTCCCAACGTCGTATACACCTGCGGCGGAATGCGGGTCGGCGACCAGTTGTTCATGCCGTACGGTATTTCCGACAGCTCGATCGGCTTCGCCTTCCTTCCGCTGAAGGAACTGGTCGCGGCACTCGCCTGATGGAACGCCTTGCCACCAAGGTTGTCGACAAGCCCTGGGGCAGAACGGGCATCGATCCCCGCTTCCACGTCGATCCAAAGCGGCAAGTCGGGGAAATTTGGTTCGAGCCGCCGGCGGACCGCGCGCTCGACGTCATGGTCAAATATCTCTTCACCACCGAGCGCCTGTCGGTCCAGGTGCACCCTGATGACGCGACGGCGCGGGCGCGCGGCTATCCGCGCGGCAAGGACGAGTGCTGGATCGTGCTCGACGTCGATGAGGAGGCCGAGTTGGGCATCGGAACCCTCCGCGATTTGCCCGCAGCCGAGGTCATCGGTGCGGCGCGTGACGGCTCTATTGTCGACCTGATCGACTGGCGGCGGCCAAAGAAGGGCGACTTCATCTATAACCCTGCCGGGACCATCCATGCCCTCGGGCCCGGCCTGACGGTGCTCGAGATCCAGCAGGCGGTCGATCTCACTTATCGGCTTTATGACTATGGCCGGCCGCGCGAACTGCATTTGGCGGAGGCGGCCGACGTCGTGCGGGCGAAGCCCCACAACCATGCGCTCGATACCAGCGTCGGCAGCCAGAGCCGGGTGCTGGTCGGCGGTCCGCATTTCGGCGTCGCATGGTGCGCCGGCGCATCACCGGAACTTCCCTCGCTGATGCACGACGTTCAGCTGCTGCCAATCGACGCTCCCGTCGGGGACCTTAACCCCGGTGAATGCGCGTTGATCGACAGCGGCGCAGCACGGACATTGACCAGCGAAGGGATTTTTGTCCTAGCCTGGTCGACGGAGACAGGGGGAAGCTGATGGCAGAAGCCTATATTGTCGAGGCGCTGCGCACTGCGGGTGGGCGGCGCGCCGGGGCGCTCCGCGAATGGCACCCCGCGGACCTCGGCGCAGCCGTCCTCGATGCATTGGTGGCGCGAAGCGGAATCGACCCCGCCGCGATCGAGGATGTGATCGTCGGTTGCGTCAGCCAGGTCGGCGAGCAAAGCTTCCATATCGGCCGCAACATGGTGATGGCGTCCGGCCTGCCCGACAGCGTTCCCGCGGTCAGCATCGACCGGCAGTGCGGCAGCTCACAGCAGGCCCTGCATTTCGCCGCTCAGGCGGTGATGAGCGGGACCCAGGATGTAGTGATCGCTGCCGGGGTAGAAAGCATGACCCGGGTGCCGATGGGTACCCCGGTGATCCTGCCGATGCAGGCGGGAATCGGCATCGGACCGTGGCCGCAGTCGATCAAGGGCCGCTACGGGGTCGAGCAGTTCAGTCAGTTCACTGGCGCGGAGATGATGGCGCAGATTTACGGTTTTGGCCGCGAGGAGCTCGACGCCTTCGCAGTTTCGAGCCATCGGAAAGCCGCGGCTGCCACGGAAAGCGGCGCTTTCGAACGCGAGCTCGTCATTGTCGACGGGCTCGACAAGGAAGGTAATTCCCGGCGCCACGATCGAGACGAGGGCATTCGCGCGGACGCCAGTATGGAGGCGTTGGCCGAATTGAAGACGGTCAGTCCTGCAGGGATGATCACTGCCGGGAACGCCAGCCAGGTGTGCGATGGCGCGTCGGGCGTATTGGTCGTGTCGGAACGCGCGCTGAAGCAGCACGGCCTGAGGCCACTCGCCCGGATTGACAATCTGACCGTTACCGCCGGCGATCCGGTGATCATGCTGCAGGAGCCAATCCCCGCCACGCGCCGCGCGCTGGACCGATCGGGCCGTGGCCTCGGCGAGATCGACCTTTACGAAGTCAATGAAGCCTTTGCGCCAGTGCCGCTCGCATGGCTGAGCGAACTGGATGCCGATCCGGGCAAGCTCAATGTCAACGGCGGGGCGATCGCGCTTGGGCATCCGCTAGGAGCCAGCGGAACCAAGCTGATGGCGACGCTGGTCCATGGCCTTCGCGCTCGCGGCAAGCGGTTCGGCCTGCAGACGATGTGCGAGGGCGGTGGCATCGCCAATGTGACGATCGTCGAGGCTGTCTAGCAGTCAGTGAAAATCGCGTGATTTCGGCAGTAGCCGGACATTCCGCGGGTGGCCGTGGCGCGGGTCGGGCGGATTTTTCGGCCCGTCGGCGTGCGCCATTGGCGGGCGCATCTCCCGATCTTCGGTGAGTTGTCCGAGCAGGGCGCTGCGGTCAACCACCCGCCGCGTCATCAGGTGCATCACCCCTTCCTTGCTGCGCTCGACCACGCCTTCGACCTGCATCAGCCGGGCAGCCATGACCTCCCGGCGAAACCGTTCGAAATCGCGCGCCCACAGCAGCACGTTGGTGATCCCGGTTTCGTCCTCCAATGTGATGAACAGCGCATTGCCCTTGCCCGGCCGCTGGCGAATCAGCACCACCCCGGCGCAACGCACCAGCGTGCCGCTCTTGGCCTTGGCGGTTTCGGCGCAGCTCAGCACTCCTTCCTGGGCAAAGGTCGAGCGCAGGAACTGCATCGGATGGCCTTTGAGCGACAACCGGGTGACCTGATAATCGGTCACCACTTCTTCCGGCAGCGGCATTGCCGGCAGCCCGGCATCCGGCTCTTCGCCCAGTTCCGCCGCCGCGGCATGAGCGAACAGCGGCAGCACGCCCTGCGGGGTTCGCTGCGCCTCCCACAGCGCCTCTCGCCTCCGCATCCCGATGGAGCCGCACGCATCGGCGTCGGCCAACATGCGTAGCGCCCGTGACGGCAGCCCGGTGCGCTGCGCCAGCTGCTCGACTTGGCCGAAACCAGCTCCCCGTGCCGCGATCAATTGCGTGGCCCATTCTTTCCGAAAGCCGTCGATTTGGCGGAAGCCCAACCGGATCGCGAGCGAGCCACCTTCGCGCCGCTCGAGCAAATTATCATAATCGCTGGCATTGATGTCGGGCCCGAGCACCTCGACGCCATGTTGCCGCGCATCGCTGACCAGTTGCGCCGGCGCGTAGAAACCCATCGGCTGGGAGTTCAGCAGCGCGCAGGTAAACACCGCCGGGTGATGGCACTTCAGCCAGGCGGATATGTAAACCAGCTTGGCGAAGCTCTGGGCGTGGCTTTCGGGGAAGCCGTAACTGCCGAAGCCTTTGATCTGATTGTAGCAGCGTCCCGCGAAATCACGGGAATAGCCGCGGCTGACCATCCCCTCGACCATCTTTGCCTCGTAGCGGTGGATGGTGCCCAGGTTGCGGAAGGTAGCCATGGCCCTGCGCAACCCATTGGCCTCGTCCGGCGTGAAGCCGGCAGCCACGATCGCGATCTTCATCGCCTGTTCCTGGAACAAGGGAACACCGAAGGTTCGACCGAGCACTTCTTGCAGCTCGTTCGGCGGATGCGGCGGCCCGGGCGATGGGAGATCAATCTTCTCCTCTCCGTTGCGGCGGCGGAGATAGGGATGGACCATGTCGCCCTCGATCGGGCCGGGGCGGACCAGCGCCACCTCGATCACCAGATCGTAGAAACAGCGGGGCTTCAACCGCGGAAGCATGTTGATCTGGGCCCGGCTTTCCACCTGGAAGACACCAATGCTGTCGCCCTTGCAAAGCATGTCGTAGACCGCCGGATCCTCGGTCGGCACGGTATCGAGCTGCCAGTCGCCGAGCCGGTGCCGCCGCAACAGGTCGAAGCTCTTCTGGATGCAGGTCAGCATGCCGAGCGCCAAGACATCGACCTTCATCAGTCCAAGCGCGTCGATGTCGTCCTTGTCCCATTCGATGAAGGTACGATCCACCATCGCCCCGTTGTGGATCGGGACAATCTCGTCCAGTCGTCCTTCGGTCAGCACATAGCCGCCGACATGCTGCGATAAATGGCGCGGAAATTTTAGCAGCCGGTCGACGATCGCCTGCAGCCGCGCAATATCCGGATTGGCCAGGACCAGCCCGGCCTCGCCGTAGCGGTCCTCCTCCAAGTCATTCTCGTAACTGCCCCATATGGTGCTGGCGAGCCGGGCAGTGACATCCTCCGACAAGCCCAAGGCCTTGCCCGCCTCGCGCACTGTGCTGCGCGAGCGATAATGGATGACCGTCGCCGCAATCCCGGCGCGTTCGCGGCCATAGCGGCGGTAAACATATTGCATCACCTCCTCGCGCCGCTCGTGCTCGAAGTCGACGTCGATATCGGGTGGCTCGCGGCGCTCCTCGGACAGGAAACGGGTGAACAGGAGGTTGTTTTCGACCGGATCGATCGGGGTGATTTCCAACAAATAGCAAACGAGCGAATTAGCCGCCGACCCGCGTCCCTGGCAAAGGATCGGCGGGTCCTGCCTCCTCGCGAATTGCACGATGTCGTGCACGGTAAGGAAATAGTTGGCGTACTCGCATTTGCGGATCAGGCCGAATTCCTCATCCAGCACCTTCTGCCATTTGGGCGGCAAGCCGCCCGGATGGCGCTTGTTCGCTGCATTCATCACCAGATGTTCAAGCCAGCTCTGCGCGGTCCAGCCGTCGGGCACAGGCTCGTGCGGATATTCGTAGCGCAGTTCGTCGAGTGTGAAATGGATGCGCGACAGGAAATTGAGGCTCTCTTCAACCACTTCGGGACAGTCACGGAACAGGCGCGCCATTTCGCCTGGCGATTTCAAATGCCGCTCGGCATTGGCAGCCAGCAGCCGTCCCGCGGACTGGATCGTCACTCCTTCCCGAATGCAGGTCACCACATCGTGCAGTGGCCGGTCTTCGGGCGACGCGTAAAGCGCGTCGTTGGTGGCGAGCAGCGGTACGCCGATCCGATCGGCCAGCCGTTTGAGTTTCGCCAGCCGGCGGCGATCACAGCCTTGCCGCGGCATGGTCGCGCCCAGCCACACCGCTTCCGGCCGCTCCTCGGCCAGGCGGCGAAGCAAAAATTCATGGGAATCGTCGGCCAGGACGATCAACAGCAGGTCTTCGGCATGGGCCATAAGATCGGCGAAGTGCAGGATGCAATCGCCCTTTTCAGCCCGTCGGTGGCCGACGGTCAGCAGCCGGGTCAGCCGCCCCCAGCCATGGCGCGTAGCGGGGTAGGCAATAATGTCCGGCGTCGCATCGGCGAACACCAGCCGGGAGCCGACGATCAGCCTGAAGCCGATTTCCTCCAGCGTTCTGCAGGCCTGATCGCAGGCGTCATTGAGCGCGCTCCATGCGCGTACCACGCCAGCAACGCTATTGCGGTCGGCGATACCGATCCCTGCCATGCCCAGCTCCAGCGCCCGGCCGACCATGTCTCCAGGGTGCGAGGCTCCCCTCAGGAATGAATAGTTGGTCGCGGCCACTAGCTCGGCGAAACTCATGCGAACAGTCCGTGGAGATACCATTTCGGGTTGGGCTTTTCGTCGAACAGCCCGTGGCGGAAGACCCAGAAGCGCCGGCCCCGCGCATCTTCGACGCGGTAATAGTCACGGGTGAGACCGGCATTATCGACCGCTCCATCCCTGCGCTTCCACCATTCGCTCGCGATCCGCTCCGGTCCCTCGAAACGACGCACCTCATGAAATTTGCGGCGCCAGCGGAAGCGGTGCGGCGGGCCGTCTGGAACCGAAGCCATGACTTCGATCGGCTGCGGCGGATCGAACAGGTGAAGAGGCCTGAGCGGCGGTTCACCGGGTGTGGGGACCGGCCATTTCGCAGCAGGCGGAGCAGCCTCCACGAATGGCAGCGCCAATTGCATCTGCTCCGGAATATGCGTGTCCTGCGTCACCAACCGGCACACCCGCTCGCGCCCCAAACGGGTGCTCAGGCGGTCAATCAGCGCCGCAACCTCGGCTTCCTTCGCTGCTCCGCCTTCCAGCTTCAACTGGGTCACCGCCAGCGGTTCGGTTACCGGCACCGACAGGCGGATGAGATCAAAGCCGAAACCGGGATCGATCGGGTCATTGAGGCTCTCGATCCGCTCGTTCATCAGCCGGATGACCAGTGCCGGATCGCGGGTCGGCCGGCTGGTCTCAATCATGAGCGGCCGTATCAGCCCGTCGCTGCGGAAAAAACAGGCCTTAAACCGCCGGCCGCCCTCATGCCTTTGTTCGAGCTGCCAGGCTGCCTCGGCAGCCAGTTCGCCAAGCACGGCAATCGCATATTCGGTGCGGGCTACCGGTTCGGCGAAACGACGCTCGGCGAGAATCGGGGTAGCAGGAATGCGCGGCTCGATGGGCCGGGACGCTTCACCCAATAGCTCGCGCAGCGCCGTCACTGCCTGTGCCCCAAATCGCGCCGCAATCCCCGCCATCGGCCGCTTGGCCAATTCACCAACCGATTTGAGACCGGCACGAAGCAGGCCTTGGGTCGCTTCCGGATCCAGCTCCAGCGCCGCGACCGGGAGCTTGCGAATGGCCGTCGCTTCATCCCTGGCGACAAACGCCTGGTACCGCGCCAGCGCATGCGCTGCCCGAGGCGTATCGGCGAAAGCCAATCGCGCCGTCATCCTGAGCGCGGCCATCCGCGCCTCGACATGAACGGCAAGGCCCCGTTCGCTGCCGAACAAATGAGCGCAGCCGGAAACGTCAAGGATCAGCCCATGCGGCGGGTCCAAAGCGACCAGCGGCGTATAATGGATACAGCCGTCGGCCAGCTGTTCGAGCCATGCCCGGTCGGCCGACTCGTCATGTTCGGCCGTCTCCAGCATGGGGACGCGTGCGCGCGCGTCGGCCAGCGCCATTCCCTGCTCCAATCCCAGGGATCGCGCTGCCTGGTCGACTGCCGCCAAGCGCAGCGCGCCCTTCACCTTCAGGACGAAGGCAAGTGGAATTTCAGGCGCTAAGCCGCCATGGGTCCGCCGCAACCGGTCGGCCGGCAGGAAGGGAAACCATAGCGCCAGAATTCGCCGGCTCGCGGAAGATGATTTGGTCACGATCCCACTCCAGGCGCCAGCGCATGCCGGAAGGCCCGGAACGCCGGCGCAGCAATTCGATTTCGAACATTGGCGGCCCGGGCGAATCGGCCTCCAAAGGACGCGATGGTGTCGTGCCGACCGACCAGCGCGTGTCCGCCGCGCTGGGCAGCGGCTCTGCTTCCAGCCGCAGCAAGAACAAAGTCACGCCCGATTGCTCGGCGGCCAGCGCCAGGCGGCGGCTGGCGGTGAGATCGAGCTCGGGACATTTGCCCCAACATTCGACGATCAGTGCCTTGAGGCCCGGACAGCGCGCCGCGTCGGCAGCGCTTCTGAGCAGCGCCTTGGCATCGGGAGCTTGTCCCAGCACCAACGCACCCGGGTCACCGCCCAGTTCGACGAGGCCGGGAGCATGAAGGCGACCGCCGCGCCGTCCGGCCTGGTCGCTGCTCAACCAGAAGATCGGCGAGTCCCGTCCGGCTGCCCTCAGCGCGATCATCGCCGCGAAGCCGGTTGCACTTGGCCCATCGTCGGCTTCGGCAGGAAACAGCTCATGAACGCGCCCTCGCGCCAAGCCGCCGTCCAGTGCCGCGTCGAGCGTCAGGTGGCCGGTTGCAATCCGCTGATCCCCGGACAACAGCCTGTTCCCGGCAATCGAGGCCAGATTCCGCCTCAGCATAGCTAGCTGATCAACCGACTCGCGCATCATTTTGTTCCTGATATGTTCTCAGGTGCGCTTGGCTGGCCAGAGAGTCAAGTGGATGGATTTACGACGAAAAATTGCCTCCGCCCGGCCAACCGACCCCTACGGGACAGGATTTCGTTTAATTTTGAAACACCGGAACTGATTAGACGCTGAAGAATTTTCCGATACTGGGGGGAGCTGTATGCCTGCTCCTCGGAGTGGTGAGGTGTGCAGTGAATAAACAAAGCCCGCGATCCGAATTTGGGGTCAACCGCCGGGACCTGATTTCAGCACTCCGAAAACTGCGCCGCGGCGACTTCACCGTCCGCCTGCCTGAGGACGGCGCTGAAGCCGACGCCGAAATCGCCATCCTGTTCAACGAAGTGGTCAGCCTCAACCAGCAGCTGACCGAGGAATTCGAGCGCCTGTCGCGAGTTGTCGGCAAGGAAGGCAAGATCGGCCACCGCGCCAAGATCCGCGGCGCGACCGGCGGCTGGGACAGCAAGCTCCGCGCCGTCAACGAACTGATCGACGACATGGTCCAGCCGACCACCGAGGTCGCCCGGGTCATCGGCTCCGTGGCCAAGGGCGACCTGTCGCAGACCATGTCGGTGGAAATCGATGGCCGCCCGTTGCGCGGCGAGTTCCTGCGCATCGGCAAGGTGGTCAACACCATGGTCGAGCAGCTGGCATCATTCGCGTCCGAAGTGACACGCGTCGCCCGCGAGGTCGGCACCGAGGGCAAGCTCGGAGGCCAGGCCAATGTGAAGGGCGTTGCCGGCACCTGGAAGGATCTCACCGATAACGTCAATCTGATGGCCGCCAACCTGACCGGCCAAGTCCGCAACATCGCCGAAGTGACCACGGCCGTGGCGCTGGGCGATCTTTCCAAGAAGATCACGGTCGACGTGAAGGGAGAGATTCTCGAGCTCAAGAACACCATCAATACGATGGTCGATCAGCTCAACAGCTTTGCGTCCGAAGTGACCCGCGTGGCCCGCGAGGTCGGCACTGAGGGCAAGCTTGGCGGCCAGGCGCGCGTCGAGGGCGTCGCCGGGACGTGGCGTGGACTCACTGAAAATGTGAATTTCATGGCCGCCAATTTGACCGGCCAAGTCCGCAACATCGCCGAGGTTACAACCGCGGTGGCGTCAGGCGACCTTTCCAAGAAGATCACCGTCGACGTGAAGGGCGAAATCCTCGAGCTCAAGAACACCATCAACACGATGGTCGATCAGCTCAACGGGTTCGCTTCGGAAGTGAGCCGCGTCGCCCGCGAGGTCGGCACCGAGGGCAAGCTCGGCGGCCAGGCCCAGGTCCCTGGCGTGGCCGGTACCTGGAAGGACCTTACCGACAACGTCAATTTCATGGCCGCCAACCTGACCGGCCAGGTGCGCAACATCGCCGAGGTGACGACCGCGGTGGCATCAGGCGACCTCTCCAAGAAGATCACCGTCGACGTGAAGGGAGAGATTCTCGAGCTCAAGAACACCATCAACGTGATGGTCGACCAGCTGAATGGCTTCGCATCGGAAGTGACCCGTGTGGCGCGCGAGGTCGGCACCGAAGGCAAGCTCGGCGGACAGGCGCAGGTGCCGGGAGTGGCCGGAACATGGGCCGATCTTACCGACAATGTGAATCTAATGGCCGACAATCTGACCGGCCAAGTCCGCAACATCGCCGAGGTGACGACAGCAGTGGCGCGCGGCGACTTGTCAAAGAAGATCACCGTCGACGTGAAGGGCGAGATCCTCGAGCTCAAGGACACCATCAACGTGATGGTCGATCAGCTCAACAGCTTCGCGTCGGAAGTGACCCGCGTCGCGCGCGAAGTCGGTACGGAAGGTCGGCTCGGCGGCCAGGCCCAAGTCGAGGGCGTCGGCGGCACTTGGAAGGATCTGACCGACAATGTGAACGCCATGGCCGGCAACCTGACCGGCCAGGTGCGCAACATCGCCGAGGTGACGACCGCGGTGGCCCGCGGCGACCTGTCGAAGAAGATCACCGTCGAAGTGAAAGGCGAGATCCTCGAGCTCAAGGACACCATCAACGTGATGGTCGACCAGCTCAACAGCTTCGCCAGCGAAGTCACACGCGTTGCGCGCGAAGTCGGTACGGAAGGGCGGCTCGGCGGCCAGGCCCAGGTCGAGGGCGTCGGCGGCACCTGGAAGGATTTGACCGACAATGTGAACGCGATGGCCGCCAACCTGACCGGCCAGGTGCGCAACATCGCCGAAGTGACCACTGCCGTCGCGTCGGGCGACCTTTCCAAGAAGATCACTGTCGACGTGAAGGGAGAAATTCTTGAGCTGAAAAATACGATCAATACGATGGTCGATCAGCTCAACAGCTTTGCCTCCGAAGTCACCCGTGTCGCGCGCGAGGTTGGCACGGAAGGCAAGCTTGGCGGACAGGCACAGGTGCGCGGCGTGGCCGGCACATGGAAAGACCTCACCGACAACGTCAACCTGATGGCCGACAATCTGACCGGCCAGGTGCGCAATATCGCCGATGTCACCACGGCGGTCGCCCGTGGCGACTTGTCGAAGAAGATTACGGTCGACGTGAAGGGCGAAATCCTGGCGCTCAAGAACACCATCAACACGATGGTCGACCAGCTGAACGGCTTTGCTTCAGAAGTGACTCGCGTCGCGCGCGAAGTCGGCACCGAAGGCAAGCTTGGCGGCCAGGCGCAGGTGCCGGGTGTCGGCGGAACCTGGAAAGACTTGACCGACAACGTCAACCTGATGGCGACCAACCTTACCAACCAGGTGCGCGGCATCGCCGACGTGGTGACCGCGGTCGCCCAAGGCAATCTGAAGCGCAAGCTGACGTTCGACGCCAAGGGCGAGATCGCCGCGCTGGCCGAGACGATCAACGGGATGATCGAGACATTGTCGACGTTCGGCGACCAGGTGACGAATATGGCTCGCGAAGTCGGCGTCGAGGGCCGCCTCGGCGGTCAGGCTCGCGTTCCGGGTGCGGCCGGCCTGTGGCGTGACCTGACCGACAACGTCAACCAGCTTGCCGCCAACCTGACCAACCAGGTCCGTTCGATCGCCGAGGTGGCGACTGCGGTGACCAAGGGCGATCTCACCCGGTCCATTGCGGTCGAAGCCTCCGGCGAGATGGCCGCTCTCAAGGACAACATCAATGAAATGATTTTGAACCTGAAAGAGCAGACGCTGAAGAATGCCGAGCAGGATTGGCTCAAGACCAACCTCGCCCGGTTCAGCCGAATGCTCCAGGGCGAACGCGACCTTGCAACCATCTCCAACCTCATCATGTCCGAGCTCGCGCCGCTGGTGAACGCGCAATATGGAGTGTTTTACGTCACCAACCGCGACGAAGAGGAAACCAAGCTGGACCTCGTCGCCAGCTATGGTGCCGAAAGCCACGACCAGCTGAAGAAGCGGTTCGGGTTGCGCGAAGGGCTGATCGGTCAAGCCGCCGCCGACAAGCGGCCGCTGCGCCTCAAGGAGGTGCCAGGCGATTTCATCCAGATCGGCTCGGGGCTCGGCAAATCGGCGCCGGTCAATATCAACATCTTGCCGGCCCTGTTCGAGGATGAGGTCAAAGCGGTCATTGAGCTGGCCTCGTTCGAAGAGTTCAACGAGACCCATCACAGCTTCCTCAATCAGTTGATGGAAACGGTCGGCATCGTGCTCAACACGATCGCGGCGACGATGAGGACCGAAGGCTTGCTGTCCCAATCCCAATTGTTGACCCAGGAGCTCCAGGCGCGCCAGACCGAACTCACGACCAAGCAGGAAGAGCTTCACAACACCAACGAGGAGCTACAGGAGAAGGCGCAGCTGCTGGAGAATGAGAAGCGCCAGGTCGAAGCCAAGAACTTCGAGATCGACATGGCCCGGCGCGCGGTCGAGGAGAAGGCCGAGCAGCTGGCGCTGACCTCAAAGTATAAATCGGAGTTCCTGGCCAATATGAGCCACGAACTTCGAACTCCGCTCAATTCGCTGCTGATCCTGTCGAAATTGCTGTCCGACAATCAGCAGGGCAACCTCAGCGACAAGCAAATCGAGTTTGCGCGCACCATCCATGGCGCGGGCACCGACCTGCTCAATCTCATCAACGACATTTTGGACCTGTCAAAGATCGAGTCAGGCACCGTCTCGATCGAAGTCGGCGACATGCCGATGGCCGGCCTCAAGCAGCATATGGAGCGCACCTTCCGCCAGCTCGCATCAGAAAAGGGTCTGTCGTTCAAAGTCGATTTCGACGAGTCCCTGCCAACGACCATCCGCACCGACGAAAAGCGGCTCCAGCAGATTGTCCTCAACCTGCTGTCGAACGCGTTCAAGTTCACTGCGCAAGGTGGCGTGACCATGTCCGTGCGGACTGCCACTGAGGGTTGGAGCCCAAGCCACCCGGTGCTCCGCGAGGTCGACGAGGCGATCGAAATCTCGGTCCGCGATACGGGTATCGGCATTCCACAGGACAAGCAGAAACTGATCTTCGAAGCGTTTCAGCAGGCCGACGGCACGACCAGCCGCAAATATGGCGGCACCGGGCTGGGCCTCTCGATCAGCCGCGAGATCGCCAGGCTGCTGGGCGGCGAGCTCCAGGTCCGCTCCGTTCCGGGCGAAGGCTCAACCTTTACGCTCTATGTGCCGCAGCAGTCGTTCGGCGGTCCGCTGGCGATTCCGGCTACCCTGATCGACGAGGCGGTGGCCGACACGCCGACGGTTATCAGCTATGCCCCGCCCGACGACCGGGATGAGCTCAATGGCCACCCCTTCGTCCTGATCGTGGAGGACGACCCGACCTTTGCCGGCGTACTGCTCGAGCTGGCGCACGAGCAAGGGCTGAAGGGAGTCATCTCTTCTGCCGGGTCCGGCACCGTGGGAATGGTGCGGAAGATGCGCCCCAGCGCAATCACCCTGGACCTGGGCCTGTCGGACATCGACGGCTTCGTCCTGCTCGACCTGCTGCGGCATGATCCCGATACGGCGGATATCCCGGTGCATGTCATTTCAGGGGCGGAACAGGCCGAGCATGCGCTGACCATCGGCGCCGCCGGAGTCACCGAGAAGCCGGCCGACCGCGACCGCATTGCCGCCCTGTTCCGGGAGGTCGCCGAGTCTGCGAAAGCCGCCGGCAAGAAAGCTAAGGAACCGGCACGACGGGCAGGCAAAAAGCCGAAGCGCGAAGCCATCCCCGAGATTGCTGGCAGCCGAATCCTCATCATCGACGATGACATTCGCAACATTTACTCACTGACCAGCGTGCTTGAAGTGCATGGCGTGGAAGTGCTGCACGCCGAGCGTGGCGCAGAAGGTATCTCAATCCTGCTCGCCGAGCAGAACATCGACGTCGCCCTGGTCGACATCATGATGCCCGAGATGGACGGCTATGAGACGATGCAGCGAATTCGGTCGACGCCAAGCATTGCCGACGTCGCGCTGGTCGCAGTTACCGCGAAGGCGATGAAGGGCGACCGGCAGAAATGCCTCGATGCGGGAGCCTCCGACTACATTGCCAAGCCCGTCGACATCGACCTGCTGCTGGCCCTGATGCGGGTATGGATAGGGCGCGCCCGAAGCGCGACTGCTGCGCCGCGCGCGAAACGCGTGACGAAGGCGGCCTGAGTGACGGGCCTGTCGCTGGTGAAACAAGCAAAATGCATGGCGGGCGCGCGTCCACGGGCACGAATTTTGTTGGTCGATGACGATGAGCGCAATCTGATGGCGCTCGCGGAGGTGCTGAAAGACCTTGCAGAGGTGGTCACGGCGACATCGGGCCGCGAGGCCTTGCGCCAGTTGCTTAAGGGTGAATTCGCGGTCATCCTGCTCGACGTGTTCATGCCGGAACTTGACGGCTATGAAACCGCCGGCCTGATCCGCGAGCGCGAACAGACCGCGCGAATCCCGATCATCTTCCTGTCGGCGGTCAACAAGGAAACCGAACATTTGATGCGCGGCTACGCCATGGGCGCGGTCGACTATGTGTTCAAGCCGGTCGATCCAATGATCCTGAAATCGAAGGTCAGCGTGTTCGTGGACCTCTACAATATGCGGGTCCAGGTCGAAGAAACCAGCCGCGCAGAGAAAGAGTTGCGCGAAGCCAACTTCGAGGCTGAGCTGGAACGGCTGCAGATCACTCGCGAACTTCAAGAAACGAGGGAACGCGAGGCGGCGATCATTCAATCATTGCCCATGCTGCTCTATCTGGAACCGCTTTCTGCGGAGCTGAGGCACCCCACCTTCATCAGCGGCGACATCGCCGCGCTGACCGGCTTCAGCTTCGACCAGGTTCAGGCCGAGCCCCACCTCTGGGAGCGTCGCCTCCACCCCGATGATCGGGAGCGGGTTTTTGCGGCGCTCGCTGAGCGGGCCGAGAGCGGCCGATTTTCAATCGAGTATCGCTGGCAATGTGCTGACGGCAGCTTCAAGCATTTCCATGACCAGGCCGTTCTGGTGAAGGATGGCGAAGACGGAACCACCGAGTTCGCGGGCACGCTGACCGATGTCAGCGAGCAGCGAATGCTCGAGAGCCGGCTGCTTCAGGCCCAGAAAATGGATGCGATCGGCCAGCTGACCGGCGGCATCGCCCATGATTTCAACAATCTCCTGTCCGCCGTGCTGGGCGGCCTTCACTTGCTTGAACGGCGCGTGCCGCTCGAGGAGCGTGACCAACTGATCATCGACCAGATGCGGCACGCCGCCGAGCAGGGAGCGGAACTGGTGCGGCGGATGATGGCTTTTGCGCGCAAGCAGGAGTTGTCCCCGACAAGCGTCGATCCGCAATCGTTGTGCAATTCGGTTGCTGGATTGGTGGAGCATGCGCTGGCGGGCGCAATCGAGGTCGATTGGGCCTGCGCCAAACAGGTCGACAATCTGTTTGTTGACCGGCCGCAGCTCGAGCTCGCGCTGGTGAACCTCATCCTTAATGCGCGCGATGCCATGCCGGCGGGAGGGCGGATCAACGTTGCAATCGATGAGCGGGAAGCCGACTTGGGCACCGACCAATTCACCGGCCGTTTCATCCGGATCAGAGTCAGCGATGAGGGACAAGGCATTTCTGACGACATTATAGACCGGATTACCGAACCCTTTTTCACTACCAAGGAATCGGGCAAGGGAACCGGCCTTGGGCTGTCGATGGTGGCCGGCTTTGTCCAGCAATCCGGTGGCAGGCTGCAGATCAATAGCCCGCCGGGCAAGGGTACGACGGTCGAGATGATTTTGCCCTCGACACGCCAGCCGGCTCCGCCGGAAGCGGCGAAGCGGACTCTCCCGCCGCTTGCCAAGTCGTCCAAGGCGGTACTGCTGGTCGACGACGATGACGCGGTCCGGACGGTCCTCGGCGAACAGCTTCGGGAAATGGGGTTCGCGGTTGACGAGGTGAGCGACGGCAGCAGCGCGATTGAGCGGCTCAAATGCAATGGCGGCTACGATGTACTCCTCACTGATTTCGCCATGCCCGGGATGAACGGGCTCGACACAATCAAGTCTGCGGTCAGCCAGCGCCCGTCGATCCATGCCCTGCTGATGACCGGCTATGCCGATGAGGACGCAGTGGCTGATGCCCGAGGGACGGTTCCGGTGATCCGCAAACCGATCGATCTCGAAGAATTGATGCGTCGCATCACCTGACCACCATCTGGCGATTTGCCGGGGTGGTGGAGGCCTCTACCTAGGTATTTCCCCGATAGCCGGTGTCGCGCCGCTGCCCGATACATTCCGCGCAAGGGCGGAAGGGCAGGGCCATGCGGAAATCGATGCCGATCGGACTGGCAAAATCCCTGGCATCACTGCTGTTGGCGGCCTGGGCGGGGTCGGCACATGCTCAATCCACTGAGCCGCCACCAGCTGCCATCTCCGAACCGGCCACAGCATCAAAGCAGTGGGAGTTTGCGACAATCGGTTACGCCTGGTTCGCCAGTGCCAAAGGCAAAACGGATATCATCGGGCCGGTCGAACCGGTTGGTCTCGACCTGTCGTTCGGCGATGTCCTGAAAGCACTTAAATTTGCATTCATGGGCGCTGCAGAAGCGCGGCATGATCGTATTTTCGTCCTTGGCGACCTGACCTTCATCCACCTCGACGCGAAGCACGGCATCGACATCCGCGACCAGGACTTCCTCGACGCTGAGCTCGATTCGCGGACGGCCGAGGTCACCTTGCTGGGCGGCTATCGAGTGGCCAACAAAGGGCCAGTAACCGTCGACCTGCTGGCCGGCGGTCGGATGAACTGGTTCAAAGCTACATTGCAGCTCGACGGGCCAAATCAAAGCGCGGATGGATCGAAGAGGGAAAGTTGGTTCGACCCTCTTGTCGCCGCCCGCGTGCACGCCCCGATAGGCGGCAAATGGAGCATGGCGGTCTACGGTGACGTCGGCGGATTCGGCCTGGGGTCGGACCTGACCTGGCAGGGCAATGCGACGGTCAATTACCAGCTAAACCACAAGATGACCCTCGGGGCAGGCTGGCGCTACTTCAAGGTCAATTACGACCATGGCGACTTCCTGTACGACGTCGCACAAAGCGGGCCGATCATCACCTTCCGAACAGATTTCTAGGTCAAATCAGTGCCGGCGATCGCCCGTCCTAGGGCTTTGCTTCTCGACGGCAGGCCCCGCCGCCGGGCCAGCCGGTCCAGCCAGCCCCCTTCACGAACCGGCCAGGTTTCGCTCCCGTGGGATTGCCGTCCTTCAGAACCTGGACGCCGTTGACGAACACGTCCCTGACGCCGGTCGCAAACTGCATCGGTTTGGCGAAAGTCGAATGATCGGCAATCGTCGCGGGATCAAACAAAACGACGTCGGCTGCCATCCCGGGTTTGAGCATGCCGCGGCCGTTTAGCCCCAGGTTCTGCGCAGGCAGGGCGCTCAGCCGGCGTACTGCGTCAGCCAGCGGAGCGACCTTTTCGTCGCGAACATATTTGCCGAGAAACCGCGCGAAGTTGCCGTAGGCGCGCGGATGGGTACTCGACTTTAGGAACACGCCCTCCGGCGCGGATGCCTCTGCGTCAGAACCGAAGCTGACCCAGGGCAATGCTGCCTGCCGGCGGACATTCTCCTCGTTCATCAGGAAATAGATGGCGCCGGAGCGGCCTTTGTCGGCGAGCACGAGATCGATGACCGCCTGCTCGGGACTGACTCCGCGCATTTTCGCAATTTCGGCGACGGTCTTGCCCATCAGCGGCTTTAGCGACGGCTCCGTCATGCTGGCGATAAGGACACCGTCCGGACCGGCGTGCAGGTATAGATTTTCCCAGTTTGAGCCGGGCTGCAGCATCTCTTTCTTGATGCGCTCGACGATCGCGGGGTCCTTCAGCCGCTTCAGCATTGCCTCATTGCCGCCATCCTGCACCCATGGCGGCATCGATGCAGCGAGGCCGGTTCCACCTGCCGTATAGCTATACATGTCGGCGCTGATCTTGAGACCCGAAGCCCGGGCCGCCTCAATCTTGGCAATGGCGGCGTCGATCTTGTCCCAGTTGGCGCGACCAACCTGCTTCAAATGATAGATTTCGGCCGGCGCTCCAGAACGGCGGGATATCTCGATTAATTCGTCGATGCTTTCCAGCAGGCGATCGCCTTCTGAACGCATGTGACTGATATAGCTGCCGCCGCAGCGGGCGGCTTCGGTCGTCAGTGCGACCAGCTCATCGGTTTCGGCGAAGGTCGCCGGCGGATAGATGAGGGAGGAGCCGACACCGAGCGCGCCTTCTTCCATCGCCTGCCGGACAAGGACGCGCATCCGCGCCAGCTGCTGCGGAGTGGGGTCAACATCGCGCTCGCCGAGCTCATGTTGGCGGACCGTTGTCGCGCCGACGAAGGACGCCACGTTCATCGTCGTACCGCGTCGCTCCAACAGGCTCAGATATTCGCCGAGCGTGGTCCATTCTATCGGATATTTGAAGTCGCCCTGCTGAGCTACCGCCAGCTTCTTCATTTCGGGATTGAGCGGGCCCATCGACCAGCCTTCTCCCATGACTTCGAGCGTGACGCCCTGGCGGAGGTCGCTTTGGCCCAAGCCGTCAACCAGCAGCGATTCCGTCGCCCAGCTCAGCATGTTGATGAAGCCCGGCGCGACGGCGAGGCCCTTGGCATCGACCGTTTTGGCGGCGGTCGCGGTGGTGGCCGGTCCGGCGTAGACGATCCTGTCGCCCTTGATCCCGACGTCGCCCGCATAGGGCGCACCGCCGCTTCCGTCGTATACCATCCCATTGCGGATGATCAGGTCATAGTTTTCCGGAGCAGCGCCTTGCGCAATCCCAGTTTGCCAAAGTGCCGCTGCAAGTGCCGTCGACGCAATCAGATAGCGCCTGGTCATCGCTGTCTCCTGTAGCTTAACTGGTCAGCGTGCTGAAGCCAGGGGGGTGAAATTCAGATCCTGATAGTCGAAGCTGAAATCAGCCATAGGGGACACCGGCTTCATCGTGATGTGGTCGACTTTCCCTTCGGCATCAAGACCGAAGGTCACATAGGCCGGCTCGATCCCCTTGTCCTCGAAGCGGGCGATGAACGTGTCATATTGGTAATGGACTAGCGGGCCGCTCATGCGCGGAGTCTCGTTGAAGTTGATGGCGAGGCCCGACTTAGCCTGCGATACGGTAATTCGCCCGTACCATGGGTCCTTGTACTGGCCCGCGTAACGACCGAGCGAGAGCGAAGGTCCGACCTTGGCCGGCGATGCAGCCTTGGCTTCTACCGCAACCTTGGCGTTGCCCAGCATCGTGGTGAGCAGCTGCTTGTAGCGAGCGGCCCAGTCGACATATGGCCGGCCGAGATAATGATCGATCAGCTCATAGGTCAGGCCGCGCCGCACCGCCCCTTCTTCCGCATTCATGGTGATTGCGAAGCCGACATTCTTCTCAGGGATCAGCACGACCATTGTAATGAAACCGAACACGCCGCCGCTGTGCGAGATGATCTTCGCACCGGCGTAGTCGGATACCTCCCAACCTAGGGCGTAGGTCTTGAAATTGGACTTGGTCGCTTCGAAGCCGGGTGGAGGTGGAGAGTTCGGCTCGATCACCTGCGGATCCCACATCGTCGCGGACGAAGCCTCGCTGAACAGCCGTCCGCCATCCGGCAACTTGCCGTGCGCCAGCTGGATGGTGAGCCATTTTGCGAGATCGTTGGCGCTCATCGCCAGCAGGCCCGCAGGAGTCGAAGCAGCGCCCAGCTGATCGGTCTCGTCGAGCAATTGCTGGTCGCCGAGGCCGCGCACCGGTCCGTTGATCCGGCCATGCGGAAAAGCGCGGTTGACCGTACCGAGGCGGCCCGGCTCGTCGCTGGTCGCGGTTAGCAATCCGGCGGGCTTGTAGACATGGTCGCGAACATAGCTTTCGTAGCTCTGGCCGCTGACCGCTTCGATCAGCGCACCGGCGACGGTGTAGAGGATGTTGTCATAGGCGTAGCCGCTGCGGAAACTGGTGGCCGGCTTGATGTGCTTCAGCCCCTCGAGCATCTGGGCGCGGGTTCGTTTGCTCCGCGGCACGAACATGAGATCGCCGGCGCCAAGGCCCAGGCCGCTGCGGTGAACGAGAAGGTCGCGAACCGTCATTTCACGGGTGACCCAGGAATCGTACATCTGGAAGCCGGGCAGGCGATCGACGACCTTGTCGTCCCAATTGAGCTTGCCTGCATCGACCAGCGTTGCCAACGCCGCGACGGTCACGGCCTTGCCGGTCGACCCGGTCATGAAAATGGTGTCGGCGTCGACCGGTTCGGTGCCGCCGATCTTCCGGACGCCATAGCCTTTGGCCAGCACGGTCTTGCCGTCTTCGACAATGGCGATCGCCATGCCGGGCGTTTCCGAAGCGCGGCGAAGCTCCTCGACCCGTTGGTCGAAATTGGCAGGCGGCGCGGCGAGCGCCGGCCATGCCGCGGCAAGCGCGATCAGCGCAACGGAAAGGCGGGATTTCATGCAACCTCCAACGGTTTTGATTGGTGACGCCAAAGCCGCCAGGCCCCGACAGTCAGGAGCGGCAGGACGAAGACTATGAGTAGGATGTAGGCCAGCGCCCGGTAGCCGTTTGCGATCAGTGCAATGAGCCCGAATCGGTCGGCCAGCAGCATGCAGAACAGAAGCAGGGCGAGAGAAATTGCCAGCCGCATTCGATGGCTGAGTTCGACGCCGCGCCGGGCTCTAACTGCCTTGGCAATTCGTTCATTGATGGCATGAACCGAACTCGCGCCGCTTTCGAGCAGGGCCGAAAAGATCATCAGCTGGAACAGCAGATGGAAAAGCGGAAGATCGAGCCGCTGCAACATGAAATCGGACGGCAGCGTCGCCGAGGCAATGTCCGGCAGGAAGGCGACCATGCAGGTAAAAAACAGAGCACCCGGCAACATCGCCAGTGGGCCGGCCAGCACACCGGCAATGACCGCGTCGCGATCGCTGGTGAGATGTCTCATCACCGGCAGGATCACGACCGCGCCGATAAGGTTATAGCCGGCATAGACGGTCCCGCCTGCCATCCAGCTTCCGACCTGGCTCTCATTGGCAAAGGCCGACCTGATCTCGCTCCCGAAGCGGCTGAACGCCAGGACCACGAACAGCGCATAGACCGCGTAAAGGAGGTAGGAGACATAGGCGAACATCCGTTCGACCGAGACATTGCCGAACGTCACGATGGCGATGATTGAAAGCCCGAGGGCGAGCGTGCCCCAGATTTCGTTGAGGCCGAACACCGCGCTACCAATCGCGCCCGCCGCCGCGCCGTAGACGGCGAGGATCAGCACGATGAACAATATGTAGGCGCCCTCGAATAGCACCCAGCCTGGTCCGAGCAGCTGCCTGAAGAAGGTCACATAGTCGCGCGCGCCAAAATTCCGGGCGAAGAGAAAGGTGACGACGCAGCATAGGCTGAAGATGCCCATGGACAGCGCCATCGCCGCCAGCCCGCCCCATGCGCCGCTCGGCAGGAAGAATTCGGCAAGCTCGCGTCCCGTGGCATAGCCTCCGCCGATGACCACGGCCTTGAACGCGAAACCGGGCAACAAATAGCGTTGAAAGAGTGACGAACCGCCGGACGAATATTCGGTCATTGGATCAGCCCTGGCAGCCGTCGAGCAACTGCTCGAAGGTCCGGCCGCCGCGTACCGGATCTGCAACCGGAAGGCCCAGCCGGTCGGACTCCGCCGCTATCAGCTGCCGCGCTGCTTGGTCGCTCATGCCGGAGGTGTTTAGGCTGACGCCGACGCACAGGAGGGCGGGATTGGTGAGTTTCCCCAGAGCGACAGTCTCGGAAATCAGCTCTTCCAACGACGGCAGGGCGAAATCGGGGTAGCCAAGGACATGCGTCCTGCCAGGCTCGTGACAGGCGATGAACATATCGGGCTGGCTGCCGTGCAATAGGCCGAGCGACACCGCCGCATAGGCGGGGTGAAACAGGGATCCCTGGCCCTCGATCACGTCGAGATGATCGGGTGAGGCATCAGGCGTCAACATCTCCGCAGCGCCTGCGATGAAGTCGGACACCACTGCATCGATCGGTATGCCCGCGCCGGCGATCATGATCCCGGTCTGGCCAGTGGCGCGGAAAGTCACATCAACCCCGCGCCCCTCGAGTGCCCTCGCTACCGACAAAGCCGTATATTTCTTGCCCAATGCGCAATCGGTGCCGACTGTCAGCAGCCTCTTGCCGCTGCGCTTTCGCCCAGTCGCGATCGGGATTTTCGCCGGTGGGACGCGCACATCGACGAGACGTCGGCCGAGCATTTCAGCCGACGCCGCGAGCTGCGGAATGTCAGTGAGTCTGGCGTGCATCCCCGACACAATGTCCAGCCCAGCTTTCAGCGCATCAAGCAATGGAGCGATCCAGTGCTGTGGGATCGCGCCGCCTGGGGTGGCGACGCCGATCAGCAACGCTCGAGCGCCCTTTGCATAGGCTTCACGGCAGCTCAGCCGTGGAATGCCGGTGCTTACCGTGGCGCCAGGCAATGCAAGCTCCCCGATGCATCGATCAGGAGCCCAATCGCACAAGCCAAATGCGGTCTTGGCATAGCCCTGCTCGACCGTATCGCCGAGGAATAGCAGATACGGTCCAAGCGGGGCAGTCTCGAGCGTCGCCAGTTGCGCCGATCGGTCTACTGGATCGGTCGCTCCTCCTCCCATCAGACTATAGGCCTGCAGTCAGGCTAATCCCGATCGAGCGGGGGCGAATGACGCCAGTATTCATTGCGCCATCCGGATTGAGCGGGAAGGGTCCGAATACCGTCGTCCCGTTGGTCGACGTCCGGCCTGCGCTGTTGAACAGGTTCCGGGCATAAGCGTCGACCTGGAACTTGCCGAAATCCAGCCCGGCTCGAACGTCGACGACCTGATAGGCGTCGAGCTTGCGCTGATGGCCATTGGCAACACGGAAGGCTGCATCATAGCTGGCGGTCTGGCTCGACAGGTGCCGTAGCGACGCCCCGACGGTTGCGCCAATGGATCCACTCAAAGGCCAGCTGTAGTCGCCGTTAAGGGCTGCGCTGAACTTCGGCGTGAAGGGCAGCTGGTCGCCCTCAAATCCGGACACGGTAACGCCAATTGGCGGCAGGTCCTCGGTAAGGCGCGCGTTGGTGTATGCAGCATTGGCCGACAATGAGAGGCCGCGGACTGGCCGTGCCGTTGCAGTTAGTTCGAAGCCATCGCTCTTGGCCCTGCTGCCATTGGTATTGACGTTGAAGTTGGACACCGTCGCAATGAGCTGGATGTCCTTCCAGTCAATGTGGAAGGCTGCGGCATCCACGCTGAACCGGCCGTCAGCGGTCTGGGCCTTGATGCCCGCTTCATAGCTGATCAGAGAGTCGGAATCGTAGCTCTGCACCTCGGGCGGCGCGCCTGGCGGCACTACATTTGGACCGCCCGGACGGAAGCCCTTGGCAACACGGGCGTAAATCGAGGTATTTTCGTTCACCTCGAAACGCGGCGCCACCGAGAAAGTGAACACGTTTTCGTCGGACTTGATTGTCGGGAACTGGTTGAAACCCCCGGCGAGAATGCCGTCGCTCACCTGGGTGGCCGATTGCTTGTTGTGGCTGTAGCGGCCGCCAAGGTCGAGGTGGAATTGATCGGTAAAGTGAACCGTCACGTCAGCAAAGCCGGCGATTTCCTTATACTCAGAATCTACCCGCGCGAGGCCAAGGAGCGAACCGGCAATCGGATCGAGCGTTCCCGGCTGTACCGCGATGAAGTTCTGGTCGATCAGGCCGTCCTCACTCGTATAGTAAACGCCGGCAAGCCAATCCAGAACATGGGACTCACCCGTGAGACGAACTTCCTGAGTGAACTTTTCCGAGTCCGTTGACTGCGCCTGGAAGAACTCGTTCGGTGGATAACCAAATGACAAGTCTATGAGGGTGCTCAGCGGGAATGTCAGGTCAGCCCGGAAGTCCTGCTTTTGCGTGGCATAGCTGGTCGACGTCGTGAGGTCGCCAAAGCCAAGATCGAACGTGCCCGTACCATTGTACACGCGATATTTGACGTCCGAGAATTGCGGCACGAACTGCGATTGGCTGAGCTCGCCGTAGAGGCGCTTCAGCGTGCCAGGGTCGCTTGCAACCACTGTCGGAGCGTCGGCTTCTATATTCTGCGCAAGCGCGGTCAGGCGGATCGAGATCTTGTCGGTCGGTGCGAACAGCAGCGACGCCCGGCCGCCAAAGCTCTTGCTGTCGTTGATGTTCTTGTCGTCATCGGCGGTCAACACGCGGCCGAACAGATCCGGCGCGCTGGTTCCGATCGAGTCGATGAAGCCGCCATATTTGCGATAGGATCCGGTCGCCCGGAACGCGATCGTGTCGCTGAGCGGGGCATTCACGACCAGATTGCCCTGATAGCCCAATTCTCCGCCGTTGGTGGTTTCAATGCCCACCCGGCCCCGCGCCGTAAATGCTGAGGTCGAGGGCTGTTTGGTCACGAATTTCAAAACGCCGCTAAGTGAGCTTGCCCCGTAAATCGTGCCCTGAGGGCCGCGCAGGACCTCGATGCGGTCGAGATCGAAGGTGTCGAAGTCACCGGCAAGCACCGCGCCGTTGACGAGCCCGCTGCTCGACCCGAACGGTGTTTCGTCCATGTAGACGCTAACGGTCGAGGCAACGCCGCCGGAATTGATGCCGCGAGCGATCAATCGCCCTTGGCCTGGAGTGCTTTGGTTGAGCTGAAGACCGGGGACTAGCTTCAGATAGTCTTGGAAATTGCTTGCATTCTGGTCTTCCAGAGCCGAGCCGGACACCACGGTGATCGATTGCGGCACGTCAATCAGCAACTGCGTGCGCTTGGTTGCCGTGACGACGATTAGCTCGCCTTCTTCTTTTGCTTCGGGCGCCGGTGCTGCTTCTGCCGATTGAGCAGCAGTGGCAGCGGTTGCGGCTGCAGTAGCTGCCTGCTCCTGCGCTGAGGCAATAGTTGGCGTTGCGAAAGCTGCCAGTGCAGTTGTCACCAGCAAGGCGGTGCGACAGTTGATCATCATTTCCTCCCCTGATTGGCGCCATCGGATCTTTGCCCGCTGAGCGCCGGGAGCCGGCATGGGACGATGCCGCTCCCTTAATCCCAATAAAGACACTATTGTCCTGATTAGAAAATTGTCAATCCGCTTCGGCTGAAACTTTCTCATCTCCCGCTTGATCGGCCACCGCGCTCATTCCACGCAGCAGGATTGCGGCCAGGCCGGCAATGCCGGCGAGCATCAGAAAGTAAGTTGCGGGTGTGAAGCTGCTCCACAATGTGCCGACCAGTCCGGCACAAAGACTGCCGCTGAAGATCACCAGAAACCAGGACGCGACGGTGGTGGCGCCGAGGTGCGGCGGGGCGAGCCGTGCGAACAGGCCGAGGCCGGTAGGCAAGATGAACAGCTCGCCGAAGGTGAAGACCAGGAAGAACAGCGCCAGCCAGGCCCAGCCGGCCAAGGCTGCGCCGCTCACCACCTCTACCGCAGCGAGCAGCAGGTAGGCCAAGCCCACGATCCCGGCACCCATCGCCATCCGGCGGATCAGCGACGCGCGCGTTTCGCGGTGGATATGGCGCCGCCAATAGGCAAGCAGCGGTGGCGTCATGATCATCACGAACAGCGGGTTCAGCGACTGGAACCAGGTCATGGGAATCTCGAATGAACCGGCAGCGCGGTCGACTCCGCTGTCGGCCCACAATGCTACCGTATTGCCGACCTGCTCATAGGCTGCGCGAAACACGGTGACGCAAAGGCCAATCCCGAGCAGCACGAAGATGGTGTGACGGTCAAATCCGGTTCGATCGCTGGCGCCCGCGGTTGCCTGTTTCGCTTCCTCGACGGGCAGATATTTTTGCCCCGACAGGTAGATGAGAAGTCCCGCGACCATGCCGACGCCGGCGGCTCCGAAACCATAGTGCCAGCCATAAAGCTCACCGAGCGTCCCGCAGATCAGCGGCGCCAGGAATCCACCGATGTTGATGCCGACATAATAGACATTGAACGCCCAGCCGCGGCGCGGATCGTCCCGCCGGTAGAGGTCTCCAACCTGGCTTGGCAGGCTCGGCAGGAACAGGCCGTTGCCCAGCGCGATCGCTGCCAGGGCCGCGTAGAAAAGCGGCTCGAACGCCATCATGAAGTGGCCCAGCGCCATGACGCTGGCACCGATGATCACCGCGCGCCGCTTGCCGAGGTAGCGGTCGGCGATGACGCCGCCGATGATCGGCGTGAAATAGGCGCAGGCGGTGTAGGTGCCGTAGATGAAGGAGGATTGAGCCTGCCCAATCAGCAGCTGCTTGGTCATGTAATAGACCAGCAGCGCCCTCATCCCGAAGTAGGAGAATTGCTCCCACATGTTGGTGAGGAACAGGACAGTGAGGCCACGCGGCTGGCCGAACCACACGCGCTCCTCATTCACGCGACGGTGACCTTGCCCGAGCCCCAGACTTCCGGTCCGGCGGTGACGTTGCCGTCTTCGTAAACCACGCTTGGCGACCGGTCTTCGGCAAGGAAGGTCGGGCCATCGAGGTCGACGATGTCGCAGCCCTGGCCAAGGACGAACGCTGGCGCCATGGCGAGGCTGGATCCGACCATATTGCCGACCATGACGCCCAGTCCGAGACGGCGTGCCTCCTCTGCCATCAGCAGACCTTCGGTAAGGCCGCCGCATTTATCGAGCTTGATGTTCACCACATCGAAGCGCCCGACCGCGCCGGCCAGGTCTTCCAGCGTTAGCAGGCTCTCGTCCCCGGCGATCGGCACGGGCGACTCGTACCCATCGAGATCTGCTTCACGGCCGCGGGCGAGCGGCTGTTCCAGTAGCGAGACTTGCTGCTCCTCGAGCGCCGCAACAAGCCCGTCGAGCTGGCCGATGACAAAACCCTGATTGCCATCGACGCCAAGCCACACATCCGGCCGTGCCGCGCGGATGGCCTTCACCCGCGCAATGTCGAGCGCCAGCTCGCCCGTCAGCTTGACCTTGATCGAACGGGCGTGGCTGTAGCGCCGCGCTCCTTCGGCCATGACTTCCGGTTCGTCGGCGCCGAGGGTGAAGGTCGTCCTCAGTGGCTTGGGGGCCGACTGACCGGCAAGCTGCCACACCGGTACTCCGGCCTTCGCCGCCTCCAGCTCCCACAGCGCGCAATCGACCGCGTTGCGGGCGCCGCCAGCCGGCATGATCGAACGCAGCTCTTCCCGGGTCGGGCCTGCTTCAATGGCCGACCGGACGCCGCCGATCGTATAAAGCATGTGGGCGACGTCATCGCCGAGATAGTAGACGCCGCCGCCCTCTCCCCTGCCTTTCAGGTCGCCGTCGTGAAGGGTGACCACGACGACGTCTGAACCGGTGAAAACATGGCCCGAGATTCGAAACGGCTGGGCCAGCCGCAACGTCTCGACAGTTACATCCAACTCCAGGCGTGGCATCAGTAATTGGTGCCGAAGCCAACAAGGTGGAAGGCAAAAGCGACGTAGGCGATCACCGCGGCGGAAAGCAGCAGCGCAACTGCCCAGAGTTTGACGAACCACCGGCGCTTCTCAACGAAAGCCTGGCGCACGTTCCAACCGGCCAGCAGCAATAGGCCGACAAAGGCGATTGGAGTCAGCACCTGGATGGTGATCAGCAGTGGATCCAGCGGACCACCGAGCAGCGACAGGCTTGAGAAACCGACGCCGATGAAGGTAACCCAACCGACGACCGTTGCCAGCGCAAGCCATTGCCAGCCGTGCCAGATGCGCTGGAGCTTGAGCCTGCGGCCTTCATAGGCGTTCGCTGCTTTATACCGGCGACGGGCAATCGCTCCCGCGGGCCATGAGATCGCGGCGAGGAAAAGCAACCCAAGAGCCGCAAACAGCGTCGGCGCCAGCCATGCCGGATTTTTGTACCAGGGCACCCGGTCGAACATCATGAACGGGGAAACGGTGTCGAAGCTCCAGCGGTTGATCTGGCCGTCCTCGACCTTCGCCGCCAGCTTCTCATCGCTGTCCAGGTCCTTCCAGACATAGGGCTCGATTTCGACCCAGCGGCGCGGCTTGTTGCCGGTATTGGTGACCATCGGCGCCGATAGCTTGCCGTCCTCATCCGGTCCGATCGCAACCGGGCCGATAAGGTCGAGGATGTGCAGGAACTTGCTGCGAATTCCGCGGCTGTTGAAGTAGTTGCCGGCAAGCTGCTGGACATGCTTCTTCGATGTTTCGGCATCGACCCTTGCGGTGACCGGCTTGCCCGGGAAGTAGCGGTTACCGAACTCATCAAACAGCCGCTCCCGAAGCGCCCGGGGAGCTCCCTCGCCGCCGGCGCTGTTGACCGATACAAACAGCCCGACCCCATCGTCGATGAACAAGGTCAAGTCCGAATGGAACAGGCTGGTGTCGCCGCCATGGGCGATGCCACGATGGCCGTTGATGCCTTGCTCATAAAAACCCAGCGCCATGCGATTGAGTCCGGGAATCACGTCGTAGCGGTATTCGTGCATCAACTTGGCGGTTTCCGGCTTTAGCAACCCCGCGCCATTGTTGAGATGCGCGATCATGAACTTGCCCATGTCCGCCCCGGACGCCGACAAGCTTCCGGCGGGGGCCGGGTCTACGATCTCGAACCGTTCGGCCTTCTGCGATGCGCCCTTGTAGCCCTTCGACATGAAGGGCTGGAGGTTCTTCGGCAGCGGCTGCCGGAAGCTGGCATGTTTCATGCCGAGCGGCTGGAAGATGTGCTGGTCGACATAATCGTCGAACGACTGGCCCGACTGGCGCTGGACAATGTAGCCCGCCACTGCCGTTGCATAGTTGGAATAGGCGGGCGTGGTGCCCGCGTCGAACACCCGGTTCGGAAGACTTTCCTTCACGAACTGGTCAAGCGGCACCACTGGGACGGTGTCGTCATGAATCAGATGCCGTACGGTTTCCTCGAAGCCGGCAGTATGCGTCATGATGTTGCGCATCGTGATCGGCTTGCCGTTGCGCGGCGGAATCTTGAAATCGAGGTAAGTGTTGACGTCCGCGTCGAGGTCGATCTTGCCCTGCTCGACCAACTGCATGACCGCGGTCCAGGTAAACAGCTTGGAAATGGAGCCCGGTCGGAAGAGCGTGGTTTCGGGCGATACCGGCACGCGCTTTTCGACGTCCGAGAAGCCATAGCCCCTCTCGGTCAGCACTTGGCCGTCCTTTACGACAACCACCACCGCGCCGGCAATGTCGCCGCGCGCGATGGCGTAGGGCATATATCCATCGAGCCATGCGTCGACGTCGGTCTTGCTGAGCTCATGGCTGCCGGCCGGCAACGCCGCCGCAGTTGCGCCCGGAGCCGCGACGGACAACGACGGCTTGCCCACACTGGTGTCGGGCCCCAGCTTGACGGCCTGGTGCGCAACGGCAGTTCCAGCAGCAATCGCCGCCAACCCAAAGGCAATTCCTCGCCACTTTCTCACGGTTTCTTCCTCCCCTAGTCGCCGGGATTGCCCCGGCCAGCGCCAGCCAATAAAGTTGGTGCTATTGTTCTGATCGGGACACTGTTATCCTGATTAGAAAATTCGTCAACTGGAAAGGAATCCGCTTAAATGGCTTCATCAGTTCCAACCTTGGGCGCCTTGTTGCGCGGGGTGCGCAACCGCGAAGGCTGGACCTTGAAGCAGATGAGCGAGAAGAGCGGCATTCCCGTATCGACTCTGTCGAAGGTCGAGCATGACCGGCTGACGTTGACCTACGACAAGCTCTACCAGGTGGCTCAGCGGCTCGGCCTGCGCATGTCCGAACTGTTCGCGGAATCGAGCGACGAAGCTCCTGCGGCCATCACGGCGCGCCGCAGCCTGTGCGATATCGACCACGCCGTTCGGGTGGAAACGCACAATTACGACTATTATTTTCTATGCACCGACCTTCGGCGAAAGCGGATGATCCCCGTCATCTCGAAGATCCGGGCCAAGACCTCGAAAGAGTTCGGCGAACTCGTCCATCATGCCGGCGAAGAATTCGTCTACGTCCTCAACGGCCGGGTGACGGTCAACACCGAGCATTATGACACCGTGACCCTTGAGGCCGGCCAGTCAATCTACATCGATTCAAGCATGGGCCATGCTTATCTCGCCGCCGAAGGGTGCGATGAGGCGACCGTGCTGGCGGTCATGTCCAGCGCCGACGAGGAACTGCTGCAGTCCCTGATGACCATGCATGAGGGGCATTAGCCCGTGGCTCCCATTCCCGGCTATTTCGACCGGCGCCAGCTGGCCCACGAGCCGCTGCGGGAGCTGCACAATGGCGGATGGGGCGACTATGCCGAGAAATCCGCGCGCGCTGAAATAATTTCCGCCAGCTTCGGCGAGCTAGTCCCTGCCAGGGACTTCGGACTGGAGCCGCTGCTCGCCGTTCACGATCGCGGCTATGTCGAATTCCTGAGTGCGGCGCATGATGAATGGCGCGCGTCCGGCCGCGATGGCGATGCGATCGGCTACACCTGGCCCATCGTCCGGCGGCGCGCGCTGAAGCTGGATCGCATCGACGCCAGGCTTGGCCGTTATAGCTTTGATGCGGCGACCCCGATCACCGAAGGGACCTGGGAAGCCAGCTATTGGAGCGCACAGACGGCGCTGACGGCCCTTTCCGATGTCCTCGACAGCAAGGCGCGGGTCAGCTTTGCACTCTGCCGTCCGCCGGGCCATCATGCCGGCCGCGATTATTGCGGCGGATATTGCTACCTCAATAGTGCCGCCATCGCCGCCAATCACGCGCGCCGGTGCGGGCGCCGAGTTGCGATCCTCGACATCGACTATCATCACGGCAATGGGACGCAGGATATCTTCTACGAGGATCCCGACGTCTTGTTCGCATCGATCCATGCCGACCCGGCTACCGATTATCCATTCTTCTGGGGCCACGCCGATGAATGTGGGTCAGGCGCGGGCGCCGGGAAGACGCTCAACCTGCCGCTGCCGCGTGGCACGGCCATTGATGGCTACAATATTGCACTGCACCAGGCGCTGGCGGCCGTCAGCGCTGATCGGACAGAGCTGCTTGTCCTGTCATTCGGCGCGGATACGTTCGAGGACGATCCGATATCCTTTTTCAAACTGCGGCGCGACGACTATCGCGAAATCGCGAGCCGCATCGCTGCTTTGGGCCTGCCCACGCTGATCGTCATGGAAGGCGGCTACTCCATTAAAGACTTGGGCTACAATGTTGCCGCCTTGCTGTCCGGCTTCGAAGTTTCCGATTGAATCGGGTTCATTCGAAAAGTTGATGGCGGAGCGGGAGGGATTCGAACCCTCGATACGGTTTTGCCGTATACTCACTTTCCAGGCGAGCGCCTTCGACCACTCGGCCACCGCTCCGCATGCTCTGGAGAGAGCGGCCCTTTAGAGGCGGTTCGCGAAAGGGGCAAGCTTGCCGCACGGCGCTTCGCCACTCTATGGCGGCAGCCCATGGCGCGGCGCTTTGACCATCCTCCAACGGCCGATGAGATCGAGGCGATTGCGCGCACCGCGATGCAGCGGCTGCCAGATCCCTTCGCCTCCCATTTGCAGCATGTCGTGCTGCAGGTCGACGAATATGCCGAAGACACGCTGCTGCAGGAGATGGCGATCGAGCACCCCCTCGACCTCACCGGCATCTACGAGGGAATCCCGATCGGCCAGTGCAGCGTCGATACTTCCGGCAGCTTGCCCGACCGTATCAGGCTGTTCCGCCAGGCCATTCTTGCTGAATGGTGCGAAGAAGGCGAAGCATTGGAGCATCTCGTCCGCCACATCCTAATCCACGAAGTCGGCCATCATTTCGGCCTTAGCGACGACGACATGCACGCGCTGGAAGAACAGGCGTGAGCGCGCTGCTTTGCGGCGAGGGCTTGGCCTTGGTCCGCGGCGGGCGATTGCTGTTCGAAGAGCTCGATGTGAGGCTGGCCGCAGGCGATGCGCTCCATGTTACCGGTCCCAATGGAAGCGGAAAATCGAGCCTGATCCGGCTGGCCGCCGGCCTGCTCAAACCGAGCACCGGGCGGGTGATGAGAGCCGATGCAGCGCTTGCCGACGAAGGATTGGCACTCGACCGCGAGCTATCGCTCGCCCGTGCGCTGGCCTTCTGGGCAGGACCGCAACTGGCGCAGGCGCTGACCGCGTTCGAGCTGGAGGAATTGGCCGAAGTCCCGGTCCGCCTGCTGTCGACCGGACAGGCGAAACGGGCCCAGTTGGCGCGGGTCCATGCGAGCGGCGCGCCCCTGTGGCTGCTCGACGAACCGTTGAACGGGCTCGACCGAAAGGGCGTCGGCGAACTCGATCGCGCCATTGCCGCGCATCGGTCGAACGGTGGCGCCGTGCTGGCGGCGAGCCATATGCCGCTCACTGGCGATTGGCGAAGCCTGGAGCTTGGCGCATGACCGGCAGGCTGATCGCCCGCGAAGTCCGCCGCGGATTGCACGGCGCAGCCTGGTTGCCGGTCGCCTTTTTCCTCCTCGTGGCGACGATCGTGCCATTTGCAGTCGGGCCCGATGCGCGGCTGCTGGCCCGGATTGGCGGCGGGGCGCTGTGGATCGCGGCGCTGACTTCAGCGCTATTGCCGATCGAGCGGCTGGTCGAGCCGGACCGGGCTGACGGCATCCTCGATCAGTTGGCGCTGACCGGGATGACCGAAGAGGCGATTGGTGCGGCCAAGATGGCGGGGCACTGGCTGACCTTCGGGCCGCTTCTGCTGATTGCGGCGGTGCCGGGCAGCTTCCTGGTAGGGCTCGACGGGCCGGCTCTTGGCCGGATCTTGGTGTCGCTGGCGATTGGGACACCCGCTTTGGCATCCCTGGCCGTCGCCGTCGCCGCGCTGACCGCCGGCCTCCCACGCGCAGGCGCATTGGCCGGGCTGCTGCTGATGCCGCTGGCTGTGCCATTGGTGATCTTTGGGGCCGCCGCCGCCGGAGATGCAGAAAGCGCGGCCCTCAAATTGGAAGCGGCGGTGGCTTTGCTGCTGATCGCCGGCGCTCCATTCGTTACCGGCGCGGCGATCCGGGCTTCTAGGACCTAGCCCACCTCGCGAAAATCGCGGTTGGCAGGAGCAAATTTCGCGCTTCCTCACGCACCGCCATCTCGCCGCATTCGACTTGGCCGCCGAGGTCGGAGGTAATCTGCCGCAGCAATTCACCGATGGCCAGCGCCGACATGCGTACCGCATAGACCGTCAGCACCAGGAAGCTGCTGTCGGAATCGAGCAGCTTGCGGCAATCGACCAGCAATGGCGCCAGATGTTCTTCAAGCCGCCACACTTCGCCTTCGGGCCCTCTGCCGAACTTGGGCGGATCGAGCAGGATGCCGTCGTAGCGCCGCCCTCGCCGCACTTCGCGGGCGGTGAATTTGGCGGCATCATCGACGATCCACCGGATCGGCCGTTCGCCAAGACCCGACAGGGCGGCATTGGCTCGGCCGCCCTCAACCGACTTTTTCGATGCGTCGACATGGACCAGGCGAGCGCCCGCTTCGCTTAGAAGAAGGGTGCCGACCCCCGTGTAGCCGAAAAGGTTCATGACGTCGGCATCGGCCGAACGCTCACGCATCCAGTCCCATTGCGGCGCCATGTCGGGGAAGAAGGCGAGGTGGCGGAATGGAGTCAGGCTGGCATGGAAGCGAACATTCCCGCGCGACAGCGGCCAGTCGCGCGGCACGTCGCGATGGCGAACCCAGCGTCCCCCACCCTCCTCGTCCGATCCGGGCACGAAGGTTGCGTCCGGCGACCATTCACCAAGCGCCGGCGCCCACATCGCCTGGGGTTCCGGCCGGACAACCGTGACGGACCCGTAGCGCTCCCATTTCTGGCCATTACCGCTGTCGATCAGGCCCCAGTCTTCCCATGGCTCGGCGACGATCGTCTTTAGGTCGGCCAAGGGCGTCGATGCGGTCATGCCGCGAGCGCGAGCTTGCCGCCGATCGAGGCAACGGCCCGAGGACCGTCGAGCATCGCCTGGCCCGCTGCGCGTGCCGCCGCGACATCGACCGCGCGAAGCTCGGCCAGCATTTCCTCGGCGGTCATGATCCGTCCGAATATCTCGATCGACCTTGCCATGGAATCGGCCCGGCCCTGGGAAGTTTCCAGTGCCATCAGTATACTGGCCTCGACCTGCGCACGGGCGCGGTTGAGCTCCGCTTCGGTCAGCCCCTCGACGGCGCTCTCGACCACTTCCCGAGCGAGGTTAAGCGCTTCGGTGGCGCGCGCCTTGTCGGCCGCGAGATTGACAGCGAACAGCCCGGTGTCGGCGAAGCCCTGGGTCCAGGCATAGACGGAATAGGCGAGTCCGCGTTCCTCGCGCAGTTCCTGGAACAGCCGCGAAGACATGCCGCCTCCAACTGCTTGGGCGAACAGCGACAATGCCGGCGCTTCGTCGCTCGACGCAGGCAGCCCGCGGTAGGCCAGTGCCAGATGAGTCTGCTCAGCCTGCTTGCGGTCCGAACGAATGCCGCCAAGGAAATTGGCGGGGGCGATAGTGGGCACTGCAGTGGTTTCCAAATCGCCGAACAGCGCCTCGGCCAAATGTAGGATATGGGCCGGGTCCACCTTGCCGGCGGCGGAAATCACCAGCCGCTCGGGCCGGTACTGCTCGCTTAGCCAGGAGGCGCAGTCCTGCCGCGTGAGGCCGACTATGCTCGGCTCGCTGCCGAGCACCGGCCGTGCCAATGGCTGCTCGCCGAAGGCCGCCTCGAACAGCCGGTCGTGGATCAAATCGTCGGGCGCATCGAGGCATTCGCCGAGCTCCGAGAGGATGACCAGCTTCTCCCGCTCCAGCTCGGCCTCGTCGAGCGTCGGCGCCCTCACCAGGTCAGCGATCAATTCAAGCGCGAGGCCGACATCGGGCGCCAGCGTGCGGGCGTGGAAGGTCGTCTGGTCGCGCGAGGTCCAGGCGTTGAGCGAGCCGCCGACATCCTCGATCGCCTCGGCGATGGCGCGGGCGTCGCGGCCGCGGGCGCCCTTGAACACCATGTGCTCCAGCAAATGCGCCAATCCGCCCTTACCGTCGGCTTCCGAGCGCGAACCGACGAAGGCATGGAGGCCGATCGCCGCCGACTGGGCGCCCGGCATCGGGTCGATGGCGACGGTGAGGCCATTGGCGAGGCGGGTCAGCTCAGCCATTGGCGCCCTCCTTCCGCCAACGCTGGCGAAGCGCAAGCAGGTAAATCGTCACCGCGATGCCGGCAAACAGGAACCACTGGACAGCATAGCTCAAATGATTGTTGGGGATGATCGCCGGCGATGGCGGCGCGCTGGCCGTCAGCCCCGGTCCCGCCGCCGCGGCGACCAGGCGCATCCGGCTCACCTTGTCGGGCGCGATCACCCCGCTGACCAGCCCGCCGCGATAGGCGCGGCCGGCATTGGGATCCTTCGACCAGCCGAGCTCGACCGAAACGCCCGGTCCTTCTGCGCCGGTCCGGCAATCGGCGATGACCAAATAGCCCGGCTCGCCGCTCCGGTTCTGCCCGGCGGCGGTCCTGAAGCCGACCACCGACAGGCAGTTGGCGGTGGCCGACCGGAACAGGGGCAGCGGCTCCTTCGGCGGAATCGACGGCCAACCGATCGGCGGCAGGTTGGCGGCGGCCGCATAGCTGGCCAGCAGCGCCTCCTTTTCCTTGCGCCGCTCCAGTTGCCAGATGCCGAGCCCGATCATGGTCGCCACCGCCAGTGCGACCAGGATGGTCGGGATCAGGGGAAGCTTGCGGCTCATTCCGCCAGCCTCCCCTCGCGGGCACGGTGCTTATGCTCCTGGTAAAGCAGCGCCGCCTTGCCGAGACGTAGCCCGTAAATGGTGAGCCCGGCCGCGACGGGCAGCCAGACCAGATGCACCCACCAGGGCGGGCTAACAGCCTGGTCGAGGAGGATGGCGCTGACCGCGACGATCGCGCCGACAATCAGGATCAGGAAGGCCGCGGGCCCATCGCCGACGTTGTAGCCGGCGAAGTCCAGGCCGCATGCGCGACAGCTGGGCGCGAACCGCGTGAGCCCTGCGAACAGGGTCCTTGCCCCGCAGCGGGGACACAGTCCCTCGAAGCTTGCCGCCGCCAGCGACGGCGCGGCGCCGGCAAGCGGCGCCTCGCTCATCAACCGCCGTGGTGCGGTGCGCCCGCCCCGCCCCAGACGTAAATCGAAACGAACAGGAACAGCCATACGACGTCGACGAAGTGCCAGTACCAAGCTGCCGCCTCGAAGCCGAAGTGATGCTTGGGCGTGAAGTCGCCCTTGTAGGCGCGGACCAGGCAGACGATCAGGAAGATGGTGCCGATGATCACGTGGAAACCGTGGAAGCCGGTCGCCATGAAGAAGGTCGCGCCGAAGATGTTCGCCTTAAAGTTGAACGGCGCATGGATATATTCATAGGCCTGGATCGAGGTGAACAGCATGCCGAGCAGGATGGTCAGCCACAGGCCCTTCTTGAGGCCGTCGTCCTCGCCAACGCCAAGCGCGCCCCACAGCCCCTTCATGGCACCGCCGCGATGGCCGTGGATCATGGCATGGTGGGCCCAGGTCACGGTCGTGCCGGAGCAGAGCAGGATGAAGGTGTTGAGCAGCGGGAATCCGAATGGATCGAGCACCTCGAGGCCCTTCATCGGCCATTGCGCGATGGTCGCCGTATCGGTGATGTGCTGAACCGCTCCGTCGACCCATTCGACCGGGGCCGGGAACAGCGCGGAGGAGAAGAAGGCCCAGAACCAGGCGACGAAGAACATCACCTCCGACGCGATGAACATGATCATGCCGTAGCGCAGGTGGAGCTGGACGACCGGCGTATGGTCGCCCGCCTTGCCCTCGCGGATGACGTTGGCCCACCAGTTGAACATCGTCACGCCGATGCCGACGAACCCGAGCAGGATGAGGAATTTGCCGTAGGGATTGTCATGCATCCACATCACCATCCCGCCGAAGAAGGACAGCGCGGACGTAGCGCCGATCAGCGGCCACTGGTCGGGCGGAAGAATGTGATAATCGTGATTCTTGGTCGAAGCCATGACGTGTGAATTCCCTGTGGTTGCCAGCGGCTCTAGCGGGGCGTTTCCGGATTTTCCACCGGATAAAATGTGTAGCTGAGCGTGATCTCGTCGATGCTCCTGGTGTCGGGGTCCTGGCGAAGCTTGGGGTCGACGAAGAAGACCACCGGCATCCGCACGCTTTGGCCCGGCTTGAGCGTCTGCTCGGTGAAACAGAAGCATTCGATCTTGCTGAAATACTTCCCCGCCGATTCAGGCGTGACGTTGAAGATCGCCTGCCCGGTGGTGGAGCGCGCGGTGTAGTTGGTGGCGTCGTAATAGATGGTCGTCCGGGCGCCCGGATGGATCCGCACCGTCTCCTGTTCCGGAACGAACTTCCACGGCAGCCGGGGATCGATATTGGCGTCGAACCGGACGCCGACCTGGCCGGCCACCGCACCGGGGGCCGCTTCGGCCTTCTGGGTCGTCCCGCCGAAACCTGTGATCTGGCAGAACGCCCGGTAGAGCGGCACGGAGGCGAAGGCGAGGCCGAGCATCGCCAGGCCGAACAGTGCGGCGCGCATGCCGACTGCCCGGTTCTTCTGGGTCAGCGAAGTCATCGGTTGATGCCCAACTTGGCGATGGTGATGGCGAACATCAGGACCACGAACAGCCCCAGCAGGATCGCCAGCATGCGGGAACGCTCGCGCTGCCGCTTGCGGATCAGTTCATCCTCTTCCTGCGGCATCAGACCAGCCACCGGTCGACGACCAGCGCCGCGAACAGCCCGAACAGATATACGATCGAAAAGGCGAACAGCTTCTTTTCCGGCCCCATCGACTTGGGCTCGGTGGCCTTGTTGGCGAACACCGCAAACGACAGCACCAGGAAGATGGCGCTGAGGATGGCGGACGAAATGCCATAAACCCAGCCGGTCAGGCCCAGCGCCCAGGGCGCGACCGCCGCGGCGATCATCGGCAGCGTGTAGAGCAGGATCTGGCGGCGCGTGCTTTGGACGCCGGCAACGACCGGAAGCATCGGCACCCCGGCATTGGCGTAGTCGGTCCTGACGAACAGCGACAGCGCCCAGAAATGCGGCGGGGTCCACAGGAAGATGATTGCGAACAGCAGGATGGGCAGGGCCGTAACGTCGCCGGTCACCGCAGCCCAGCCGATCAGCGGCGGGAAGGCGCCCGCGGCGCCGCCGATGACGATGTTCTGCGCGGTCCGGCGCTTCAGCCAGACGGTGTAGACCAGCACGTAGAACAGGATCGAGATGGCCAGCACCGCGGCCGCCAGGTGGTTGGCCGCGAGGTCCATCAGGATCACCGAAAACACCGCCAGGCCGACCCCGAAGTGGAGCGCCGTCTGGCGGCTCATCCGGCCGGCCGGAAGCGGGCGTTTGGCGGTCCGCTTCATCTTGGCGTCGAGGTCGGCCTCATACCATTGGTTGAGCGCCCCGGCCGCGCCGGCGCCGAGCGCAATGCAAAGCACGGCGGTAAAGCCCAGCACCGGATGAACAGGCCCGGGCGCGGCCAGCAGCCCGCACAGGCCGGTGAAGACGACGAGGCTCATCACGCGCGGCTTGGTCAACGCGAGCAAGTCGCGCCAATCGGCCGGCAACTGCTCGTCTCTGGTCAGGGGGACGCTGGTCACGCGGGCCCTATAGGGGGTCGCCCGCCATCAGGAAAGGCCCGCCATCGCAGGAGTTTGGCTGGCGGCCCGGATGGTGGGTAGGCGGCTGTGTGCGGCTAATGACCGCAATGGGTGGAAAACGGACGTTAGGACGAGATGTTGTTTCTTCCGTCCGCGCAGCCTTCGAGCCATACATCTCGGACCCCGGCGGGGCGGCACTGTCGTGCAACAAGTCGTTCGATGCGCGCGGTCCTCTCGTTCAGTTCTGTGTTTGGATCGACAAGATTGAACCTACGCGGGGATATAGGCACCGCAACCAGCGACAGGAACTGATGTTGATTGAGAACGGACGGGGGACGGCGAAACACCGCCTCGCTGGCGTTGAACAGGCCGACCATCGATCCGTTCGGTCCGCGTCCCATCCAAACTGTGTCGAGATATAATGCGAGAATCTGGCGCTTGGATAGCTTGCTCTCCAGTCCCATGGCATAGCCCACTAGCCTTATCTTTCGCAGGCCGGGGCGAAAGTTCTCAAAGCCGACGTGCTTGCTCACGGACTGCGTAAGCGTGGTCAGACCCGTTCCGGGTGTCGTCCAATCAGCACCTCTATGGGTCCAGAAGCCGGGATCTTCGACCAGCAGAAGCTGATCGATACGGCCTGGACCCAAGTCATTGGGACCCCGATGCTTTGCAATCAGCTGG
Organism: Sphingomicrobium sp.; assembly: GCA_035494075.1. GTDB lineage: Bacteria > Pseudomonadota > Alphaproteobacteria > Sphingomonadales > Sphingomonadaceae > Sphingomicrobium. Next base: position 79,885 of record DATJHF010000023.1, on the reverse strand, counting down.
TCGGCACGACGACCCAAGACACTCGCGTCTGCCCCGGCGCTAAAGTAACCCTCCAATGCGTAGGCGAGAGCGGCCACTAGCGATGCCAAGACTAGCAAGCCGAAGACGGACGCGACTCTCTTCATCGCGCAATTGAAGCCGAACTGCCTAATAACCGCAATGGGTGGAAAGCGGATATTCGGGGGATGCGACCTTAGACAATAGCCAGCATTTCCCCCAATTTCCGCGGTCCTATCATCTAGGTAGGTCGGGAGCGTTGTGGAGATGCCCTCCCAGCAACCAAACAGGCTCCCGGTCGCGCGCATCGGCCGGGAGTTTGCGAGAGGGATAGAAACGTGGCCAGCCTACGCGACAAGCCCGACATGGACAGCCTAAAGAAGGTGAACCACCTTCTCGAACTTGCGCTTGAAGAGTGCCAGGCCCTGCTCGCTCGCGATAAGCGGATCATCGAACAGTCGAGACAGGATAACGAACCACTTCGCTCCCTCTAGCTCCTAATGGGGCAGTCCACTGCGCGCTGGCCAACGGCCGCTAGACTCGCTGGCGGATTGAGCGCAGCTTCTGCGTCGGAGTGGGGGTGCGCATGCCGCGCAATCGAATGCTGACGCAAATCGATGACGAGTTGATGCTCGCCAAGGCCGCGCTCAATTTTTGGCGCGAGCAAACCCTCCTCGCCGACCTTCCGTTGCGAGCTTGCGCCGAACGGGCGTGCAAGTTGCAAGAGAAGCATATCGAGCAGCTGATCGACATTCAGGAGCATCTGGCAGACATGGGTAAGCCCGCCGAAGTCTCTTGATGCTTTGCATATAGCTGTCATTGTCAGGGCATGGACGCCCTTCCGACTAACGAACAGTTCCTTGCCAGCCTCCGCGAGAGGTTGGCCGACACGGAGCGCCTAGCAACAAACGCCAGAAAGCGCGGCGACAGTTATACGGCCACGCAGGCCGACCAAATCTGCGAGGAGTGGCGTAGGATGATCACAAGAGCCGGGGGCAATTTATAAAGGCCCGCCGGAACTACGCTACACCCCGGCGGGCCACTCTCCGCAAATGAGAAGAGGATGCTGGTGGCGTCTAAACGCACTCGGCGTCCTTGGGTTTCTTCATTTTGGGTGACGTTAGCCCGGCCGCTTGTCACCAACTCGCGGATAGGCCCAAGCGGGGGGCAAACGTCCGCAGTGGGTTGGTTAAGGCCGGAATGGGTAGAAAGCGGAAATCGGGACTCAAACGGGGAATGCCATATTCCAACGAAGCTCATGCCCCTAGAGCTCTTCGCAATGCGTTTAACCCTCGTGGAGGCCCGATGAGAACGAAGCGAAACCCAAAAACCGAAGAGCAGCACAACGAACGTCTTGAGAAAGAGGCTCAAAGGCGGAGCGACAAAGCGGCTGCGGAAGACCAAGCTATCGATGACATGGTCAAACAAAGCCTCACGAGATGGGGACCTTGAGCCGTCTCGGTTTGGAATGTCGGCTTTGAGTGGGAAGCGGCCACTGCTTAAGATTGATGAGCACTGCCGCAATCATTCACCCGGCGGGAAAGAATCCCAGCGCTTAATTCTTCGTGCGCCTTGCCAGAGTTCCAATGCCGAGAGTCCGCGCTTTGCCTCGGCAATGTGCATGGCTTCCATGTCGTTACGAGAGCGGAAATCGTAGGCGTGCACGACGTCGTTACGAAGATTCAGGAACAGCAATCGATAATAGGCCACGAAGCCAATGAGGCGAATTATCGCAAGCTAGTTTTACATTTGGCGACGCCAATTCACCAAACTGCGACATCGATAGGGCTGGGTTATGGAGCGGTTTGGGAAATAACGCTTTATAACGGATTGCGATCACTGAGTCGGCTGGAAGACTTTTTCTCGTAGGCCCATCGCTTAGGTGAAGACCTACGACCTCTATTATTTCGGCACCCACAGAGACGTTATCGTGGGTTGGCACAAGTTTGAAAGCCAGGATGACGAGGCCGCCATAATGTTGGCTGCGGCGATGGTTCTGCATGGACGAAGCGAACTTTGGCACAACGCAGTTCTCGTCAAACGTTGGGAGCAGGACAGCTAGGTGAAGTGTCCCGTTAGTGCGTGGCGACCCTTTCGCGCTTTTGGCGCGGCTGCGTTCAACGATTGGCGGCGCAGAAGAATGGACACTAGCTAGTGACCGCTTTCCATCATCCTGCGCCATTCCTCGCAGATATGGCCGGCCGGATTGGCCATATTATCTTCGCATCGCTTTCGGGCGTTTGCTGCCAGGCGTACCGTGTCGGCCAGCCTGCCGGGAAGAGAGGCGAGGAAGGTTTCGCCAGTGGGGAGAGCCGAAAGCGGGGAACGAAGCATCGTCGAGGGGATTAGAGCTTAAAATGTGTAGGAGCGTACCCAATGCGCCGCTTTTTCAATGACCTGGCGTCCAAGACCGGCAATTGGATGGGCCAGCCAAGTGCGTTCATTGGAGCGACGCTGGCCTGTATAATCTGGGCAGTGACTGGCCCGCTTTTCCATTACTCGGATACTTGGCAATTGGTCATCAACACCGCCACGACCGTTCTCACCTTCCTGGCGGTCTTCCTGATCCAGAACAGCCAAAACCGGGATGGCGTCGCGATCCAGGCCAAGTTGGACGAAATCTTGATTGCCCTGAAGCCGGCCAGGTCAGAACTGGTAGGTATTGAAGGCCTGACGGACGAAGAGCTGAACCGTCTCAAGCGCGCGCTGGAACAAGAGGTTCATGGACCCTCCGACTCTGCCGACCTCGAACCGACCGTGAAAGAAATATTGGCTGATCGCGGCGCCTAGGCAGGTTTCCGTCGAAGCGTCCGCTCCGCCCTTCGAAACATGGCGGCCGAAGCCAGCCAGATCAGTGCGAACATGGCTGAGAATACCCCGCCGCGAAGGTCGGTGAACATGCCGGCCACGCTTGCCGCCAGTTGGGCCGCCGCGGCGACAGCCATGGCGCGCGCCATCCCGGCCGGCCGGCACCCGGCAATCGCGGCGCCAAGGAGCGCGACCGCCAGGACGCCGGCAAACATCAGGTCCAGCGGATTGCCCTCGTCACCGATCATTCCGACCGCGCCGCTGGCCCAGACCGTCAGGAAACTCGCCGCCAGCGCCAGCCCGACGCCGGCCCGGTAGGGCTTGTCGTCCGACAGGCGCACCGTCAGCTCGAACAGCAAGCCGACCCCGCCGATCAGGACCGCGGCGAAAATGAAATCCGAGCCGGTCCAATTCACCTCGCCGGTGAACTGCATGGCGAGGAAGGGCGTCAGGAGTGCGAGGACGGCAAGACCCCATCCCGCAATCCGCCACGGACTGCCGCCAAGACCTGTATCGCTTGCCATTGCCTTGCCTCCATGCATGACTGAGACGCCAGCCTGTCCGACCGGCCGGTGAACGTCATGAGCAACGACTGAGGTTTTGCTGAAGAGTGGCATCCGGCAGCTTCCGTTTCGAGGGCTTCCAGCTCGACCCGGTTGAGCGCCGGCTACGCCGTGGCGACCGCCAGGTAGAGCTTAACAGCCGCTATCTCGACGCGCTTGCGCTGCTGGTCCGCGAACAAGGCCGGCTGGTGTCGAAGGACCGCTTCCTCGACGAGGTATGGCGCGGAGTGCCGGTGACCGACGAGGCGCTGACCCAGTGCATCAAGACGCTGCGCCGCCAGCTTGGCGACGATGCCGCACTGCCCAGGTTCATCGAGACGGTGCCAAAGCACGGCTACCGCTTCATCGCGCCGGTCGAAGCGGTCGGCGGCGAGCCCGCCGAGCGATCGGTTCGGGCGGCCGCGCAAGGCCGCGACTGGCGGCGCCTGATCATGCTCGGGGCCGGCGGAACCGTCGGCGGCGGCTTTGCCGGCCTTCTCGGCGGCATCTTCTACGGCTTCACCGGAGCTTCGCAGCCGTTGCAGCCGGGGATGGGGGCCGCCTCGATCCTGCTGGTCATGCTCTGCCTGACCACCCTGGTCGGATTGATCGGTGCGGCCGGCGTGGCGTTCGGGATATCGGCAGCCGGATCCATCAAGCGGCCATGGGGTCCGTGGAGCATCGCCGGCGGCGCCGCTGGCGGGCTGGTCGTCGGCGCGCTGACCAAGCTGCTCGGCCTCGACGCCTTCAACCTGCTGTTCGGCCAGTCGCCCGGCGACATTACCGGGGCGCTGGAAGGCCTGGTGCTGGGCGGTGCGGTTGGATTGGGTGCCTGGCTTGCCGCCCGCCAGACCGGCGTGGCGCGGCTTCGTCGCGGCGTCGCGCTGTCGGCCTTGGCGGGGGGCATCGCCGGCGCGATCATTCCAATGCTTGGCGGCAGGCTGATGGGCGGCAGCCTCGCCCTGCTCGCGGACTCCTTCGCCAATTCGAGGCTGCGGCTCGACCAGATCGGCCGGGTCTTCGGCGAGCGGGGCTTCGGCCCGGTCAGCCAGTCGGTGACGGGCTTCCTGGAAGGCGCACTGTTCGCCGGCTGCGTCGTCGGCGCGCTGATCCTGGCCGAACGGACGCTGGTTGACGGTGACTGACCCTATATTGGCGGCCCAAACGAAAACGCCCCGGCCGGGACCGGGGCGCTCTTGTCCTGACTGAAGCTGCGATTAGTCGATTTTGGGCAGCGTCTCGAACTGGTGGAAGGGCGGCGGGCTGGACAGGGTCCATTCGAGCGTCGTCGCGCCCTCGCCCCAATAATTGTCCGGGGCCTTCTTACCGGCGGCCAGCGACCAGATCATGTTGACGAAGAAAACGCCCATGCCGGCGGCCATCACCATATAGCCGTAGGTCGAGACCTCGTTCCACTTCTCGAACGCCGGGGTGTAGTCTGGGATACGCCGCGGCATGCCGTCGAGGCCGAGGAAATGCTGCGGGAAGAAGATCAGGTTCACGCCGACGAACATGACGAAGAAGTGCACCTTGCCGAGGAACTCGTTGTACATCTTCCCGGTCATCTTGCCGAACCAATAGTACCAGCCGGCGAAGATCGCGAACACCGCGCCGAGGCTCAGCACATAGTGGAAGTGGGCGACGACATAGTAGGTGTCGTGCATGTAGTTGTCGACGCCGCCATTGGCGAGCACGACGCCCGTCACGCCGCCGACGGTGAACAGGAAGATGAACCCGATCGCCCACAGCATCGGCGTCTCGAAGGAGAGCGAGCCGCCCCACATGGTGGCGATCCAGGAAAAGATCTTCACGCCGGTCGGGACCGCGATGATCATCGTCGCGGCGGTGAAGTACATCTTGGTGTTCACGTCCATGCCGATGGTGAACATGTGGTGGGCCCAGACGACGAAGCCGACCACGCCGATCGCGACCATGGCGTAGGCCATGCCGAGATAGCCGAACACCGGCTTGCGGCTGAAAGTGGCGATGATCTGGCTGACCATGCCGAAGCCCGGCAGGATCATGATGTACACCTCGGGGTGGCCGAAGAACCAGAACAGGTGCTGGTAGAGCACCGGATCGCCGCCGCCCGACGCGTCGAAGAAGGTCGTGCCGAAGTTGCGGTCGGTCAGCAGCATGGTGATCGCGCCGGCCAGCACCGGCAGCGCCAGCAGCAGCAGGAAGGCGGTGATCAGCACCGACCAGACGAACAGCGGCATTTTGTGCAGGGTCATGCCCGGCGCGCGCATGTTGAAGATGGTGGTGATGAAGTTGATCGCACCGAGGATCGAGCTGGCGCCCGCCAGGTGGAGCGCGAAGATCGCCATGTCGACCGCCGGCCCTGACGAGCCGCTGGTGGAGAGAGGCGCATAGACGGTCCAGCCGGTTCCGGCGCCGAGGCCGGTGCCGCCGCTAACGAACGACGACCCCAACAGCAGGATGAACGCCGGGACCAGCAGCCAGAACGAGATATTGTTCATCCGCGGGAAGGCCATGTCGGGCGCACCGATCATCAGCGGCACGAACCAGTTGCCGAACCCGCCGATCATCGCCGGCATGACCATGAAGAAGACCATGATCAGGCCGTGGGCGGTGATCAGCACGTTCCAGTGGTGAAGCGCTTCGTCGAAGCTCGCTCCCGCACCGGCGCCGATCGGCCAGGCCTGGGTCAGATACTGGATGCCCGGATGCATCAGCTCCATGCGCATGATGCCCGAGATGCTGCCGCCGATGATGCCCGCGACGATCGCGAACAGCAGGTACAGCGTGCCGATGTCCTTGTGGTTGGTCGACATGAACCAGCGGGCGAAGAAGCCCGGCTTATGGTCCGCGTCATGATGCGCGTGGGCGTCTTCGTGAGCCTTCAGCGGAAGCGCGTCGGCGGGAATGGTGCTCATGTTTGTCTCGTTTCCGCTTGAGAATTAGTTCTGGGCCGTCGCGGCCTGGTTGGTGGCGGGTTGCCCTACCGCCGGAGCGGCCCCAGCCGCGGCTGCAGGAGCGGCAGCGGGCGTCGCCGCCGGAGTCTCGGCCGCGGGTTTGGCGCCCTTGGGCGTCCCGCCCTTCGATGCGACCCAGGCGTTGAAGGTCGCCTCCGGCACGACCTCGACCGAGATCGGCATGAAGCCGTGGCGGGCGCCGCACAGCTCGCTGCACTGGCCGAAATAGACGCCCGGACGATCGACCTTGACCCAGGTCTCGTTGAGGCGGCCCGGGTTGGCGTCGATCTTGGTCCAGAAGGCGGGGACGGCGAAGGCGTGGATCACGTCGTTGGAGGTGACGATGAACTTCACGACCTTGCCGGCCGGAATCACCAGCCGCTCGTCAGCGGCGAGCAGCGGCGGGCCGTCGGCGTCGGTCCGGAACCGATCGCCCGGCTTCACGTCCTTCTGCTCCTTGAGCATGTTGGACACGATCTCGAAGCCGCCATTGTCGGGATATTGGAAGGTCCAGTACCACTGGTTGCCGATCACCTTGACCGTCACGTCGGCCGGCGGCGGGCTGTACTGAGCCTTGATCAGGCGGATCGACGGAATTGCGATCGCCACCAGGATCAGCACCGGAACCAGCGTCCACACAACCTCGATCGCCGTGTTGTGGGTGGTCCGCGAAGGGGTCGGGTTGGCGCCGCGGCGATAGCGGAAGATGGTCCACAGCAGCAGCGCCAGCACGAAGACGCTGATCACGCCGCACATCCAAAGGAGCGGACCGTTGTGGAATGCTTCGGCGCGCTCGCCGAGGGCGGTTACCTGGGTCTGGATGCCTTTGCTTCCGGGGACAGGCATGCCGACGTCCGGCGTCGGAGCGGCATAATCGATCGATGGCGCAGGCGTCGCCGGGGCCGAAGCGGCCGGCGCTGGAGCAGGCGGGGTGGTTGCCGCGGGAGCGGTCGCCTCAACCTGCGGCTGAGTTGCCGGCGCCTGGGCGCTTGCGGTCGCCGGTGTTAGCCCCATTGCCGCCAGGGCAATCGCCCATCCCAATAGTTTCATCGTCACCCCGATTGATTCGGTTGCAAAGGAAGGCCCGCCGATGGACGGCAGGTCCGAATTTGGCGGCCTTATAGGCGGGAGATTCCAGTCCCTCAAGCGGCGGTTGATAGCTGGGCGCTGCAAGCCTATTTCGGGCCGCAATCGCTGAGGAGACAGGCGTGACCGACGAGCAGATTCTGGCAGAATTCCGCGATGCGGACGCGCTGCTCGAAGGGCATTTCATCCTTTCGTCCGGCCTTCGCAGCCCGCGCTACCTGCAATGCGCGCGGGTGCTGATGGACCCGGCACGGGCCGAGCGGCTGGCGCGGGCGCTCGCCGCCAAGCTTCCCGCGGACCTACGCGAATCCATCGATGTCGTGATCTCGCCGGCCATGGGCGGCGTCATCATCGGCCATGAAATGGGCCGCGCGCTTGGACGTCCGGCCATGTTCGTCGAACGGCCCGAAGGCGTCTTCCACCTCCGCCGCGGCTTTTCGCTCGAGCCCGGCCAGCGGGTGCTGATGGTCGAGGATGTGGTGACCACCGGCCTGTCATCGAAGGAAGCGATTGCCGCGGTCGAGGAAGCCGGCGGCAAGGTCATCGCCGAGGCGGCCCTGGTCGACCGGTCGGGGGGCACGGCCGATCTCGGCGTGCCGTTCCACCCGCTGATCCGGATCGACGTTCCGACCTACGATGCCAATGATTTGCCCGAGGAGCTGGCCAAAATTCCCGCGATCAAGCCGGGGAGTCGCGTCGCGGCATGAGCCAGCGCCTGCGTCTTGGCGTCAACATCGATCATGTCGCGACGATCCGGAACGCGCGCGGCGGCCCGCATCCCGACCCGGTCCGGGCCGCTCATGAGGCCGCCCGCGCCGGCGCCGACGGAATCACCGCCCATCTGCGCGAAGACCGCCGGCACATCACCGATGAGGACATCGACCGGCTGATGGCCGAGATCGACCTGCCGCTGAACCTGGAGATGGCGGCCACCGAGGAAATGCTGGCCATCGCGCTGGCGCACAGGCCGCATGCCGCGTGCATCGTCCCGGAAAAGCGCGAGGAACGAACGACCGAGGGCGGGCTCGACGCGGCGGGGCAGCACAACCAGCTCGCCTATTTTGTCGACAAGCTTGGCGCGGCGAACATCCGCGTCTCCCTGTTCATCGAGCCGAGCGAGGAGCAGGTGGCCGCCGCGGTCCGGCTTGGCGCGCCGGTGGTCGAGTTCCACACCGGCCGCTACGCCCATGTCGAGGGCGAGGCACGCGCGGCCGAGCTGAAGCGCATCGCCGACGCGGCGGCGCTGGCGGCCAAAAACGGCATCGAGCCGCATGCCGGCCATGGCCTGACCTTCGACAATGTCGTGCCGGTCGCCGCCATCCCGCAGCTGGCCGAGCTCAACATCGGTCATTTCCTGGTCGGCGAGGCGATCTTCACCGGGCTTGAGGCGAGTGTCCGGCGGATGCGCGACCTGATGGATGCAGCTAGATGAAAGTCCTGCTTTCGTCATTCCCGCGGAAGCGGGAATCCACCTTTTCTTCCTCCCCACGGGAAGGAAGGTGGACCCCGGATCAAGTCCGGTGTGACGGCTTGGGAGGACTGTCATGATCGTCGGCATCGGCTCCGACCTGTGCAACATCGAGCGGATCCAAGGATCGGTCGACCGCTTCGGCGACCGTTTCCTCAATCGCGTTTTCACCGAGGTCGAGCGCGCCAAGGCGGCGCGGCGCCCCCACACCATGGCGGGCACGCTGGCCAAGCGCTTCGCCGCCAAGGAGGCCTTCTCCAAGGCGGTCGGCACCGGCTTCAAGCGCGGCGTCTATATGAAGGATATCGGCGTGGTGAATGCGCCGTCGGGCGCACCGACCCTGCACCTCACCGGCGGCGCCAAGGCACGGCTTGACGCGCTTGTCCCGGAAGGCCACGCCATCGAGGTGCATTTGACGTTGACCGACGACCACCCCTGGGCACAGGCCTTCGTCATTCTTTATGCCCGCAAGATGGAGCCCTGATTGTCCGAGCGTACCGAGCCCGCCGCCGCCGAGCTGGCGCCGGCAGACGAAAATGAATCCAAGGATAGCCGCGGCCAGCTGATCTGGCGCGAGATCAAGGGCCTGTTCTGGGTGCTGCTGGCGGTTCTCGCCTTCCACAGCTTCATCGCCAAGCCCTTCTACATTCCGTCGGAATCGATGATGCCCAACCTGCTGACGGGCGACCGGCTGGTGGTGACCAAATACCCCTTTGGCTGGTCCTATGTGTCGCCGACCATCCCCAATCCGGCGGCGATCCTGAGGAATGTGCTGCTGCGCCATTCCGAGCCATGGACCATCACCCTGCCGTTCATGAAGGGACGGCTGCTGGCCGGCGTTCCCGAGCGCGGCGACGTGGTGATCGTCACTCCGCCCGGCGGGAACCAGGACTATATCAAGCGCGTCATCGGCCTTCCCGGCGATACGGTGGAAGTCCGCGAAGGACGGCTGATCCTGAATGGCAAGCCAGTGCCGGCTTCGCTCCGGCCGCCGGCGATGATCCCGGTCGACACCAATTCCCCATGCGGCATCAACCAGTTCTGGGATCGCAAGGTCGACACGCCGAACGGCACTTTCTGCCGGTTGCCGATCGTCCACGAAACCCTGCCCAACGGCGTCGGCTACGACACGATCGACGACGGCACCAGCCAAGGCGACAGTTTCGGCCCGATCCGGATTCCCGCCGGCCATCTGTTCCTGATGGGCGACAATCGCGACCATAGCGCCGACAGCCGCTTCAGCCTGGAGGAGCAGGGCCTTGGCGGTCCCGTCCCGATCGAGAATATCGGCGGACGGGCGGAGTTCATCACCTTCAGCCTTAACGGCACGACCGTCCTCACCAACCCGGCCACCTGGTTCTCGGCCTTCCGCGAGGGCCGCGCGGGCAACTCGCTTCGGCCGCCCAAGGACTAACCGACGATGGCCGCCAAGCTGGAACCCGATCGTCCGCCCGAGAGCCCCGGCCCGGCCGATCTGTCCAGCAGGCCAGTCCGCGACGAAGCCCGCAAGGCGGCGGTCTGGCTGGGGATGGCGCTGGCGATCGTCGGCGTGGTCGTGCTGGCCCAGCCGATCCTGCTGATCATCGCCGGCTTCGTCTTTTCGGTCGTTCTCGATGGAGGCGCGCGGCTGCTTGGCCGGTTCCTGCCCATCGGCCGCGGCTGGCGCCTTGGCATCGTCGTTATAGCCGGGTTCGGGTTCATCGGCTGGGTGCTGTGGTTCGCCGGCACGACGTTCGCGGCGCAGTTCGAAGCGCTGCGCATCGTCCTCAACGTGCAGATCGACCGGGTCATGCTGTGGGCGCGCGACATGGGCCTGGTCACCGCGAACAGCAGGGCGACCCTGGGTCCCCAATTGATGGGCTCGGTGGGAAGGTTGACCACCGCGGTCGGTACCGCGCTTGGCGCGCTGGCCAGCGGGCTGATGATCATCGTGATCGGCGTCTTCATTGCGATGGAGCCGCACCTTTACGATCGCGGCGTTGCCTGGATGCTGCCGGTCGAGAACCGCGCGCGCTTCTACATGATCAGCGAAAGGGTTGCCTTCACGCTCCGCCGACTGCTGTTCGGACGCATCATCGGCATGCTGTTCGAGGGCGTGTTCACCTTCGTCATGCTGGCAATCGGCGGCGTGCCGATGGCCGCGCTGCTCGGCCTGATCACCGGCCTGCTGGCCTTCATCCCCAACATCGGCGCAATCATTTCCGGCACGCTGATGGTGCTGGTCGGCTTCTCCGCAGGCACCGGCACCGGCCTATGGGCGATCTTCGTCTATTTCTTCGTCCAGAATGTCGATGGCTACCTGGTCGTGCCCTTCATCGCGCGCAAGACGGTCGACCTGGCGCCCGCGCTCGTACTCGCGGCGCAGCTGGTGTTCAGCGCTCTGTTCGGAATTCTCGGCCTGCTGCTGGCCGACCCGCTGCTGGCGATGCTCAAGGTCACCCTGCAGGAAGTGAGCAAGGTCCCGGCGGAGCCGGCGGCCCCGAAAAAACGGAGATAGGCCTTACTGGGGCGGCTGGGCGGCGCCGGCGCTTAGCGCGGCATTGGGGACGACCTGCTGCACATGGACGTCGAAGCTGAGGTCTTCATTGACCTTGATCGGGCTTCCGGCCGGCGGATTCTTACCATAGGCGAGACGGCCCGGAACGACGATCTTGTAGCGGCCGCCCTGCTGCATCTGGGCCAGGGCCTGCTTGAAGCCCGGGAACAGCTGCATCACCAGGAACGGCGCCGGTCCGCGGCCTTCGGTGCTGTCGAATACCGTCCCGTCTTCGGTCCGGCCGGTATATTCGATGATCACGCCGTCCATCTCCCCGATGAACGGTCCCTTGCCCGGCGCGACGGTTTCGACCGTGACGGTCTTGAACTGGCCGGCGCCGAAATATGCGATCCCATAGGCGAGCGCGACCAGCGCAGCGATCGCCAGCCACAACTTCGGGAGGGTGCCCTTGGCGACGGGACGGAGCGGAACCTGGGTAACCGACATGTCAGCCCTCGCAAATTGACCAGGCAGGAAGAGAAAGCGGAGACTTGCGACGAGGCTTAACGGGTGCCTTCGCGTTCCATCCGCTTGCGCTCGAGCTTGCGAGCCCGGCGGATCGCGGCGGCCCGCTCACGAGCGCGCTTTTCCGACGGCTTCTCATAATGGCGGCGCAGCTTCATCTCGCGATAGACGCCCTCACGCTGCAGCTTCTTCTTGAGCGCGCGCAGCGCCTGGTCGACATTGTTGTCGCGAACGATGATTTGCATAAAAAGCCGTCCAACTCCCTTCAAAAGCGTGCCCGAAATCGACCGGGCGAACCCGGCGCCAAAGCCGGATATCCGGCCTCGATTTCGCTGGGCAATGAATATGGTCCACAAACGCCCACGAGGCGTGCGGAGGCGGCCCCTTAGCAGCGGCGTCTTCCGATTTCAAGGCAGGAGCAAGTTCCGTCGAGTACGACGAACCGTTCGTCCGGCGGGACGGAAGCCGCAAACATGCCAAAAGGGTTATCGGCGGTTAACCTTTTGATCCGTATAAGGATCGGATGCAGAGAGCGGGTATTAGTTCGTTGAATCGTCGTGAAATGTTGCGTCTTGGCGCGGCCGGTGCGGGTGGGCTGTTACTGTCCAGCGCAGCCAGTTCGCAGACGCTTATCCCATCGATCCTGAGCCAGCCGATGGCGCCGGTCGAGCCCGTGACGCGCGTTGCGCCGGCTCCGGTGACCCCGCTTGGCGTGGATTCGACCCTTTTCCAGAAGGCCAAGGCCGCGCTCGATTCGCACCGCATTGCGCCGCGCGATTCGATCGGCATCGTCGACTTCTCGCTGGCCTCGCGCGATCCGCGCTTCCACCTGGTGGACCTGGCCAGCGGCACCGTCGAAAGCTTCCGGGTTGCGCACGGGCGCGGCTCCGACCCCGACCATAGCGGGTTTGTCGAGCGCTTCTCGAACCAGCCCGGTTCGGAAGCCACATCGAACGGCACCTACACCACCGGCGAATATTATCAGGGCAAGTACGGCCTCTCGATGAAGGTCGCCGGCCTCGACTGGAGCAACAGCAACGCCGCGGCCCGCGCAATCGTCATCCACAACGCCTGGTATGCCGAGCCGGAAATGATCGACATCCACGGCAAGCTCGGACGCTCCGAAGGCTGCTTCGCGTTCAGCCGCGCCGACCAGTGGAAGGTGATGAGCAAGCTGGCCGGCGGCCGGATGATCTTTGCGGAAAAGCTGGTCGCCTAGCCTGACCGGCAACTGAAAAACGGGAAGGGCGGTTCCGATGGAGCCGCCCTTTTTCGTTGCCGTTACGACTTGGTTGCCACTTTCTCGGCCGCCTTCTTTACCGGCGCCGGGGCCTTGCCCTCGTTATCGAGCAGCGCCGCGATCACCTTGCCGTCGCGCCTATACATGTCGTCATAGGTGACGATCGACCCGTCGGTGTTCGCGGCGATGCTGAAGTAGACGATGTAGACCGGCAGCGGCTTCACGAAATTGGCCTGCTTCGATTTCTTGGAAGCCAGTGTTTCGGCAATCTTGTCCGGCGTCCATTCGCCACCGTCATCGCCGAGCAGCATGGTGGCAAGCTCCAACACGTCCTTGGTTCGGATGCAGCCATGGCTGGCGGCGCGAACCTCGCTGTTGAAGCGGCTCTTGGCGTTGGTGTCGTGCAGATAGATGTTCTGCTCGTTGTACATCACGAACTTCAACTGCCCGAGCGCATTGGTCGGTCCCGGCGGCTGGCGCCAGCGCTGGATCTTGCCGTCCTTGCCCTTCAGCGCGACGAAGCCGGCCTTGCCGGCAACCTCCTTGGAGATGCTTGGCGGCACTTCCCACCAGGGATTGAGGATCACTCCGACCGCGGTCGCATTGAGCTGCGGCGTCGGGGTCTTGATCGCACCGGCCACGGCACGCGTCTTCCACCGGGTCGCGCCGTTTTCGACCAGGGTTGCGTAATAGCTCGGCACGTTGACGATGATATATTTCGGGCCAAGCTCGCGAGGCAGCCACCGCCATCGGTCCATGTTGAGCCGGATCTTGTTGATCTGCTGCGTCTCGGTCTTGGGCGTAATCGACAGCGCGGTGCGCAGCGCGCCATATTGCGGATGGGTTGGAAGCAGGGTGTTGAGCACTTCCGGGATGCGGTTGGTGATCAACGCCGCTTCCAGCATCTGCCGCTGGCGGACCTCGTCGAGATCCTTGTCGACGACATGCCAGTCGATCCGCGCATCGCCGCGAACGTGGCCGAGGGCCAGGTCCGAGGAAAGCTTGTTGAACCGGTCGGTCGCCGCCTGCGCCAGCAGTTGGGGATCATTCGAGCGCATCGCGTCGATCAGCCCGGCGGGATCGTAGTCCGCCGGCGAAAGGCCTTCGCGGCCGATATTGTTGATATAGCCGACCAGCGCACTCGCCTGCTGCAACGTCCACAGCGGCGGTGGCGGCGGCGGCGGTGGCGGGGGCGGCGCGGGCTCCGGCGCGGCCTGCGCCGGCGGGGCGTTGGCATCGGGCAATGGGCCGATCGGATCGGCAGGCTTCGGCTGGACCGCTGGCTTGGGCGCTGGCGCCACCGGCGCCTGGCCGGGCTGCGCGACAGCCATCGTCACCGGTATCGCAGCCATGGCGGTAAACGTCGCCAAACGGTTCCAACGCGCCTTCGTCACAGTCCGTAACCCCTCGCATGACGCAACTGGCGCACCGGCGCCAAATCCACGTCCATCCTAGCAACATTAGACATACACATGATGAACCAGCCGGACTAGGGGCGGCTTTTGCCCTCCATCGCGCGTTTGACCCCTGCCAACCAATCCTTAAACAGTTGGGAAGCATAAGCTTTACGGGAATTGAAGGTTGAAGAGGAAAGGCCGCATGTCATCGCGATTCCACCTTCACGGAGGCATGATCCCGCGCACCGTCAAGCGGATGTTCGACGAGCGTTCGGAGGATCGGCTGGAGGCCGAGTCCCAGACTGCGGTGCTGACCATTCGCGGCCGAAACCACATCGTCACGGTCCTCAACCTGTCGCGTTCCGGGGTGATGCTTCGCTATTCGGGCGATGCCCACATCGGAGAAAGCGTTTCCGTTCAACTGCTTGACCGAGGCACTATAAGCGCTCAGGTGCGTTGGCTGCGCGAAGGGCAAATGGGCGTATATTTCGCCAATCCGCTGGACTAGATTTGGCGTGGAGATGAATTTTCGAATGATCAAGGCGCGGATCGAAGAGGCCCGTGATTCGAGTGATCGCCGGCGGACTGCCCGCCATCCGGTGGAAATCGGCGCGCGCGTCCGCGAACTGGGCGCCGAAGGCTTCGAAGCCAAGGTGATCAACATCTCCGAAACCGGCTTCATGGCCGAGGCCGAGGGCGAGTTTGAAGTCGGAACCCGGATTTGGCTGATCCTGCCCGGCCGCGAACGCGCCAATGCCCTGGTCCGCTGGATTGCCGGCAACCGCATCGGCGCCGAGTTCGCCGAGCCGATCTCGCTCGAGGGGCTGAACGCCTAGCGGCGAAGCGCCTTTTCGACGTCCGGCGCTATTCCAGTAACGATCCGTTTCACGCCAGCGAAGGTCGGGTGCATGCCGTCGGCCTGCTGCATTCCCTGTTGCGCCGCGACACCGTCGAGGAAGAAGGGATAGAGGCCGGCGCCGTGCCGGGCGGCAAGCTTCGGGTAAATGGCTTCGAATCGTGAAACATAGGCTGGATCGAGGTTCGGCGCGCCGCGCATCCCGGCAACCAGCACCTTGATCTGCCGCCGGTCCAGGTCGGCCAGGATCGCGTCCAGATTCCGTTCGGTCAGCCCTGGATCCAGTCCCCGCAGCATGTCGTTCGCGCCCAGCTCGACGATCACCAGGTCGGGCTTTCGAGTGAGGCCGTCGACCGTCCAGCCGAGCCGCGCCTTGCCGGCCTCGCTGGTATCCCCCGAGACGCCGCCGTCGACGACCGTAGCGGCAATTCCGTGGCGGCGAAGCGTCGCTTGCAGCTGCGGAGCAAAGCCAAGCCCCTGGTCGAGGCCGTAGCCGGCGGTCAGGCTGTCCCCGAAAGCGAGGATGAGCGGGTGCTGCGGCGGCGGGCCGGCACCGATCAAGGTGATCGACAAAAGGGCGGCGGCAATCGACCGGCGGATCATGGCGTTGAAGGTGGGGCCATTGTGACCGGCCCGCAAGCTCCCTAGCTACTCGGGCCATGAGCGAGCCCTTGATTGCGCTGGACAACGTCCGGCTGACCCTCGGCGAGGGCGATGTCCGTACCGAAATCCTGAAAGGCGTGAGCCTGACGCTGCTCCGCGGGGAAAAGGTCGCGGTGCTTGGCCCATCTGGATCGGGCAAGAGTTCGCTGATGGCGGTGGTGGCGGGGCTGGAGCGTGCCGATGCCGGCAGCGTCCAGCTGGCCGGGCTGGACATCAACCGTCTCGACGAGGACCGCCTGGCCCGCCTGCGCGGCCGGTCGGTCGGAATCGTCCTCCAGGCTTTCCATTTGCTGCCGACGATGACCGCGCTGGAAAATGTCGCGGTGCCGCTTGAATTGGCCGGCGCCCCCGACCCGCGTGGACGCGCCGCATTCGAGCTGGAGGCGGTCGGCCTCAGCCACCGCCTATCTCACTATCCGGCACAGCTATCGGGTGGCGAGCAGCAGCGGGTAGCGATTGCCCGAGCGACCGCCCCTCGTCCGCAGCTACTGCTCGCGGATGAGCCGACCGGCAACCTCAACAGCGCGACCGGTGCGGCAATCATCGACCTGCTGTTCGAGCGGGCGGACAAGGCCGACGCAGGGCTGCTCGTGATTACCCATGACGCGGCGGTTGCCGCCCGGGCCGACCGGGTCGTCCACATGGCCGACGGACTGTTGTCGGGGTGAACCAGGTGCTGCGCCTCGCGCTTCGCGACCTGCGGGGCGGGCTCAAGGGCCTTGGCTTGCTGTGGATCTGCCTTGCCGTGGCAATCGCCGGGCTGGCCTCCGTCACCAGCCTTGCCTCGTCGGTCGACAGCGCCATTGCCGCAAATGGCCGCGAACTGCTGGGCGGCGACCTTATGCTTTCAGTCGCGCAGCGGGACGCGACGGCGGATGAAAGAGCCGCGATCGACCGCCTTGGCCGCGCCTCCAAAAGCGTCACCACCCGGTCAATGCTGGTCGCTCCAAATGGCCGGACCCAATTGGTCGAACTGTCCGGGGTCGACGCAAATTGGCGCCTGGCGGGCAAGGTCGATTGGGGCCCCGGCGGCCGGCGGCCGGCGGGAGCTGAGGTTGCGGTAGGCCGCGAGGTCGCCGAGCGGCTCGGCCTGCGGCTCGGGCAGGAGGTTCGGCTCGGCCATGCTTCCTTCCGGATCGTATCGATCATCGACAAGGCACCGGGGGGAAGCGGCTTTGCCCTTGCTCCGCCCGCGATCGTCGACGAGGCCGGCCTCGCCAGCAGCCGATTGATCCAGCCCGGCAGCATCGGCTCGACAAGCTATCGGCTCCTGCTTCCGGCTAATGCCGATGCGGACGAAACCGGCAAGCAGTTCCAGCGTCAGTTCCAGAATGGCGGCTGGCGCGCCACCACGCGCGATGAAGCCGGAGCCGGGACAAGGCGGTTTATCGACCGGCTCGGCCAGATGCTGCTGCTGGTTGCCTTGTCTGCGCTGGCGATCGGCGGGCTCGGCATGTCGAGCGCGGCTGCCGCCTTCGCGGCCTCGCGCCGCCCGACCATCGCCATCCTGAAATTGGTCGGCGCGACCCGAAAAACGGTCACGACGATGCTGCTGGCGGAAATCGGGTTGATTGCCGCTCTCGCCATTGTCGCAGGCCTTGCCGTGGGGGCAATGGCGCCCGCGCTGGTCGGCAAGCTCACCGAATCCATGCTGCCGGTGGCGCCCGACACGGCGCCGCAATGGACGGCGTTGGCCAAGGCCGGGCTGTTCGGCGTGCTGATCAGCTTTGCCGCCAGCTGGCGGATGGTCGGCAGTGCCGCCGAAACCAAGCCTGCGCGACTGCTTCGAGGCGACGTCGGCAATGGCGATCCGATGCGCTGGCGCACCTTCATTCTGCCGGTGACCGCACTCGCGCTTGCGGCCGCGATCGCCGTTGCCGGCGCAAGCGACCCCTGGTTCGCAGCCACCGGCGTGGCCGCGATCGCCGGGCTCTGCGGCCTGTTTGCCGTGCTGGGCGTCGCCATCCGCCGCTCTGCGCGAGCGGCCAGGCATTTGGGAGGCCCGGTGACCCGGCTCGGCATCGCCGCGCTCGACCGGCCCGGAGCGGGGACCGGCCGCCTGGCGGTCTCGCTCGGTCTTGGATTGACCCTGCTGATCACCCTCGCCGGGACGGCTTCGAGTATTCTTGCCGAGATCGACACGACCATTCCCAGGAAAGCACCGGCCCTGTTCCTGGTCGACATTCCCCGGGCCGAACAGCAGCGCTTCCTGGCCTTGGCGCAGGCCGAACTTCCGCGCGCCGAACTCAGGCTCGTGCCGTCGCTGCGCGGGCCGGTCACCGCCGTCAATGGCGTCCAGGTCACCGAAATGCGCGACATTCCCGAGGGTGCCTGGATCCTGCGCGGGGACCGCGGCCTGACTTTCGCCCGCGACCTGCCGCCGGCCAACCGGATCGTCGCCGGCCAATGGTGGCCGAAGGATTATCGCGGTCGGCCACTGGTCAGCATCGACCAGGATGCGGCCACGGCGCTCAAGCTCAAGGTTGGCGACACGTTGACGGTCACAGTGCTGGGCCGGCCGATCGAGGCAAGGATTGCCTCGCTGCGCGAAATCGACTGGCGGAGCATGGGGTTCAATTTCGCGATCATCTTCGCGCCGGGGACCTTGGAAGCCGCGCCCTACACGCTGATGGCTACCATCGCCCCGCCGCCAAGGACGTCGACGATTGCGTTCGAGCGAAAGCTGGCGGCCGACCTGCCGATGGTCAGCGCCATCCGGGTTTCGGACATCGTGACGCAGGTGAAGTCACTGCTGGAATCGATCGACGGAGCGGTGCGGATCGCCACCGGCTTTGCCATCCTGATGGGCATGATCGTGCTTGCCGGCTCGGTGGTGGCGACCCGCCGCCAGCGGGCCCGCGACATCGTCCTGCTGAGGCTGGTCGGGGCGACCCGCGGCGAAGTGGCCCGAAGCCAGCTGACCGAATTCGCCCTGCTCTCGGCCGCAGTGGCCCTGATTGCGCTCGCCGCCGGGACGATCGCGTCGTGGCTGGTCGTCGTCCAGGTCTTCGAATTTCCATTCAGCCCGGACTGGGAGGGCCTCGCGCTGATCCCGGTGGGCGCCCTCCTGCTGGCGGTTTTCGCAGCCTTTCTGGCGGCGATTCCAGCACTTAACGCGCGTCCCGCGGAGGGACTGCGGGCACTCTAGGTAGAGATTTCGTGCAACCGCGCACGATTTCGGTCGTTCATCGCCTCCGAAAGGAAACTCCTCATGGCTTCAGTTCCCACGCTGAGCGACCTGCAAATGAGACACGACCCGGCCGGGCGCGGATATCACGTCGTCTATCGCGAGCATGAAGTGAATCATTGCCCGGGCTGCGGCAGGACCCAATGGCTGATCGGCCGGATGTCGGCCGAATGCGCTTTCTGCGCGACGGCGCTGCCGCTGGCCGAGGCCAGCATGCGCCATCACAATGGCCCGATCGTCATCCAGCACCGCAATCGGGTGCACGAGACCGCTTACGCGGCCTAGGCCGCCGGGACCGGTCTCACCGGCACATTGACGTTGCATAAATCTGCCCCTCCGGCAGGACGAATGAAAAAATCGTCCTGCCGGTTTTTTCGTGCGTGGAGATAGGCGGCGAACGAAGGCCCGGTGAGATATTCGAACCGGGGGCGCTCGGCGGCCGGCAGGTCGGAGGCCAGCTTCGCGCTGACGATCGGAACGTCGGACGAACGCTCCTTGTAGAAGCCAAGCGCCTCGGTTCCTCGCGGCAGGGAACTCATCGCCTCGAAGCCGGACACGATCCGGCCGGCCAGCGCGATGTTGCGGTCGAGGTGGCGCGGCGCATGGCCGATCACCGCGTAAAGCTCGCCGCCGGATCCGGTATCGGGCGACAGGTTCCGCCCGACCCCGACCATCGCATAGCAATGGGCGAGGTTGGCCGTGCCCGCCTTGGGGTCGTAGGCAACCGGCCATCCGCCGGCGAACCCGGCGGCCGGTGCATAAGCGTCCGGCGATCCCAGCGGCGTGATCACCAGCCCCTTGCGGGCGCGATGATATTCGGCGGGCGGCTTGGCCACGACCCCGGCCGGGAACGGCTTCTCGCTCTCATTATTGCCCCACTGGACCACATAATTGTCCTGGACGCGGTAGATCGCCGCACCGTTCCACCAGCCGCCGCGGGCCAGGGCGCGGATGTTGGCGACATGGATTGGAGCGAACGACGGCGCCAGCTGCATCACCACCTTCTTGCCGCCCTGAAGTTCGAAGACGACCAGGTCCTCCGCCGCGATCTCGCGCCAGTCGGCTTTTGGCGCGGCGGCGACGATCTCGCTCGGGGTCTGGGGCTTTGCGGCGGGAGCCGCGGCGATCAGCGGAATCAGTGCAAGGGCGGCTAGTCGGCGCATCGGCGGGCCTTTCGGGATTGTTTCGCCGGCGAGCATTGCCGCCTCCCCAAGCTCGCGCAAGCCCGCTAAGCCGCGCTGATGTATCTTGCGACGATCATGCTGCTTGGCTCAGGCGAATTGGGCCGCGAATTCACCATCGCCGCCAAGCGGCTCGGCTGCCGGGTGATCGCCTGCGACCGCTACGACAATGCTCCCGCCATGCAGCTGGCCGACGAGCGCGAGGTGTTCGCGATGCTCGACGGATCGAAGCTTCGCGCCGCGGTCGATAAGCATCGGCCCGACTATATCGTCCCGGAGATCGAGGCGATCGACACCGCAACGCTGGCGGCGCTGGAAGCCGAGGGTTGGCATGTAGTGCCGTCCGCCAAGGCCGTGCAGCTGACCATGAACCGCGACGGCATCCGCGATTTCGCGGCCCGGGAGCTTGGGCTCACCACCTCGCGATATCTGTTCGCCGAAACGCGCGGCGAAGCGATCGCTGCTGCCGCGACCGTCGGCCTGCCCGCAGTGGTCAAGCCGGTCATGTCCTCGAGCGGCAAGGGCCAGAGCGTCGCCGCCACCGAGGAAGAGCTGGGCAAGGCGTTCGACTATGCCGTCGCCAACATGCGCGGCGACCGGCCGCGGGTGATCGTCGAGGAGTTCATTAAATTCGATTCCGAGATCACCCTGCTGACCGTCGCCACCAAGGATGGCGTGCTGTTCTGCCCGCCGATCGGGCACCGGCAGGAGGCGGGGGACTATCGCGAAAGCTGGCAGCCGGCGGCCATTTCGGACGCGGCGCTGGGCTCGGCGCGGCTCCAGTCCCGCAAGGTTGTCGAGGCGCTGGGCGGCTGGGGCATCTTCGGGGTCGAATTTTTCATTTGCGGCGACCGGGCAATCTTCTCGGAGCTGAGTCCGCGCCCGCATGACACCGGCATGGTGACGCTGATCGGGCAGAATCCGAACGAGTTTGAGCTGCACCTTCGCGCCATCCTCGGCCTGCCGATCCCGGCGATCGAACTGGCCGGACCTTCGGCATCGGCCGTCATCCTGGCCGATCGGCAGAGTGAGAACTTCGGTTTCAATGGAGTGACCGACGCGCTGGCAGGCGGCGCCCCCGGGCGGCCGGTCGACCTCAGGCTGTTTGCCAAGCCCAACACGCTCAAGAACCGCCGGATGGGCGTGGCGCTGGCCCGCGACGAGAGTGCCGAACGTGCCATCCAGCGGGCGGTAAGGGCGGCGGCCAAGGTCAAAATCGAATATCGCGACTGAGCGGTTGCATATTTATGCATAGATTTGCATATGGCGCGTATGATTCGCGCCGCGATCCTTGGCGCCTCCGGCTATGTCGGCGGCGAATTGATGCGCCTCATCGCCCAGCATCCGGCGATCGAGGTCGGCGTCGCGTTCGGCGCGTCCAACGCCGGGCAGAAGGTCGCGGCGGTCCACCCGCACCTGGCGCTGGCCTATCCGGACATGAGCTTTGCCGCCTGGGATGCGGCACTCTTGCGGGGCTGCGGCCTGATCCTTGCCGCCCTTCCCCATGGCGAGACCCAGCGCCTCGCCGACGAGTTGATCGCGCCGGGCATCCCCTTTGTCGACCTCGGCGCCGATTTCCGGCTCGACAGCGCTGACGAGTTTGAGCGTTGGTATGGCGAGGCGCATGCCCGCCCCGACCTGCTCGGCAAATTCACCTACGGCCTCCCTGAATTCCATCGCGACGAAATCAAGGCTTCGAAGCTGGTCGCCGCGCCGGGGTGCTACCCGACGGCCGCAAGCCTGGCGCTGAAGCCGCTGGTCGACGCCGGCGCGGTCGAAAAGCGGGGCATAATCGTCGACGCCGCGTCGGGCGTCAGCGGCGCGGGGCGAGCCGCCAACGCCGGCACCCATTTCTGCACGGTCGACGGCAGCTTTCGCGCCTATGGCCTCACCAAACACCGCCACACCGCGGAGATGGAGCTGACCACGGGTGCGGAGGTGCTGTTCACGCCGCACTTGATGGCGGCCAGCCGGGGCATCCTGGCGACCTGCTACGCCCGGGCGGCCGGCCGCTCGGATCCGCTCGAGATCCTCCGGCAAGCCTATGTGGCCGAGCCGTTCGTCCATGCCGACGAAACCCCGCCGGAGACCAAATGGGCCACGGGCTCGAACGCCGCCTTCCTCACCGCTCGCTATGACGAGCGCACCGGCACGGTCGTCGCGCTCGCCGCGATCGATAACCTCGGCAAGGGCGCGGCGGGGCAAATGATCCAGTGCGCCAACCTGATGCTCGGCCTCGATGAGGGTGCGGGCCTGTCGAATATGGGAGTCTATCCGTGAGCGTTACCGCCGCCGAGGGGTTTGTCGCATCGGGCCTTGCCGCCGGAATCAAGGCAGGCGGGCGCCGCGACGTCAGCCTGCTTGCCACCGATGACGGCAAGCCGGTGCCGTCGGCCGCCGTCTTCACCCAGAACAAGTTCCGAGCGCCGCCGGTCGAGGCGAGCCTGGAGCGGCTCAACGTGTCGGGCGGCTACGCGTCGGGGGTGATCGTCAACAGCGGCAACGCCAACGCCGGCACCGGCGCGAAGGGCCGGGCGGACGCGGAGGCGATGTGCGCCGCCGCGGCCCAAGCCGTCGGCTGCGATCCGCGCGACATGCTGGTCTGCTCGACCGGCCTGATCGGCTTCCGGCTGCCGATGCGGAAGATCCTGACCGCAATCCCGGCGCTTGGCGAGAAGCTGGACCGCGCGGGCAACCGCGACGCCGCCAAGGGCATCCTCACCACCGACACGAGGCCGAAGGAGGCCAAGGTTGTTCGCGACGACTATGCCGTCGGCGGCATGGCCAAGGGCTGCGGCATGCTGGCGCCGAACATGGCGACCATGCTCGCCTTCCTCACCACCGACGCCGAGCTGTCGCCGGAGGAACTGAAGCCGATCCTGTTCCGCGCCGCCGACGCCACCTTCAACAGCCTGATCACTGACGGCGCGACGTCGACTAACGACACGGTCATGCTGTTCGCCAGCGGCCGCAAAGGCCGTCCGGCCGACCTCGCCCGCTTCGAGGATGATGTGCGCCAGGTGTGCGAGGAGCTGATGCTGCAAATGGCCCGCGACGCGGAGGGCATGACCAAGCTGGTGGTGGTCAATGTCGCCGGGGCGGCCAGCGACGCCGAAGCCCGGAAGGCCGCCCGCTCGATCGGCAACAACCAGCTGATCAAGTGCAGCTGGTACGGCGCAGATGCCTATTGGGGCCGCTTGCTG
Organism: Sphingomicrobium sp.; assembly: GCA_035494075.1. Lineage (GTDB taxonomy): Bacteria > Pseudomonadota > Alphaproteobacteria > Sphingomonadales > Sphingomonadaceae > Sphingomicrobium. Next base: position 56,320 of record DATJHF010000023.1, on the reverse strand, counting down.
GCCGAGGCCGGATCGTGCGGCGTCGAGTTCGAAACCGAGCAGTCCGGTGTATCCTATGGCGGGATCAAGGTCGCCGAGGCGGGCGTCGAAATCCCCCACGATACCGAGGCCGTGCGCGATCACATGAAGGGCGAGGAAATCGACATCCTCGTCGACCTGGGGCTTGGCTCGGGCAAGGGCCGCGCCGTCTCGGTCGACCTCGGACCCGGCTACATCAAGGAAAATGCGGCGACGTCATGATAACCGTCAACGAAACCGCGCGCATCCTGATCGAGGCGCTGCCCTACATCCGCCGCTTCACCGGCAAGACGATCGTGGTGAAGGTCGGCGGCGTGCCGATGACCGACCCGGCACGGATGCGCAGCCTGGCCAAGGACATATTGCTACTCCACTCGGTCGGGATCCGGCCGGTGCTGGTCCATGGCGGCGGGCCGCAGATCGATGTCGAAATGGCCAAGGCCGGGATCGAGGTCAGGCGCGTCGAAGGCCTGAGGGTGACGGACGCCGAGACGCTGGACATTGTCCGCATGGTATTGGTCGGCAAGACCAACCGCGACCTGGTCGCCGCGATCAATGCGTTGGAACCGGTGGCGATCGGCGTCGCCGGAGAAGACGGACGGCTGCTCGAGGTTGAGCCGGTCGACGAGCGGCTCGGCTTTGTCGGGCGCGTTACCAAGGTGCGGGGCGCACTGCTCCACGATTTTCATGACGATGGTTTGATCCCGGTCGTCTCCACGGTTGGCGCGGATGCGACGGCGCAACCTTATAATATCAACGCCGACGACGCCGCGCGGGCGATTGCGGTGGCGATGAAGGCGGAGAAGATCATCTACCTTACGAGCACGGCCGGCCTGCTCGACGATCCGGACGATCCGGCCAGCCTGGTCCACCGCCTGACCGCGGAGGAAGCACGCCATCGAATCGCCGACGAAAGTGTCACCGGCGGGATGATCCCCAAGCTGCTGGCATGCGCCGAAGCGGTCGAGGGCGGGGTCGGCAGCGCGCATATGATCGACGGCCGCGCGGAGCATGCAATCCTGGTCGAGCTATTCACCGACCAAGGCATTGGAACCATGGTGGTTGGGGAGGGCGGTCAATGACAGGCAAGAGCCAGCGCCAGCGAATGATTGCCGACTGGCTTCGGGAATTCCGGGTCGGCAGCCAGGAGGAAGTGGTAGCCCGATTGTCGCTCGCCGGGATTGCAGCGACCCAGGCAACCGTCAGCCGCGACCTGCTGGAACTGGGCGCGGTCAAGCTCAAGCGCGACGGATCGATCCGCTATGTGATGCCGGACCAGGTCGAACCCGGTCATGCCGCCGCCAAGCTCGACCGGCTGCTCGCCGAATGGGTCGACGCCATCATCCCTGCCGGCAATCTGCTGGTCCTGAAGACCCCGCCCGGATCGGCCAATCTCGTGGCCAATGCGCTGGACGCAGCAGGGCTGGAAGAAGTCGCCGGCACGCTGGCAGGCGACGACACCATTTTCGTCGCGCTGGTCGACGGCGCCAGCACCGGCGCCGTGGCGGCCATGTTGCAACGACGCCGATCGGGAGCTTAAGCGACGACATCTGCGTTAGCTCGCAGGAGGAGACGAACATGCGTGGTGCGGCCCTGATGCTTTCGATTGCGGCGCTGGCCGCCTGCAAGGGAGGCGCGCCGGCCGAGCAGCCGGTGCAGAACGACATCATGGTTCGCAGTGAGGCGCAGCAGCAGCTGTTCGACCTTAACGACCTCGACCGGGCGATTGCCCTCAAGCGCGCCATCGCCGACCAGGGGCTGCGCTGCGCCCGGATCGTCTCGACCGGCTATGTCACGCGGTACAAGGACATGGACTTGTGGACCGCCAAGTGCGGCGACGATCGCCAATGGGCGCTGTTCATTGCCGCCAACGACAGCGTCCAGGTCCGGCTGTGCGACGACAATGAAAAGGTTGGATTGCCGGCCTGTAAAGTTCAGCCCGGCACCGAGGGCGGCACCGGGCTGGAAAATGCTAAGATTGGCAACAGCGCTGGCTAGGACCCTCGCCTAATCGCACTTGCGGGTTTCTTTATACTCGCCCGCGGCCGACTTTTCCTTGACGGTGACGCACTTGCCCTGGCGGATTTCCTCGCGCCAGCTGCCGTCGGCATTGGTCACGCGATTGCCCTTCGGCACACGCTTGCCGTCCTTGATTTCCCAATTGAAGCTGTTCGGCGTCGCCTGGTCGTTGGCTCCGGTCGCCTGGGCATAGGCGGCCGAGGCCGCGGTTGCAGCCAGCGCGATCGCGCCCATCCCGAAAACAATCTTCCACATGCGAGTCATGTCACTCACTCCTTGGCTTCGAGATATAGACGAATCGAGCTTAACGCGCGCTGACATGTTCATTCAGCGTCTAAAACGCGCAAATCGCAGGGAATTCTCCGTAGCGCGGACGCAAAAAGGCCCCCGCCGGCAGGGCGGAGGCCTTTTGGAAGGGGAAATTAGCCTTGCCCGGCTCGTACGGCCAACCTGCCCCGCAGGTTAGCCTTGACGGGCCTTAAAGCGGCGGTTCGTCTTGTTGATGACGTACGTGCGGCCGCGACGGCGAATCACCCGGCAATCGCGGTGACGCGACTTCAGCGACTTCAGGGAATTGCGAATCTTCATGGCCGGAACGCCTGCCTTCGTAATGCTTGAGTTGTAGGAGGTATGAAACCGGCGGCTCCCCTATGGTGGGAAGGCGCCCAAGTCAAGGTTGCGCTGAAGCCGTTGCCGGCGCGCGCGGACCGCGGGGATCGAACAAATCCCCGAAATAATCGGCCTGAAGCCACATTGGGCGCTGCGGCGCATCGGCCATGGCCCGGGCGATGCGATAGTTGAGCAGGGCGTAGCGAGCACCCGAATCCCAGTCGATCTTCTGGCTGAGGTCGTCCTGCGGCGAATGATAGACCTTGCTGAGATAGGCGCCCCAGGCGGCTGCCCCGCCATTGGCGTAACCGGTCATCAGCAACACCGCCGGAACGCCCTTGCGAACGAAGCGGTAATGGTCGGAACGGGTGAAGATCGCCTCCTGTGGCATTGGGTCGGGCGCGACGCCGATGCCCATCGACCGGCCTGCCTCGGCAACGGTAGCGCCGATGGTGGAATGGTCCGCGCCAAAGGCGGTGACGTCGGTGAACGGGTAGAGCAGCACCGGCATGTCGAGGTCGACCAGGCCGACGATCGTCGACGCCGGCACCGTCGGGTGGTTGGCAAAATAGTCGGCGCCGAGCAGGCCCCGCTCCTCTCCAGTGTTGGCGATGAACAGCACCGACCGCTTCGGCCGCACGGGCTGTGCAGCGAATTGGCGTGCCGCTTCGAGCATGGTCGCGACCCCGGCGGCATTGTCGAGCGCGCCATTATAGATTGCGTCCTCACCCGGCTGGGCGTCGGCCTTGACCCCCAAATGGTCGAGGTGGCCCATCAGCACGACATGCTGGGCGGTCAGCGAAGGATCGGAGCCGCGCAGGAGCCCGATGACCTCCGGGCTGGTGAAATCCTCCCACTTGCTGTCCGATTCGACCGACAGGGTTGGCGCCAGGGCGAAGCCGCGCGGACGCCCTTTTTTGGCCATCGAGCGGACCGCCGACAGCGACTTGGGCGCTCCTTCAAACAGCTTGGCCGCCATTTCCTGGGAGAAGCTCAATTGCAGCTGCAAACCCGTAGGCGCCGAGCCGGCCCGGCCATTCGCGTCGACCCAGTCGATCAGCGGGCGGCTGCCGCGGCGCACGGGATCGAACCTGCCGGTAGATCCGTCGTTGCGCGGCAATTCTACATAGCCGATGGCGCCATGCGCCGCCGCTTCCTCGTCCTTGCTGGCGTTGAGGTGCGCTTCGACGTCGCTCGGCACGCCGCCCGGCGTTCCCGCCAGGGCAACGACGATTTTCCCCCTGACGTTGATTCCGCGATAATCGTCGAAGCCGTAGCGGGCGTCCTTGAGGCCGTAGCCGACGAACACGAAACCCGCGCTCAACCTGCGCGACTTGGCCGTCGCGCTCGGGCGGAGGCCGGCGTCCTTGCCCGGTTCGAGCGCGACCTGCTTGCCGCCGACGGTCAGCGTGAGCCGCGGCGGCTGCTCGTAGCTCGCTCGCCGGAACGGGACCTGCTGGAACCAGCTGCCGTTTTCGCCCGCCGGCTCCAGGCCGATCGCCCGAAACTGCGAGGCGACATAGTCGGCGGCGATGGCATGGCCGCGCGAGCCGGTGTCCCTGCCCTCAAGCTTGTCCGATGCGAGGAATTCGACATCGGCGCGGATCCGGCGGCCGATGGCAGGATCGGCCGGCGCGGTCTGCGCCAGGACGGGCGCCGCGATCAACAGGCAGGCGGCGGTGAGCAAACGCATCGACTAACTCCGAAATGTCCGGCGTTAACCGCCGCTTATGGGTTGCGGGCTAATCGACCGGGCGCCGTGGCGCCAGTGTCCGGGACCGCCGTTCGTCGAAAGATGCGTTATCCCACGGGTTTGCCCATCGGCGCGAGCGGCACTATGAGGCCGCGCTTAAGTTCAAGAATCTGCCAACCAGGGACTGTCCATGACCATTACGATTTCGAGCGCGTTCGACGCCGGCAACATTCGCGTCCTCGAGCAGCGCGGCGACACTGTCGATCTCGAGATCGTCAAGGATCATTTGAGCGACTTCCACCAATGGTTTCACTTCCGCCTGGCCGGCGCCGGCGGCCGCGAGGTAACCCTCAGGATCACCAACTGCGGCAGCGCCGCCTATCCCGATGGCTGGCCCGACTATAAGGCCTGTGTTTCACTCGACCGGGAGGACTGGACCCGTATCCAGGGGACCAGCTACGCCGACGGCGTCCTGACCATCAAGTTCGTGCCGGAAACCGACCTCGTCTGGGTCGCCTATTTCGCCCCTTACTCGATGGAACGGCACCATGACCTGGTGTCGACTGTCGCCGCCCTTCCCGGCGTCGCCTATCGCAGCCTCGGCAAGAGCCTGGACGGGCAGGACATCGACTGCCTCACCCTCGGCGAGGGCGGCCTGACGGTGTGGCTCTATGCCCGCCAGCATCCCGGCGAGACGATGGCCGAATGGTGGATGGAAGGCGCGCTTGAAAAGCTGACCGACCCGGACGATCCAATCTCCCGCGTCCTTCGCCGCGAATGCACCTTCAACGTCGTTCCGAACATGAACCCCGACGGGTCGCGCCGCGGGCACCTCCGCACCAACGCGGCGGGCATCAACCTCAACCGCGAATGGCATGCGCCGTCGGCCGAGAAGAGCCCGGAAGTGCTGTGCGTCCGGAATGCGATGGACGAAACCCCGCCCGATTTCGCCATGGACGTCCATGGCGACGAGGCGATCCCGGCCAATTTCCTGGCCGGCTTCGAGGGCATCCCGTCGATCACCGAGCGCCAGACCGGCTTGTTCCAGCTGTTCAGCGAAACGCTCGAGCGGGTGTCGCCCGACTTCCAGACCCGCAAGGGCTATGAAGTCGCCAGGCCCGGCGAGGCCAACATGTCGATGTCGACCACCCAGCTGGCCGAGCGCTTCGGCTGCGTGTCGATGACCCTGGAAATGCCGTTCAAGGACAATTTCGACCTGCCCGACGAAGTCTATGGCTGGTCGCCGGAGCGGTCCAAATATCTCGCCGGCGCTTGCCTCGACAGCCTCCACGCCATCCTGCCGGCGCTGCAGAAGGCCAAGGCTGAAAAGGGCGCGGCCGCGGAGAAGGTCGAGGCCTGATGCCGACCCTCGTCCTGCTGCGCCACGGCCAGTCGCAGTGGAACCTTGAGAACCGTTTTACCGGCTGGTGGGACATCGACCTCAGCGAACGGGGCATCGCCGAGGCGCGAGACGCGGGCCGGATGCTCGCCGGCAAAGGCTTCGAGTTCGACCGCTGCTTCACCAGCGTGCAGACCCGGGCGATCCGCACGCTGCACCTGGTGCTCCATGAGCTCAAGTCGCTGTGGCTGCCGGTGGCCAAGGACTGGCACCTCAACGAGCGCCACTATGGCGGGCTCACCGGGCTCAACAAGCAGGAGATGATCGACAAGGTCGGGGCCGAACAGGTCAAGATCTGGCGCCGCTCGTTCGACATCCCGCCGCCCCCACTCGACGCCGATAGCCCCTACCAGCTGGCCGGCGACCGCCGCTACGCAGGGATCGCCATCCCGGACACGGAAAGCCTCAAGGATACGATCCAGCGGGTGCTCCCCTATTATGAGGCCGAGATCGCTCCGGCCTTGCAGCGCGGCGAGCGGGTGATGGTGTCGGCGCACGGCAATTCGCTGCGCGCGCTGGAAAAGCACCTGTCGAACATCGCGGACGCGGACATCGTCGGGCTGGAAATCCCGACCGGGCAGCCCATCGTCTATGAGCTGGCGGACGATCTGTCGGTCAGGGACCGCTACTACCTCAGCGAACGCTAAGCGGCGGACGGACTGCCCCCGGCAGTCCTAGGCAGCGGCTTTAACCCGGTACATCGCCTTGTCGGCCCGGGCGAGCACCGTCGCCGGCGTGTCGCCCTTCTCGATCAGGGTGACGCCGATCGCGACCGACAGCTGCAACGACGAGCCTTCGAACGAGCAATCGCCATCGGCGATGATCGTGATCAGCCGCTCGGCGGTTTCGATCGCGCTCTTCTCGTCGGCGTGCTCGAGGAGGACGCAGAATTCGTCGCCGCCGAGCCGGGCGACGCAATCGGTGGCCCGGGTGCCCTCCAGCAGCCGTTCAGCGACAGTCACCAGCGCGGCGTCGCCGCCCATGTGGCCGAAGCTGTCGTTCAGCGTCTTGAGATCGTTCAAATCGACGAACAGGACCGCCGCCGGCGTGTCGTGCCGATCGTGGCGGGCGATCATCGTTTCCAGCTCACGAAGCATGCCGCGGCGGTTGGCCAGCGGCACGAGGGGGTCGCGATGGGCAAGCCGGTCCAGCTCCTCGACCCGCGATTCGAGCCGGGAAACCTCCGCACGCAGACGCGCAATCTCCTCTAGCAATTGCGCCGGATCGCGCTGCTCCAAGGCAACGTCATGCATCCTTCAACCCCCACTTAAGAGGAAACGCATAATCGAGAATCATGACAATGTGGAATCTCATTCCTCTCACTGTCCCGGATTGCGCCAGTCGCGACACCCCTTTAAGCCGCCAGTTCCGGGGCTAGCGCAGGGTTTTGTATATGGCCGATCCATCGATCGGGATCATCATGGGCAGCACGTCCGACTGGGAAACCATGCGCCACGCGGCTGAAACGCTCGATGCGCTCGGTGTTATCCATGAAAGCCGTGTGGTGTCGGCCCATCGGACGCCGAAGCGGCTGTACGACTACGCCCATTCGGCCAAGGAGCGCGGCCTCAAGATAATCATTGCCGGCGCCGGCGGCGCGGCCCACCTGCCCGGCATGGCCGCGTCGATGACCGAGCTGCCGGTGCTCGGCGTTCCGATCGAAAGCAAGTCGCTGAAAGGAATGGATAGCCTGTTGTCGATCGTCCAGATGCCGGCGGGAATTCCGGTCGGGACCCTGGCAATCGGCAAGGCGGGCGCGATCAATGCGGCGCTGCTGGCGACGGCGATGCTGGCCTCGACCGACGAGGCGCTGGCGGGGCGCCTCGCCGACTGGCGGGCAAGGCAGACCGACGCGGTTCCCGAGAAGCCCGAGTAATTTGGCCGAATGAGTTTACCTCCCGGCTCCACGATCGGCATATTGGGTGGCGGCCAGCTTGGCCGCATGATGGCGCTTGCCGCGGCCAGGATCGGCTACAAATGCCATATCTTCGATCCGCACGAGCAGCCCTGCGCGGCCGAGGTGGCGGCTGATTTCACCCGCGCCGAATTTGACGATCAGGAAGCACTGCGGCGTTTCGGCGGCCAGTGCGACGTCATCACCTATGAGTTCGAGAACCTGCCGGTCGAGCCGCTTAGCGTGCTCGGCGACAAGCTCCGCCCCGGCCTCAAGTCGCTGGCGGTCGCCCAAGACCGCGGAGACGAGAAGAGTTTCCTTGAGGGCGCCGGTGTCGGCGTGACGCCATGGCGGGCGGTGGCCAGCCTGGCCGACCTCAATTCGGCGGTTGCGGAACTGGGGCTGCCGATCGTCCTGAAGACGCGCCGTTACGGCTATGACGGCAAGGGCCAGGCCTGGATCCGTGATGCCGGCGATGCGGAAGCTGCCTGGGACGGCATCGGCCGCGAACCGGCGGTCGCCGAAGCCGGCGTCGACTTCGATGCCGAGTTCAGCGTGGTGATGGCGCGCGCGGCCGGCGGCGAGACCCGCGCCTTTCCGCTGACTCTCAACCGTCATGAGGCAGGAATATTGCGCAGCTCGACGGTCCCGGCCGCGGCAGTCGAGCAGTTCGCAGCCGCCGCCAATGATGCGGCGCGGGCGATCGCCGATGCGCTGGGCCATGTCGGCGTCCTGACGGTCGAATTTTTTGCAACGGCCGATGGGCCGCTGGTCAACGAGATCGCGCCGCGGGTCCACAACAGCGGCCACTGGACGATCGAAGGCGCCCACACGTCGCAGTTCGAGCAGCATCTTCGCGCCATACTGGAATTGCCGCTGGGCGACTCTTCGCTGGTCGCGCGCGCAGCGGTGATGGAAAACCTGATCGGTCCCGAAATTGACTGCTGGGCGGAGATACTGGCCGAGCCAAGGGCCCATCTGCATCTTTACGGCAAGGGCGAGGCTCGCCCCGGCCGGAAAATGGGCCACGTCACCCGGCTGACCTAAACGCTGCGGCGAGCAGTTCGCCGAGGGCCGCCGGTGCGAGCAACGATCCCCCAATCGAAACGTTTACAGTGCCGGGGATGACTGAAAACAGGGGTTTTCGGCTGCGCACGGGATTGCGCGGCCTGATGGAGACCATCATGAACAAGATTCTCTACCTGCTTGCCGCGGGAGCGATTGCGACCGCGCCAGCTGTCACAATTGCCGGCCCCGGCGGCCACGGCGGAGGCATGGGCCCGGCCGCAGCCATGGGCCATGGCGGCGGACTTAACCGCGGCGGCGCAATGGGTGCCGGCAATTCATCCGGCATGGGCGCCACTGGCCTGAGCAGCATGGGCCCAACCACCGTCCATGGCAGCATGGGCCCGACCAACGGTGGCGGATGGGTCCATACGAACGGGCCGACCCATGCCACCGGGCAGCCGGGCGCCGAGTGCGAGGACGTGCGCCCCGGTCATTCATCCAGCGCACCCGGATCGGCATTCAATCCTGACGGCAATGCCGGGACTCATTATGCCGGCGAGCAGCCTCAGAATTCCCGCAATTCGTCGTCGGTATCCCAATATGACGTGGCTTGCCTGAACCAGGAGCTTCATCACTAACGCAACGCCTTGGGGGCGCGGACAGGTTCCGCGCCTCCGTCACGACTATCGGGCGTATGCGGTGCTGAACGGATAGCGGAAGGTTGCGGCGAAACCGTCGTAAATGGCCCGGGCGGCCTCGGCGATGGTGCGTGGCCGGTTGCTACCGCCGCGGGCGAAGATGGCGACCGCGATCCGGCGGCCGTCAGGCAGGGTGATGAAACCGACATCGTCGGTCAGGCCGGTCAAGGTGCCGGTCTTGTGTTCGACCCGAGTGCCGGGCGGGAGGAGCGCGCGGATGCGGTTGCTGCCGGTAATGCAGCGCGCCATCATCAGCTGCAGGAACGACCTGCTCTCCGGCTTCAGTACATTTCCGGTTTCGATCTTCCTGAGCAGTTCGATCATCGCCATTGGCGTGCTGGAATCGCGCGGATCGCGAAGGTCGCGCGGGGAGCGAAGCAGCTGGTCGATGGTGCGGTCGACGCTAATGCCGCTGAGACCATGCCAGCTGACCCATTGCTGCACCGTCTTCGGCCCGCCGAGGTTGCGGATCAAAATGTCGGTCGCATAATTGTCCGAGCGGACCAGCATCGCTTCCAGCAGCGAATAGGCGCTGCGCCCGCTGATCGTCTGGTCGAGCGTCCGCCGGCCATAATCCACCTGGGTAAGATAGGCGGCAGCGACGGCCAGCTTCACCGTGCTGGCCATCGGGAAGGCGGTATCGCCGTTGATGCTGACCGTCTTGCCGGTACGAAGATCGAGCGCTGCAATGCCATATTCGCCGGATTTGCCGGCAACCAGCGATGCAAGCTGCTGCTCGAGGGAAAGAAGTTCGGGCGAGGTGGCCGCGGCCGCGGGCTGCGCAAGGAACGCCAATAGCCATCCCAGAACCGCCAAAAGCCGCATTGCCATTCCCGCTCCTCGCCGTTGAATCCCACATTCTATCGCAGAAATTAGCTAAATCGTTCCCTAACGATGAGGGTATCCCGCCACGGGACAGCGCAGAATAGCATGATTTCGGCGCATTTTCCCGCGGCGGGCGATTTTTGCCTAACGAGCCTCGATCACCTCGACCGGAATACCGAGCTTGTCGAGCTGGGGCTTCACCTTGGCGGCGTCGCCAACCACCACCCAGACGAACCCGTTGGGATCGATGTCCCCGCGGATTGCCTGGTCGAGGCTGGCGGCCGTGTAGCTGCGATATTTGGCTGCCAGCGATTCCTGGTAATTGGTCGGACGCCCATAAAGGTCGTTCGACATCATTGCCGACAGGACCGCGCCCGACGTCTCATATTGGCCCGGCAGGGCATTGACCCGGTTGGCAATCGTCCGGGCGAACTCCTCGGCGGAGACGCCCTTCGATTTCAGGAACTCGGCGATGTCCTTGTTCAAGGCCATGATCGAGTCCCCGGTACGGTCGGCCTGGACCGGCGCCGAGATGATGTAGGGCACCGCCTTTTCGCTTAGCTGCGCCCGTCCGTTGACCCCGTAGGACCAGCCCCTGGCTTCGCGCAGGTCCATGTTGATCCGGCTGAGGAAGTTGCCGCCGAGCACGTCGTTGGCGGCAATCAGCGCCTCGATATTGTTGCGCGGGTCAGCCGGCGTGATCTGGCCGCCGGAGATCACCGACTGCGGCGAGTCCGGCCGATTGACCAGCACGATGCGCGGAGCGTTTGGCCGCGCCGGCGGCGCGCTGAACTGCTTGACGCCCGCCGGCGTGGCCGGGGTCGCCCAGGTGCCGAACTCCGCTTCGATCAGCGGCTGGATTTCCGCCAGGGGCCGATCCGACACTACGAAAATCTTCAGCCGGTCCGGACGCAGCCAGGCATCCTTGAAGCTCACCAGCTCGTCACGGGTGAAGCGGCCGATCGCCGCCGCGTCGCCGCCCGGCAGCGTCGCGTAAGGATGGTTGGGCCCGAACAGCAGGGTCGGCAGGACCCGTTGGGCAATGCCGTTGGGATCCTTCTGCAGCTGCTTGATGGCGGTCAGCCGCTGGGTGCGGACCCGCTCCAGCTCGGCCGGGTCGAACGCCGGGTTCTTGACGATATCGCCCATCAGCGCCAGCGACGGCGCCAGATTGGCGGACAGCGCCGACATGGACACCGATGACCGGTCGAGCGAGCTACCGGTTTCGATATTGGCGCCGAGCCGTTCCTCGGCCTCCGCCAGCTTCTGCGACGACAGCGTGGCAGTACCCTCGTCGAGCATGCTCATGACCATCGATTGCAGGCCGCGTGCACTGGGCGCGTCGGCGGCTTCGCCGGCGTCGAACGACAGGGCGAGCTGGGTCACCGGCACGGCGTTGCGCTGCGCATATTGCAGCTCGACCCCGTTCGACAGCCGGGTGATTGTGACGTCAGGGAAGTCGAGCGCGGCGAGCGTTCCGACCGGCGGAACTTCACGCTTCGGACCCGGCTTTGCCGCCGTCACATTCTTGTTGACCGCCTTGCCGCCCTTGGCGGTAACCGACTTGGCCTCTTCATAAGGCGGACGGGCGCCTGGCTCCAGGCGCAGCGACATGGCGGGCTTGGTCAGCCACTGGCTCATCGCCGCCTTGATCGCCGCAGGAGTGATCGAAGCATAGGTTGCGAGATTCCTGGCGTACCAGTTGCTGTCGCCGGCGAAGGTCTGGCTCTCCGCCAGGGTCACCGCCTTGCCGCCAAAGCCGCCAACCTGCTCAAGTCCGCGAATCCTGCCGCCGACCTCGGTTACGGCTGCGCGGCGCACCTCATCCTCGGTCGGGCCGTTGGCGATGAAGTCGGCGAGCAGCTCGTCGAGCCGCTTCTCGACAACCGCCGGGGCGACGCCCGGCTTGACCGATGCCGAGACGTTGAAGATTCCGACCCGTTGGAAGGCGTAAAGGCCGGCCGAGACCGACGTCGCCAGTTTCTCGTTGCGGACCAGCGCCTCGTCGAGCCGCGAACTGGCCAGACCGCCGAGGATCGAACCGCCGACGTCGAGCGCCACGAGCTGATCGTCGAGCAGGCCCGGCACCGGCCAGTAGCGCGACACGCTGGTGGTCGCGACCTGGTCCTGCATCACCACCGACTGCGGTGCCGCCAGGGTCGGGACCGCCGCCTGGGCGACATTGTTGACCGGGCCCCGCGGAATCGATCCGAAATATTTCTCGACCAGCGGCCGCGCGGTCGCGGCATCGATGTCGCCGGCCAGCACCAGGACCGCATTGTTGGGACCATATTTGTCGTGGAACCAGCCGCCGACGGTCTGCAGGCTGGCCGCATCGAGATCCGCCATCGAGCCGATGGTCGAGTGGTGATAGGGGTGCCCTTCGGGGAACAGCGTGTCGAGCACCTTGTAGAAAACCAGGCCGCCGGGCCGATTGTCGCCCTGGCGCATTTCGTTCTGGACGACGCCCCGCTGGTTATCGAGCACTCCCTGGCTGATCGCGCCGAGCAGGTGGCCCATCCGGTCGCTTTCCATGAACAGCGCCCGATCGAGCGCTCCGGTCGGGACCGTTTCGAAATAGTTGGTGCGGTCGAACGAGGTGGTGCCGTTGTAGTCGGTCGCACCGATCTGCTGCAGATAGTTGAAATAGTCGCCCTGCAAATTCTCGGTGCCGTTGAACATCAGATGCTCGAACAGATGGGCGAAGCCGGTCTTGCCCTTCGGCTCGTCCTTGGACCCGACATTGTACCAGACGCTGACGGCCACCACCGGCGCCTTATGATCTTCATGGACGATGACGGTGAGGCCATTGTCGAGGACGAACTGGGTGTGGGGAATGGAGACTTCGCGAACCAGCGAAGTGACCGGCACCGGCTCGGGCGCCGGAGCGGGAGCGACGGCCGCGACCAGGTCGCGGGTGGCGGCGGATTCGACCGCAGGGCTCGGCGCGCAGGCGGCAAGCAGCGATACGCCGGACAACAGGACAGTTAGACGACGGTCAACGAAACGCATGAAATGGCTCCCGAAATTCGATTTGCGGGAACCCTAGAGGCAGATGCCGCCGATGCAACTTTGTTCGATGAAGCGGAGAAACCGGTCGACAAACGGCGCGGCCGGGACGGACCCTGGCCGCGCCGTGAACTGCAATCGGCCGAAGGGCTATTGCGCCTGCGGAGCAGCCGCCGCTGCGTTGGCCGGCAGGCCGCCGAGCTGGGTCACCAGCTGGATATAGGCGTCGAGATAGGCGAGCACGATCACCTGCCCGATCTCGGTGTTCTGGTAGCCGCCGCCGCCGGCCGCCGCGAAACCGCCCCACCAGGCCGCGCCGCCGCCGGCGCCCCAGCTGACGTCCTTCTTGCGGGCATAGCCCTGGGTCAACGCCATCTCTTCGGTCGTCCGGGCGTTGACCAGGTCCAGCGTGACGGTGGCCTCGCCCTTCTTGACGTTGATGCCGCCGGCGAGCGCGCCGACCGTGCCGCCCCAGCCGCCGAAGTGGCCGAGCAGGCCGCCGAGCGCCGCGCCGCCGCCGCCGCCGCCCGAGTTCTGGTTGGCGGTGACGATGTCGGGCTGCATGAAATAATCGGCCGTCTTGACCTGGCCGCGGCCGACGTTGGAGCCGGCCTGCAGCTCGCCATTGTCGGCCATCGCCCGCTCCATCGCGCGGCTGCGCATGGCGCTGCCACGGTTGACGAGGCTGAAGCATTGCGAGTGCTGGACGAACACCTTGATGATCGCCTCGGGGCTGCCGAGGTTATAGGCGTGCCACCACTGGTTGTCTGGCTCGACGATTGCCAGCGTGCCGAGCTTCTTGGTGCAGACCGGTATCTGGCTCTGCGCGTTGAGTTGCATCTTGTGGGCGGAGCTGGCGCCGGTGTTGCTGGTCTGGGCCGAGGCGGGAACGGCATAAAGCGCGACCGCGGCAACCGCCGCGGCGAGTGTCAAATGACGCATGATTTACCCCCGTAAATTAATCGGTGGGTTCACGTAACACTAACCGCGGATCGATGCGAGAGGCCGACTCAGATGACGGAGTCGATGACACTGCGAGCATCAGATGCTAGGCGCGGGCCAAATCCTATCCGCAAAGCGCATCACCTTGACCACGTCCAGAAAAAACATCCGTAATTTCAGCATCATAGCCCATATCGACCATGGGAAGTCGACGCTTGCCGACCGGCTGATCGAACGCACCGGCGGCCTCACCGAGCGCGAGATGACGCGCGGGCAGATGCTCGACAATATGGAGATCGAGCAGGAGCGCGGGATCACCATCAAGGCGCAGACCGTGCGGCTGAAATGGAAGGCCGCCGACGGCGAGACCTACGAGCTCAACCTGATGGACACGCCCGGCCACGTCGACTTCGCCTATGAGGTCAGCCGCAGCCTCGCCGCCTGCGAAGGCGCGCTGCTGGTAGTCGACGCCGCACAGGGGGTCGAGGCGCAGACGCTGGCCAATGTCTACCAGTCGATCGAGCACGACCATGAGATCGTGCCGGTGATCAACAAGATCGACCTCCCCGCGGCCGAGCCGGAAAAGGTCCGCGAGGAGATTGAGGACATCATCGGCCTCGACGCGTCGGAGGCGGTACTCGCATCCGCCAAGTCCGGCATCGGCATCGACGAGGTCTTGCAGGCGATCGTCGACAAGATCCCCCCGCCCAAGGGCGACGCATCCGCGCCGCTCAAGGCGATGCTGGTCGATTCCTGGTACGACCCCTACCTCGGCGTGGTCGTGCTCGTCCGCGTGATGGACGGCGTCCTCAAGAAGGGCATGGCGATCAAGTTCATGCAGGCCGGCACTACGCACCTCGTCGACCGCGTCGGCTGCATGACCCCCAAGATCGAGCAGCTGACCGAGCTCGGGGCGGGCGAGATCGGCTTCATCACCGCCCAGATCAAGGAGATCAGCGAGGCCCGGGTCGGCGACACCATCACCGACGCCAAGCGCCCCGCGGCGGAAGCGCTGCCGGGCTTCAAGGAAGTCCAGCCGGTGGTGTTCTGCGGCCTCTTTCCGACCGACGCCGCGGACTTCGAGAAGCTCCGCGACTCCCTCTACAAGCTCCGCCTCAACGACGCCTCGTTCAGCTTCGAGATGGAGACCAGCGCGGCGCTCGGCTTCGGCTTCCGCTGCGGCTTCCTCGGGCTCCTGCATCTGGAGATCATCCAGGAACGGCTGACGCGGGAATATGACCTCGACCTCATCACCACCGCGCCGTCGGTGGTCTACAAGATCGCGCTTTCGAAATCGAAGAACGACGAGGCCAGGGTCATCGAACTGCACAACCCGGCCGACATGCCCGACCCCAACCGGATCGTGACGATCGACGAGCCGTGGATCGAGGCGACCATCTATGTCCCCGACGAATATCTCGGCGCGGTCCTGAAGCTGTGCCAGGACCGGCGCGGCATCCAGAAGAACCTCACATATGTCGGCCACGGGTCGAGCACCCGGGCGCAGGTGACCTATGAGCTGCCCTTGAACGAGGTGGTGTTCGATTTCTACGACCGGTTGAAGAGCCTGTCGAAGGGCTATGCCAGCTTCGACTATCACCAGATCGGCACCCGCGAGGGCGACCTCGTCAAGATGAGCATCCTGGTCAACGAGGAGCCGGTCGACGCCCTCTCCATGATCGTCCACCGCGGCAACGCCGAAACCCGCGGCCGCGGCATGGTCGAGCGCTTAAAAGAGCTGATCCCGAGGCATTTGTTCAAGATCCCGATCCAGGCGGCGATCGGCGGCAAGGTCATTGCGCGAGAGACCATCAGTGCGATGCGCAAGGACGTTACGGCGAAATGCTACGGCGGGGATGCGACCAGAAAAAGAAAGCTCCTCGAAAAGCAGAAAAAGGGGAAGGCCAAAATGAGGGAATACGGGTCGGTTTCGATCCCCCAGGAAGCCTTCATCGCTGCCTTGCGCATGGGCGATGAGAGTTGAATGTAGGCAATGGACTTTGCTTGATCTTTCGAAAGATTACCGGTCAGTCTGGCCAGACGAACTTGAGCCCGTCGGTTGCGATACCGACAATTTGGAGAGCTTTGGTGATTGGTGGGGGAGGCACCAACAACGCCTTGAAAATCTTCACCCACAAATCTGCGAACAGTGGGTGCATCGACATTTCGCAACAGCGTTTTGTAAGTTTCTTCCCCTAACCCCTCGCACATCAGGTCGAAGACGATTTCGAAGAAGGTCGCCTGGCGCAGGTAGAAGTCGGCGGCGACCACCTCTCCCCTTAGCCGCGCCTTGCGCTCCTGCTCGACCTTGCCGAGCCATTTGTAGAAGAGGTTTTCGATCAGCTGGAGCTTGTCGTCGTCGCTCATGTCCAGCGTGTCATCGTCGTCGGGCTCAAAGCCACGCAGGCGGCTGGGCGGACCGGCGAGCTGGGCGTTGCGGGCGGCGCCATCCGCGACGCCGGTAGCGAGCTTCATCGCGCCATTCTGCTTGGCGATGGCCAGGGCGCGGTCATAGGCGGCGCGGAAGCTGGCCGCGTCGGGGCGCTTCAGCAGCTGGTCGATGCCGAACGCATTGCGGCCGATCGCCAGGGCGGCGCGGCGTTTCGAGCCGGTCGTGGCGAGCAGCGCGATGAAGGCGCGCTGAGCGTCGGCGTCCCAGCCGTTGACCCGGGCGCGGACCTCGACCGGTTCGAATTCCAGCAGGTCGCCGAAGTGGGAGAAATCGCCGGTGCCGGCGGTGCCGGCGACGCGGCAGCGGTCGCAGATTACGGGGATGCTCATCTGACAGGATGAGGCAGAAAATTTCCTAGTAGGACAGCGAAAAATGAGGTGGATCCCGGATCACGGGACCCCATCAAAGTACTACTTTGATGGGAACCCAGTCCGGGATGACGAATAAGGTGGCCCGCGACGAGACATAAGGATTCCCACCGATTGGCCCGAAGGTGATATGGGGCATGATGATGGTGATGAGGTACCTCCACGTCTTCGGCATTAGCGCGGCCGTGTCCGCCCTGCTGATCTTCGCCGCGCGCGAGGCCGGGGCGCAGGACCGGCCGGCCGGCGGCGTGGCGCGCAATAATCTCCCCAGCACCAACCATTTCTCCTGGGAGGGCGGGCACGGACACGGGCGTTTCCACGGCGGGTTCGGCGGCGGCGTGTGGATCGTCGACCGGGAAGTGCCGGTATACGTCGAGCGCGAGGTGGTGCGCGAGGTGCCGGTGGCGGTCGAGCCGCCCGCGCCGGCGCCGCCGAGGGAAGCCTATGTCGTCGGCAAGAGCTACGCGTCGCTCCCGCCCCAAGGCTGCATGAAGCTGATCGAGGAGGGAGTGTCCTTCTATTACTGCGGCGGGGACTGGTACCGGCAGGAAGGCAAACAGTATCGGGCGGTGGCCCGAAAGCTTTAGCCTAGCGATGCAACGCCGCGCTTAATGTGTCGCCAATCTTGTTGAACACGTCGGCCAAATTCAGTCCCAGCGACTGGAAGGCGATGATGCAGGCCATCGAGATGAGCGCGGCGATCAGGCCATATTCGATGGCGGTCGCGCCACGGTCGTCGTTGAACAATTTGCGCATACTTGCCTCCCGCTGTTTCCGGAGGCGGTAGGAAAACATGACTGCCGAAAAGTTAAGGCGCCGGCCGGCTTTCCATGAAGCTGCGTTTTGGCCCGGTGAAAGCGATTTTTATGGCCGCGGGACCGCAAGGAATGGAGCTGGTGGCGGCTAACCGAAGAAAAGGCGGATCCATGATCGGACCGGCACTGTCCCCCAGACAGTACCGCATGCCGATCATCAAGTCCGGGATGACGAGCGGGGACTAGGCCGCGGCCCTCTCTCCGCCCATGACGGGCGCCCTGCCCTCCTGCTCAGTCAGGAACTCCCGAATCTCGCTCACCACGCGGCTGAGCGCCGGGCGGTAGACCGCGAAGCCCATATGGTGGGTGTCGATCTCGACCGCCTTGTCGACCTCGGTGGCGAGGCCGCGGGCGGCGGCGGGGGCGACGATGCCGTCCTTGCGCGACCATAGGGCGAGGGTCGGGACCGGGGGCTTGCCGCCGATGCGGGTGAAGGGCGGCTGGTTGACGTCGTGGCCGGCGACCCGCTCGTAAAATTCGCGGACGTTGGTGTTGGTCTTAAGGTCGCCGCTGAACGGGGTGCCGAGCGTCACCACCGCGCGGACCATCTCGGGGACGCGGCAGGCGACCTCGCGGGCGAACAGGCCGCCGAGGCTCCAGCCGACCAGCAGGACGGGGCGCTTCTGCTCGGACCAGATCGCCTGGAGGCGGCTTTCGAGCAGGACCATCGTGTTCTTCTTGGCGCCGGTGTTGACGCCGAGCAGCCAGGGATGGGCGCGCCAGCCGGCCCGGGCGAGGGCGCGGCGCAGCTCCATGGTGGTGCGGTCGGTGGCGAGGAAGCCGGGGATGACCATCGCCGGCGGGCCGTCCTCCGGGCCGCGCGGGCCCAGGGGGCCGAGGCCGCTCAGCAGGCGCGGGATGTGCCAGGCGACCTCGCGCCAGCGGCTCCAGTCCGACGGCGCCTGGTCGTCGGGGCTGGAGCGGGTCTTGACCGGCGCCAGGGGATAACGGTCCCACTTCATGCTTATCAAGATGGGGTAGAAACGTTACCGGAACAAGAATCCGGTGAATTAATCGAGCGATTTCAGGAAGGTGTCGATTTCCTGCACCACGCGGCGCGTCACCTGGCGCGACACGGCAAATCCCATGTGGCTGGAGTCGATTTCGATTGCGCGGTCGCGCTCGCCGTCGATGCCGTAGGCGGCGCGCGGGGCGATGATGCCGTCCTGCCGCGACCAGATCGACAGCGTCGGCACCGGCGGCTGGTCAAGGACCCGTGCGATTGGGGTGTGGTCGATCTTGTGGCCGGCGACCAGTTCGTAGAGCCGCCAGACATTGTTCTGGTGGAGGTCGCCCGAGATCGGCGAGCCGAGACTGACCACCGCCCTGACCTTGGCCGGGCAACGGCGCGCCAGTTCGCGGGCGTAGAGGCCGCCAAGGCTCCAGCCGACGACCAGCACCGGCTGTTGCGCATCCAGCCGGTCGAGGCAGTCTTCCAGCCGGTCGAGCGTGTCGGCCCTGACGCCGAGGTTCCAGCCGAGACCCCAGCCATGGACGCGCCAGCCGCCGTCGGCCATCGCCTTGCGAAGCTCAAGCGTGGTGTGGTCGTTCGCGACGAAGCCGGGGATGACCAGTGCCGGCGGGCCGTCGATCGGGCCGCGGGCGTCGAGGTGGCCGAATTGGCCCGGGAGGTGCGATACCAGCGTTCCAACCTCCCTCAGCCGCATCCAGCCGGGCGGCGGCTTGTCGTCGCCAGTCCAGCTCAAAGATATTCATCCCCGCCCATTAGCGGACGGATTGCCTCCGGAAGCTTAACGCGGCCGTCGGCGGTCTGGTGGTTCTCGAGGAGCGGCACGAGGATACGGGGGGAAGCGAGCGCGGTATTGTTGAGCGTGTGGGCGAAGCGGACCTTGCCGCCGTCGTCGCGATAGCGGAGGTTGGCGCGGCGCGCCTGCCAGTCGTGCAGCGTCGAGCAGCTGTGGGTCTCGCGATACTTGCCGAGCGACGGCACCCAGCTTTCGATGTCGTTCATGCGATATTTGCCGAGGCCCATGTCGCCGGTCGAAGTCTCGATCACCTGGTAGGGGATTTCGAGCGCCTTCAGCATCTGCTCGGCGAGCTCGAGCAGCCTCGCGTGCCACGCCGCCGACTGCCCCTCGTCCGCCTCGCAGATCACATATTGCTCCACCTTGAAGAATTGGTGGACCCGCAAGAGACCGCGCACGTCCTTGCCGGCGCTGCCCGCTTCGCGGCGGAAGCAGGGGGAAATGCCGGCGTAGAGGATCGGGAGCTGCTTGCCCTCGATGATCTCGCCCGAGTGAAGCGAGGTCAAAGCCACCTCGGCGGTGCCGGCGAGGTAGAGATCGTCGTTGGGCAGCGCATAGGTTTCCTCGACATGGCCGGGGAACTGGCCCTGGTTGAGGAACGCCTGCTCGCGCGCGATGGCGGGGACGGTGATTGGAGTGAAACCGGCCTCGGCGATCTGCTGCAGCGCCCAGCCCATCAGCTTCATCTCGAGCAGGGCGAGGCGGCCCTTGAGGCAGTAGGTACGGCTGCCGGAGATCTGGACGATGCGGCTCAGCTCCGCCCAGTCGTTGCGCTCGATCAGGGCGACATGGTCCAGCGGTTCGAAGGTGAAGGTGGGGACCGCGCCTTCCTGGCGGACCACGGTGTTGAAGCTTTCGTCCGGACCGACCGGCGCGCCTTCCCACGGAATGCCGGGCAGCTTCAGCATCATTGCCTTCAAGGCGGAATCCTTGTCGCCGAGCGTGACCTCCAGCTCCGAAGCGCGGGCGCCTGCGGCCTTGGCCTGCTTGCCGAGCTCAGCCCGCTCGCCGGGCGACGCATCCTTGAAACAGTCGCTGATCCGGTTGCGCTCGGCACGGAGATTGTCGATTTCGGTCTTAAGGCCCCGTGCCTCGGTTTCGAGCGCCAGCAGCGCGTCGAGGTCGACGGCGACGCCCTTGTCGCGGATCGCGCGTTCGACGTCTGCGCGGTTCGACTTGATGAAGTCCATTGCCAACATTGCTGGCGCAGTGCGTCAAAAACATAGGTGCTGGCAAGGGGCGGCAGTCCCGGCTAACGGTCCGGGCCAACCTTACGAGGAATTTCATGCCGTCCGGACTGATCGCGCTGCTCGACGATGTCGCGACCATCGCCAAGCTCGCCGCCGCCTCGCTCGACGACGTGGCGGGAGCTGCCGGCAAGGCCAGCACCAAGGCGGCGGGCGTGGTGATCGACGATACCGCCGTCACACCGCGCTACGTCATCGGCCTGGCGCCGGAGCGCGAACTGCCGATCATCGGCAAGATCGCCTGGGGCAGCATCAAGAACAAAATCCTGTTCCTGCTTCCGGCCGCGCTGCTCCTGACGGCCTTCGCGCCGTTCCTGACGACCCCGCTGCTGATGCTCGGCGGCGCCTATCTTGCCTTCGAAGCGACCGAGAAGATCCTCGAGAAATTGCTGAGCGAGCATGAGCATGAGGAGCAGCTGGTCGACGCGATGGTCGACCCGCGCGAGCTCGAGAAGCTGCAGGTGAAGGGCGCGATCCGGACCGACCTGATCCTGTCGGCCGAAATCATGGCCATCGCGCTCGCCAACCTCGAGCATTTGACGGTGTGGCAGACGGCCGCCGCGCTGATCGTCGTCGCGATTGCAATCACCGTCGGCGTCTATGGCGTCGTCGCACTGATCGTGAAGCTCGACGATATCGGCCTGCACATGGCGCAGCGGCGCGGCGCGAGTACAAGGGCGATCGGCGGCACGCTGGTCCGGATCGTCCCGAGCCTGCTCACGGCCCTATCCGGGATCGGCACCGCGGCGATGTTGTGGGTCGGCGGCGGCATATTGCTGCACGGGATCGAGGAGCTGGGTTTCGAGACGCTGCCGCATGTGGTGCATGACACCGCAACGGCGATCGCCGAGAACTTCGGGCCGCTCCATCCCATCGTCCATTGGCTGTCGAGCGCGATCGCAGCGGCAATCATCGGCATATTGATCGGGGGGATCATCGTGGCCGTCGTCCGCCAGTTCACCAAACACCCCGAAGAGCTGATCGTCGATTAGGGAGACGCAGATGCATTGGGTGCTGGTCTTTATCGGCGGGGGCCTAGGGTCGCTGACGAGGCACGCGATCAACCGCGCCGGGCTGGTGTTGCTCGGCCCGGGCTTTCCGTGGTGGACGTTCGCGGTGAACGTCGCCGGAAGCTTCGCAATCGGCCTGTTGGCCGGACTGTTCGGGGCAATGGAGACCGGCCACAATGCCCGCCTGTTCCTGATCACCGGCTTCCTCGGCGGCTTTACCACCTTCTCCGCCTTCAGCCTCGACGCGCTGACGCTGTGGGAACGCGGCGCGGCGATGCAGTCAGGCCTTTACGTATTGGGGAGCGTGATCCTGTCGCTGATCGCCGCAGCGCTCGGCCTGATGCTGTCACGCCTGGCGTAACGCCGCCCTTGCCGGTTGCATTTCGCAACCCCATTTGGCTCGTCAACGCGACGTGAAGGAGCCCTTATGGCCGACGCCCCCGAGAAGATCCCGTCCCTCCCCGCCGACTATGAGCCGCCGAAGGTGTGGACGTGGGAGCGGCCGAGTGGCGGGCAGTTCGCCAGCATCAACCGGCCGATCGCCGGGCCGACCCACGACAAGACGTTGCCGGTGGGCGAACATCCGCTGCAGCTTTACTCGCTCGGCACGCCCAACGGGCAGAAGGTGTCGATCATGCTCGAGGAGCTGCTCGCCGCCGGCCACCGGCAAGCCGAATATGATGCCTGGTACATCGACATCGGCGAGGGCGACCAGTTCGGCTCCGGCTTCGTCGAGGTGAACCCCAATTCGAAGATCCCGGCGCTGGTCGACCGGACCGATCCGGCGAACCCGCAACGGGTGTTCGAGAGCGGGTCGATCCTGCTCTACCTGGCCGAGAAGTTCGGCGACTTCCTGCCCAAGGACCCGGCAGCGCGAACGCAAGCGCTCAACTGGCTGTTCTGGCAGATGGGATCGGCGCCGTTCCTCGGCGGCGGCTTCGGCCACTTCTACGTCTATGCGCCGGTGAAGATCGAATATGCGATCGACCGCTACGCGATGGAGACCAAGCGGCAGTATGACGTGCTCGACCGCCATTTCGCCGACCAGCGGTTCGCGGCGGGCGACGAATATAGCATTGCCGACATGGCGATCTGGCCCTGGTATGGAGCGGTCGCGCTGGGGCAGGGCTATGCGGGCGCGTCGGAGTTCTTAGGCTTGCGCGACTACAGCAATGTGATGCGCTGGACCGAGGAGGTCGGCGCGCGGCCGGCGGTCCAGCGTGGCCGGCGGGTCAACCGCAAGCCGGAGAACGACCCGAGCTTCATCCGCGAGCGGCACAGCGCCGCCGACCTGGACTAGGCCGCCGCGATTTCCAGCCCGGCGCGGGCGATTTCCGGCCGCCTGCGCTTCTTCGCCCGGCGAAACCAGAAGGACCATGTGGCGAAAGCACCGAGGGTGGTGAGGCCGAGGCCCGAG
This sequence comes from Sphingomicrobium sp., assembly GCA_035494075.1. GTDB lineage: Bacteria > Pseudomonadota > Alphaproteobacteria > Sphingomonadales > Sphingomonadaceae > Sphingomicrobium. The sequence continues at coordinate 33,131 of DATJHF010000023.1, read as the reverse complement.
AGGGTCATGACCAGCTTCCAGGCAAGGCCGCCGACCTTGGCGCTGTGGAGCGGCAGGAATTTCTCGTAGATGGCGGCGGCCTGGCTTCCCTTGGCCGGGTCGTCGACCTTCACCAGTTTGCCCTTGCCGTCGAACATCAGCCGGGTGCGGCCGTTCATCGACCATTCGAACGGCTGGCGCATGGTGACCGACCAGGGCTGGCCGGGTTTCATCGGCGCGGAGATGCGGCGCAGGGCAGCTTCGGGGAAGCGTGCCTTTGCTTCGGCGAGCATCAGTGCGACTGGCGGCGGGCCGTTGGCCGGCCCAACCTCGGGCGGTTTGGTACGCGTTTCGAGTTTGCCGAGCGGGCTCAGCACCACCGCCGTGACATCCTTGAACACCATGCCGGTGCCGGTGAGGAAGGTCAGCAGCAGAAGCGGCGCGACGAGGATGCCGAGGTCGCGGTGATGGCTGACCATCGGGCCGGGCTGGAATTTCCTCGGCAGCAGCCTGGGCCGCCATTTGGCGCGGCCGCGCAGCCACAGCAGGAATCCGCTAATCACGAACAAGAGGCCGAACACGCCCGCCCAGCCGGCGATGAGCTCGCCCGTCTCGCCGGCGAACAGATGATGGTGGAGGTCGAAGATCCACAGCTCCGGCCGCTGCCACTGGCTCGACCAGCCAGCGACGGTGTCGCCGTGCTGGTTCAAATAGGCGCCGGCGCCGCCTTCGCGCGCAAGCTGGTGCAGCCCGATGTCGTCGCCGGCAAAGGTGATGCGGGTCGCGCCCGCGGCCATTTCCCGCTCGGCGATCCGGCCGATCAGCTGGACGTTTTCGGCCAGCGGATCATGGGCGCCGGGAACGGATACCCAGCTTCCTTCCCACAGCAATATCGTGCCGCTGAGGCCGAGGACGGCGAGCAGGAGGCCGATCAGTCCGCCTGACCAGCGGTGGAGGAAGGACAGATATTTCATGAAATACTCGTCTTGCGGATTCGGGTGCGCCTAGCGGTGGTGCGAATGATTATCAATAGCCACGGCGGGCGATTTCAGGAACGCGGCGAGCCGGGCCCGTTCATCAAGGGTCAAGCTGGCGGCACCATTTCCGTCACATTGCGCTGTCAAAGGAGCGGCGATGAAACGCACTCTAATCCTGTTCGCCTCGCTGCTGATGGCCGGCCCCGCCGTTGCGACTGCCCAGTCGCTCGATGGCAAGTGGATCAACCCCAAGCGGAGCGTGATCGTCACGGTCGATCGCTGCGGCGACGCCTATTGCGGAACCGTCAGCTGGGCCAGCCAGCACAACCGCGAGCGAGTCGCCGACAATGGCCGCCAGATGATCGGCACCCGGATCCTGAGCGGCCTCAAGCCGGTCGGCGGCGGCCTTTACAAGGGCCAGGCATTCGAGCCCAAGCGGAACATCCGCGGCTCCGCCACGGTGCGCCAAATTGGTGCCGACACCATGGTGGTGAAGGGCTGTGCGGTGATGGGCCTGTTCTGCAAGGAACAGCGCTGGACACGAGTGACAAGCTAGGATTCGCTTGCCTCGCACCTGACAGGCAAATTGTCGCCAGACTTGCGCTATGCGTTTAATTATTGTTAACCGCCCTCGCTGATTTCGCATCGGTAGCGTTCGTTGTGGGAAACCCAGCCGACTTGCCAACGGGCAGGCCGTCGCGGCGTGGGGGCGCCCATCAAGGGGCAATGAAATGAAACTCGGGATGATTTTCGCGGCTGCGGCCGCGACCGCATGCGCATTGGCTTCGCCGGCGATCTGCCAGGACGTACCGCAACATATCGTATCGCTCTATCGGGCCGCACCGGGCCAGCAGGTGGCGCTGCTTAAATGGATGGCGCGGCAGGACCAGGCGTCCCAGGCGGCGGGATTGCCGGCATCGCAAATCTATGTCCACACGTCCGGCGACAGCTGGGACTATCTGGTGATCAACCCGGTGACCACCAAGGCGCAGGACGACGCGGTCGATGCCGCCGCCAAGAAGCTGGGCATCACCTCGGGTCCGCGCGCCAGCATCGAATTTAGAACGATGATCGCCAGCCACACCGACACCACCAGCAACGGGCCGCAAACGGCCGCCCAGATTTTGGCGGCCCTCGGCGAAAAATAGCTTCGGCTAGAGGCTGAAGGGCGGACCCATCCCGCCCTTCAGTACTGCCGACTGCAGTGCCGCCATCTCGTCTGCCCAATAGCGGTCGGAATCGAGGTGGGGGCTGATGGCGCGCACCCTGGCGTGAAGCGACTGCAGCGTTGCCGAGCTTTTCAGCGGCGCATGATAATCGACGCCCTGTGCGGCGGCGATCAGTTCGACCGCGACGATTCCGGCGGCGTTGTTCGCAATCGTCGCGGCCTTGCGCGCGGCGATCGGGGCCATTGAGACATGGTCCTCCTGCCCCGCCGATGTCGGCACGCTGTCGACGCTGGCCGGGAAGGCGAGGCTGCGGTTCTCCGCGACCAGCGCGGCCTGGGTCACCTGCGGGATCATCAGCCCGGAATTGACGCCGCCATCATCGGTCAGGAAGGCGGGCAGCCCGCTCATCTTGGGATCGATCAGTACCGCGGTGCGGCGCTCCGACAGGGAGCCGACCTCGCACATCGCCATGGCAATGGTGTCGGCGGCGAAGGCGACCGGCTGCGCATGGAAATTGCCGCCGCTGATCGCGCTGTCCTCGTCCTCGAACACGATCGGATTGTCGGTGACGGCTCCTGCCTCGATCGTCAGGGTGCGGGCGGCGTTGGTAAGGAGATCGAGCGCGGCGCCCATTACCTGCGGCTGGCAGCGGAAGCTGTAGGGGTCCTGCACCTTGCCGCAGCGGCCGTGGCTGGAGAGAATCCCGGAGCCGTCGAGCAAATCGCGGATGTGGGCCGCGACGCGGATCTGGCCGGGCTGGCCGCGGACTTCGCTGAGGCGCGGGTCGAATGGCTTCACCGAGCCCTTGAGCGCATCGACCGACAAAGCGCCGGCGCCGAGCGCCGCGCCGAACACCCGCTCGGCGGTGAACAGCGCGTCGAGGGCGATGGCGGTCGAGACCTGGGTGCCGTTGATCAGGGCGAGGCCTTCCTTGGGCCCGAGCTCGAGCGGCCGCAGGCCGAGCTTCTTGAGCGCGTCCTTGGCGGGGAGAATGTCTCCGGCGATATCGATCCGCCCCTCGCCCAGCAGCGTGGCGATGAGGTGGGCGAGCGGGGCGAGGTCGCCGCTGGCGCCGACGCTGCCCTGCGCCGGGATCAGCGGCATGGCGTCGCGGTCGAGCAGGCCCTGCAGCGCGTCGATCACCAGCGGCCGAACGCCCGAATAGCCGCGGCCGAGGCCGAGCAACTTCAACACGATCATCAACCGGACGACGTGGCGGGGCAGCGCGTCGCCGAGGCCGCACGAATGGGACAGGATCAGGTTGCGCTGAAGCTCGGCGAGCCGCTCGGGCGGGATGCGGGTGTTGGCGAGAAGGCCGAAGCCGGTGTTGACGCCATAGACGGTCTCGCCGCCGGCGACGATCCGTTCGACCGAGGCGGCCGAAGCGCGGATGCGTTCCAGCGATGCGTTGTCGAGCTTGGCTGGAGAGCCCTGCCACAGCTTGCGCAAGGTGGCGAGGTCGATGGCGGTCGGGTCGAGCGTCAAGGTCATCAAGCGCGCATCTAGGAGATTTGCGTCGCGCGGGCCAGCCGGGAGACGTATAGCCGCCTGCGCGAGCATGAAGGGGACGAGATGAGCAGTCCGAATGACGAGCGCCGGGATCGCGGGCCCGGAATCATTGCCGCAGCGATCGTCGCAGCCGCGCTGATCCTGTCATGGGGCAATTCCCGGAGCGACCAGCGCTATCAGATCGCCTCATCCGGCGACGGCGTGGTGCGGATGGACACGGACAGCGGCGAGATGATCGCCTGCAATGTCCAACGCTGCAGCCGCATCCAGCCGCCCGACCGGGCCAAGACGTTCGGGCCGCTGACGATCGAGGTCGGCGACGATGCGGAAAAGAAGGCGCCGCCGGCGCCTCCTAAGACACCATAGGAAGGTCGAGCCCCTGTTCCCGCGCGCAGTCGACGGCGATGCCGTAGCCCGCGTCGGCGTGGCGCATGACGCCGGTACCGGGGTCGTTCCATAGGACGCGCTCGAGCCTGCGGGCGGCATCGTCGGTTCCGTCGGCGACGATTACCACGCCGCTATGCTGCGAATAGCCCATGCCGACCCCGCCGCCATGGTGCAGTGAGACCCAGGTCGCTCCGCTGGCGGTGTTGAGCAAGGCGTTGAGCAAGGGCCAGTCGCTGACCGCGTCACTGCCATCCTGCATCGCCTCGGTTTCGCGGTTAGGGCTGGCGACGGAGCCGCTATCCAGATGGTCGCGGCCAATCACGATCGGGGCGCTGACTTCGCCATTCTTCACCATTTCGTTGAAGGCGAGGCCGAGGCGGTGGCGCTGGCCGAGGCCGACCCAGCAGATTCGGGCCGGAAGGCCCTGAAACGCGATCCGATCTGCCGCCATGTCGAGCCAGCGATGAAGGTGCGGGTCGTCGGGGATCATCTCCTTCACCCTGGCGTCGGTCCTGGCAATGTCCTCGGGGTCGCCCGACAGTGCGGCCCAGCGGAAGGGGCCGATGCCGCGGCAGAAGAGCGGGCGGACATAGGCGGGGACGAAGCCCGGGAAGTCGAAGGCGTTCTTCACCCCTTCGTTGAAGGCTTCCTGGCGAATATTGTTGCCATAGTCGAAAGTGGGCACGCCCATTTTCTGGAATTCGAGCATCGCTTCGACATGGGCGGCCATCGACTTTCGCGCCGCGGCGGCAACCGCAGCGGGATCCCGCTCGCGCATCTCGATCCATTGGGCGACGCTCCAGCCGGCCGGGCAATAGCCGTTGGCCGGATCGTGGGCCGAGGTCTGGTCGGTGACCGCGTCCGGGCGAATGCCGCGCGCGACCATCTCCGGCAGGACTTCAGCGCAGTTGCCGAGGAGGCCGACGCTGGTCGGCTCTGTCGCCTTGGCAATGATGTCGAGCGCCTCGTCGATGCTGGTCGCGCGATGATCGAGGTAGCGGGTGGCGAGGCGCTTCTCGATCGAGCTTTCCTGGACCTCGACGGCGATGCAATGCGCCCCTGCCATCACCGCGGCGAGCGGCTGCGCGCCGCCCATGCCGCCGAGGCCGCCGGTCAGGATCCACTTGCCCTTAAGGTCGCCGCCGAAGTGCTGGCGGCCCATTTCGGCGAAAGTTTCGTAGGTGCCTTGGACGATGCCCTGGCTGCCGATGTAGATCCAGCTGCCGGCGGTCATCTGGCCGTACATCATGAGGCCCTTGCGATCCAATTCGTTGAACTTCTCCCAGGTCGCCCAATGCGGCACCAGGTTGGAGTTGGCGAGCAACACGCGCGGCGCATCCTTGTGGGTGCGGAACACGCCGACCGGCTTACCCGATTGGATCAGCAGCGTCTGGTCTTCCTCGAGCCGCTCCAGCGTCTCGACGATCTTGTCATATGCCGCCCAATTGCGCGCCGCGCGGCCGATGCCGCCGTAGACGACCAGGCTCTGCGGGTCCTCGGCGACTTCGTCGTCGAGGTTATTCATCAGCATCCGGACCGCGGCCTCGGTGGTCCAGTGCTTCGCCTTGATCTCGCTGCCGCGCCGCGCGCGGATGTGGCGGCTGTTGTCTCTACGTTCGTCCATGGGGATTCCGCTCATCCTGAGTAGCCATTGAGCTTGCCGAAATGGCGTATCGAAGGACGGTCCTTCGATATGGGCTTTCGCTTTCGCTCAGGCCCTACTCAGGACGAGCGGGAAAGTTAAGGCCAGACGGCGAATAGCGGCAATGCCCTCGAGAGGGGGGTCGCGCTCGCCGTGGCCTTTGACTTATAATGCGAGCCAACGAGACAATTTCGAAGAGCGAGGTGAGTCGATGTCGGACCGCATTTTCCAGGATCGCGAAAAAGCGATGGAAGCGGATTATTTCCGCAAGGAGGAGGCACGGCTGCTCGAAAAGCTGCGCCAGCATGCCAAGCTCGAGGACATCGCCGGAGCCCTGAGGGACAAGCTGCAGGTCGACAATCCGGAGCTGCTCGCCGCCGTGCGCGATCTTGGGATTACCGCCGAAACCGTTGCCGCCTTCTTCCTGGCGCCGCTGGTCCAGGTCGCATGGGCCGAAGGCAAGGTACGCAAGGACGAACATGCAGCGGTGCTGAAGCTCGCCCATGATCGCGGCGTCGAGGAGAACTCTCCGTCCGAGCAGCAGTTACGCGACTGGATGGCCACGCGGCCGTCCGACGCCCTGTTCGATACCTCCATCGAAGTCCTCAAGGCGGGCTTCGCCGTGCTTCCGGTACGCGAGCGCCATGAGCGGGTCGAACGGGTAATGGATGCCTGTCGGATCGTCGCGGAAGCGTCGGGGACGGAGATCGCCCACCAACTCGGCCTCGGCACGGGCGTTTCGAAAACCGAAGCGTCGCTGCTCGATTCGATCGGCAACAGGCTTCGGTCGCGCGACTAGATTAGTCGAACCAGTCCCAAATATTGTTGCTGGTGAAGGACCATTTGAAGCTCGCCTGCGCGCGGAAGTCGGATCCTTCATTGCCGTCATTGTCGGTGCGCTTGCCCCACAATATTTCCAGGCCACCGAGCACATTGTCAGCCGGCGCATAGAGGAGATTGGCCGAGGCATAGTCACCGCGGTGGAAGGCCGAATCTTCCTGGAAGTTGGTGTTGTTGACCTTGGTGAAGCTGTAGCCGATCGCCGAGCTCCACTGTTTCGACCATTGGAAGTCAACATAGGCCGACACGCCGAGCTGCTTCACCGTCTTCGCTTCGGGGACGAGGATGATCGACCCCGGTCCGAATATGGTTGAAACGGATGGCGCCAGGTCCATGCCGCCGTCATTCATATAGGTCGCGATGCCGCGGCCGTAGACGATGCCGACACGCGGAGTAGCGATTCCGAGCCGGGCCGAACCGGTGAGGTTGAGGCCCCAACCAAGCTCATGGCCTTCCGGTTCATTGCCGTCGGTTCCCCGGGTTTCGAAGCCAACCTTGCGCAACATGCCAGCCAGCCGGACATGGCCCCAGTCGCCGCCGTAGCGAACCGCTGCCGTCAGGTCAGGCAATTCCTCATTGGACTGGAGGTTCGCTGCGATGTCCGGGTCGATCAGGCGGATGTTGCCTGGGTCGATATCGTCGCTGGGATGTTCAAGCGCGATGGCCGCCTGCCAGCCGCCGCTATCCACGAAGGTGTAGCGGATCTGCGGGGTGCGGACGAAAATCATTCCGTTCGGCCCCCAATAGTCCATAACATTGGGAAAGATGTCGCCGTCCATGAACAAGGTGTTGGTTTGGCCGATCAGGAGGCCGCCCCATTTGGCGTACATGTGGCGGACGCGGAAGGTCGTCTGACCGGCGTCAACGCCGGTGCCATACAAGTCGAATTCGAACTTCGCCTCATAGGGTTTGCCGGCAAGGGTGCCGGTCGCCTTGGCGCCCAGCCGTGACTGGCGGACACTGAAGATCGACTGGCCATTACCGCCGAACTCGCCCTTGTGGGTCGGGATTCGAGACGGTCGGAGCGTCGCGTCCCAATCTGGATTGACGCGTTTGAAATCCTGGATCGCGTCGAGCTGGACGAAGCCATAGAGTTCGAGATTATGATCCTTGGCCCGCTTGGGGGACTCCGGCGTATATTGCGTCGGTGGCGGCGGGGTTACGCCGAGGCGCTGCTCAAGGGCTGTCATTCTCGAGCGCAGGTCCTGCAACTCCTGGATTGCCTGTTGCCGCTCGGCTTCGGTCAGGGGCTGTGCTTCGGCGGCGCCAGAAGCGGCTGCCGCGACGAAGGCCGGCACCGATTGTGACGTTCCGTCGGCGGTTGCCGCCCATGCCGGCGAGGCGATCAAGGCCGCGGATGTGGCTAGGACCACTTTGCGCATAAAGCCCCCAGTCGTTGCATTCGAATGCTGACGGCCAGGATTATGCTGCTCGCTGCCCGATCAATAACTCAGGGTAAACCTGAGTTGGGCTGGTGGAATCGCCGACTCCGTCCTCTAACAGGCGTCGAGGCCCGCGGCGCGGAAGACCGCGACGGCAGTCGCCACCGCTTCGAGCGTCGGCGGCTCGGTTTGGGCGAGCTCATATTCGATGCCGAGGCGTTCCCACTTATACTTGCCCATCTGGTGGAACGGCAGGATCTCGACGCGCTCGACGACGCCCAGCGACGCGCCATAGCTGGCGAGCGCCTCCATCTCCTCATGGATGTCCGTCAGGCCGGGAACCAGCACATAACGCAGCCACATCGGGCGCTTCAGTTCCGCCAGGCGGCGGCCGAAATCCATTACCTCGGCATTGCCCATGCCGGTCACACGCAAATGCTGCTCGTGCGAAAATGCCTTCATGTCGAGGATTACCAGATCGATATTGCGGAGCTCCTCATCGCTCAGCCGCTCGCCAAACATGCCGTTGGTCTCGATCGCCGTGTGCACGCCCATCGCCTTGACGCCGGCAAACAGCCGGGCAGCGAAGCGGTCCTGCATGAGCGGCTCCCCTCCCGACAAGGTGAAGCCGCCGTGCATGATCTTTAGCCCGTTGGCATATTTCCGGACCTCGCCAAGCGCCTTGTCGAGCGTGACCGGTATGCCGTTGCGCAAGGTCCAGGTGTCGGGGTTGTGGCAATATCTGCAGCGGAACATGCAAGCGGTGGTCCAGGCGACAAGCCGGATGCCCGGTCCGTCGACGGCCGAGCCGGTCGTGAAGCTGTGAAGGAAACCCATGTCGCCGGTCTTCAACGCGCTGCGGACATCGGTCTCCGGCACTTGCTCACCAAGCTTGACGCGCATCTCGAACGGGGAGGCGGCCTCCAGCGGAACCGCGGTCTCGGGCGGATGGGTCGCCATCTCACTCTCCATGGAAGGTGCGGTTGATGACATCCATTTGCTGCTCTCGGGTCAGCCGCACGAAGTTGACCGCATAGCCGGATACCCGGATCGTCAGGCTGGGATATTTTTCCGGATGGTCCATCGCGTCGAGCAAAGTGTCGCGGTTCAACACATTGATGTTCATGTGGTAGCCGGTCGTGCCGAAGAAGCCGTCGAGGATCGAGGTCAGGTTGGTGATCTGGTCAGCCTTGGTGCGGCCGAGGCCGGTCGGGACCAGCGTGGTCGTCAGCGAAATCCCGTCCTGGGCGTCACGATAGGGGATCTTGGCGACGGAAGCGGCCGATGCGTGAACGCCATGGCTGTCGCGGCCGTGCATCGGGTTGGCGCCCGGCGCGAACGGCTCGCCCTTCCTGCGCCCGTCGGGGGTGTTGCCGGTCGCCTTGCCGTAAACGACGTTTGACGTGATCGTCAGCACCGACTGGGTGTGCAGCGCGTTGCGGTAGGTCGGGAATTTGCGAAGCTTGCCCATGAAGGTCGTGACCAACCACGCGGCCATACCGTCGACGCGATTGTCGTTGTTGCCGAACAGCGGGAATTCGCCCTCGGTTTCATAGTCGGTGATGAGCCCGGTCTCGTCCCGGATCACCTTCACCTTGGCATATTTGATGGCCGACAGGCTGTCGGCGACCACCGACATGCCGGCGATCCCGAACGCCATGGTGCGGACAGGCGCATAGTCGTGAAGCGCCATTTCGATCCGCTCATAGGCATATTTGTCATGCATATAGTGGATGACGTTCATGGCGCTGACATAGGTGCCCGCGAGCCAGTCCATGATCTTATCGAAGCGGTCGACGACGTCGTCGAAATCGAGATAGTCGCCCTGCACCGGCTCGGTCGGCGGCGCGACCTGCTTGCCGCTGACTTCGTCGCGACCACCGTTGATCGCATAGAGCAGGGTCTTGGCAAGGTTGGCGCGGGCGCCGAAGAATTGCATCTGCTTGCCCATCGCCATGGGCGAGACGCAGCAGGCAATGGCACCATCGTCTCCCCACGCCATGCGCATGATCTCGTCGCTTTCGAACTGGATCGAGCTGGTGTCGATCGCGACCTTCGAGGCGAAACGCCGGAAGCCTTCGGGAAGCAACGGGGTGTACCAGATGGTGAGGTTCGGTTCCGGTGCGGGACCGAGATTGTAGAGGGTCTGCAGGAAGCGGAAGCTATTCTTGGTGACCAGCGGGCGGCCGTCGTCGCCCATGCCGGCGATCGATTCAGTCACCCAAGTCGGGTCGCCCGAGAAGAGATCGTCATATTCCGGAGTGCGGAGGAAGCGGACGATCCTGAGCTTGATCACGAAATCGTCGACGATTTCCTGCGCCTGGCTCTCGGTCAGCGTGCCGTTGGCGAGGTCGCGCTCGAAATAGATGTCGAGGAAGGTCGAGACGCGGCCCAGCGACATTGCCGCGCCATTCTGTTCCTTCACGCTGGCGAGATAGCCGAAATAGAGCCACTGGACGGCTTCCTTCGCGGTGGTCGCCGGGCCGCTAATGTCGAAGCCATATTTGGCCGCCATTTCCTTGAGCTCGCCGAGCGCGCGGATCTGTTCGCTCAACTCCTCGCGATCGCGGATGATGTCGTCGGTCGACCATTGGTCATCGAGCGCAACTTTCTCGCGCTGCTTCACTTCGGTCAGGCGATCGACGCCGTAGAGCGCGACGCGGCGGTAATCGCCAATGATCCGGCCGCGGCCATAGGCATCGGGCAGGCCGGTCAGCACGTGCGAGCTGCGGCACTTGCGGACATCGTTGGTGTAGGCGTCGAACACGCCGTTGTTGTGGGTCTTGCGATATTTGGTGAAGGTTTCGACCATCACCGGGTCCGGCTTGTAGCCATAGGTCTCGAGCGAGGTCAGGACCATCTTGAGGCCGCCGTTCGGCATGATTGCGCGCTTCAGCGGCGCTTCGGTCTGCAGGCCGACGATCACCTCATTCTTCTTGTCGATATAGCCGGCATCATGGGCCGTGATGGTGCTCGGGATCTGAGAGATGTCGAGCACGCCCTTCTTGCGCTCCTCGACGAACAGGTCGGTCAGCTTCTTCCACAGTGCCGTGGTCCGCTTGGTCGGACCGGCGAGGAAGGATTCGTCACCGTAATAGGGCTCATAGTTGAGCTGGATGAAATTGCGGACGTTGATTTCCTTGGTCCACAGGCCCGGCTTGAACGCGCCCTGCTTGCCGGTGGCCGTCTTGTGCTCGGGCTCCATGATCAAGGTCGACATTACGTCCTCCGTCAGAGTTTCACTGTGCCGGAACGCCGGCTCCAAGCGGTTGCGCCTCGTTGGTGCTGCGCCCCTTCGGACCGGTTTCGCGCAGCAGGAATGTCAGCAGGATGGCGATGGCGACGCCGAACAGCATCGGCATGAAGGTCGCCTGATAGTCGCCGAGCTCGCGGTCGCCGCCGCCGCTGATGTGCATCAGCCGTTCTGCGAAGACCGGGCCGAGCAGTGCGGAAAAGGAGAAGTTGATGAAGTTTTGGACGCCGGTGGCGGTACCACTGTGCTCCGGCCGGTTGGCCTCCTTGATCACCGTATAGGGGATCATCGCAGCGCCGGAGGCAATGCCTGCGACGAGGGCAATGGTGTAAGGCGGAAGCAGGCCGGGAGGCCCGTAAAGCGCCATCGCCAACGCCCCAAGCAGGACCACGCCGGCGACGGCGATGACGGGCTTGCGGCGGCCGATGCGGTCGGAAATCCAGCCGAGCAGCGGGCAGCCGATGATCCAGCCGAACGGCACCGCCGCCGAGCGCAGCACGGCGACGTCGTAGGGCATGCCATGGCCTTCCTGGAGGAAGCGGACGCCCCACACCATGTCGAAGATGGTGGTCGGGATGAACAGCAGGCCGGAGATCAGCCCGCAGATGATCGACTGCGGGTTGCGGAAAACCGCCCACATGGCGGCGCCGGCGCTTTTGAGCCAATTCGAGTGCTCGCCCGTCGGAGACGGCTTGGCCGCCTGCTTTGGAATGTAGAGGAACAAGAGCACGGCGATCGGGATCCCGGCGAGGCCCATCAGCCACCAGAACTGGTCCCAGGCCAGGCCGCCGGAGATGGCCGGCCCGACGGCAAATTGACCTGCCGAGCCACCAGCCATGCCGAACATTTGCGTGGCCCCGATCAGCGTCGCGACGCGCGAGGCCGGGAAGTTGGTGGTCGCGATATAGGTCGCGCCGATTAGCGCGAACACCCCGCCGGCGCCCTGCATGAAACGACCGATGCTGGCCAAGGTGGGATCGCCGGTCGCGAACAGCAGAGCCCCGACCGCGACGCTCGCCGCGCCGAGCGGCACGACCTTGCGCGGACCGAGCTGGTCCATCGCCACGCCCGCGACCAGGCTGAACGGCGCATAGGCGTAATAGAAAAGGCCGATGAGCGAAGCGATGCCGACCGGGGTCAAGCCAAAGGCGGCCGACATCTCCGGCACCATGACCGCCGGTGCCGAACGCATCGCATATTGGTAGAAATAATAGATGGAAGTGATGAGCCAGGCGACCGTTACCGCGCCGAGGGGAGTCGATGCTGGCCGGGTGGTCTCCTGGCTCATCTGCCCAAGCTCAACAAAGCGTCAGGGAGACGGCAAGGCCGCCTTCCGACGTCTCCTTGTACTTGGAGTTCATCTCCTTGGCCGTGATCGCCAAGGCTTGCACGGTTGAGTCGAAGTCGACTCGGCGGTTGGCCGGAATCTCATTCTTGGCAATGAGATAGCCCGTCCAGGATTTGACGGCGCCGAATGCGCAACGCTCGATGCAGGGGATCTGGACGAAGCCGGCGACAGGATCGCAGGTCATTCCCAGATGATGTTCGAGCGCGCCTTCCGCAGCGTTGGCGATAACCTGCGGAGGTGCGTCGAGCGCCTGCCCGATCATTGCCGCGCCCATCGCCGAAGCGACGCCGATCTCGGCCTGGCAGCCGCCTTCGGCCGCCGCGAGCGTCGCGTGGTGCTTGCACAAATAGCCGACCACTGAGGCAGCAAGCAGGCCTTCGCGCAGCTTCTGGTCGGACAGCTTCTCGGAGGCTTGATCGAGGGAATAAAGAACCGCGGGCATGACGCCGGCGGATCCGCCGGTCGGTGCGGTGATGACCAAATGGCCGCGCGCATTTTCCTCGGAACCGGCAAGTGCGGCGGCCGAGACCAGGCCGATGCCTCTGCGGGGCAGCAACTGCTCCGCCATTGCGCTCTTGTAGACATCGCCCGCCTTGGTCTTGAGCTTGATCGGGCCAGGCAGGGTGGATGTCGGTGCGGCCAGACCGGTCTTAACGGTCGCGCGCATTGCCCCGATGATCTTATCCAGGAAGGCGTTGATCTCGGCCTCGCTGCGCCCCGAAATCGATGTTTCGTTGGCCATTGCAACCTGGGCGATCGAGATATTGTCGCGCTTGGTATAGGCGAGGACTTCCGCCATCGTTTCATAGGGATATTTGGGCGGATTCTTCTTGGGCGGCGTATAGCCCTTCCATTCGATGAAGCCGCCGCCGACCGAATAATATTCCTGCTCCAGCAACACCTTGTCGCCGGCCATCAGCATCGCGGTCATGGTATTGGCGTGCGGGAAATCGCCCTTGGTCGCGTCGTAGATGATGTCCTTGAGCGACGCGTTGATCGTCTTCGTTCCGAGCTTGACCGGGTAAACCTTGTCCGGCTCGGCCTGCATCTTATCGAGAACGGCGACCGGGTCGATCGTCGCAGGCTCATAGCCGATAAGGCCGGCGAGCGCCGCCCGCTCCGTCCCATGGCCTTTGCCCGTCGCGCTGAGGCTGCCGTAGAGATGAACCTTGAGCGCCGTGGCCTGGTCGAGCGTGGCTTGAGGCAGTTTGATTGCCCGCTGATAGAAATCATAGGTGATCCGCATCGGGCCGATCGTATGCGACGAGGACGGCCCGGGGCCGACCTTGTAGAATTCGTCCACTAGGGTCATCACCGGACCCTTCGATTGCTTCACCACATTCAGGTTCGGGTCGAGCTTGACCGGCTGCGCATTGGCCGGCGTCTGTGCAGCCAGCGGATTGGGCGTGCCGCCGACCGCGACGATCGCCATCGCCATGGCGCTGCGCACCATGAATGCGCGCCGGTCCGAGCCTGCCGGTGGCTCGCTATAATCGAGCTCCGGAAGCCCCAGGCCCTCGTTATCAAAATGCTCGCTGTCCATTTTCTGCCCTCCCACTCTGCAATCGAGAGGCGTTCGACAGGCGCTTGGGCACCCTTGGGGCATGAAGCAAAAAGCCCCCGAAATCCTCTCTCGAGCGTCAGGGCCAGCAATAGGCTTCGACGGCTTGCCCACCATCGGGAAGAACCCTCAGAGCCTCTGGGCCTGATGCTGATGGCCCCGAGGGGGGTGACGTAACTGCCATTATTTGTACGGCGCGTCGGGACTAATCCCGATGGTCGGGTCCGGCCCGCCCCCTATGCTTCCGGCTTTCATTTCCGAGGCCGATTTCAGGAGGTGCCGATGACCGTTCTTGAAGCGGAGGCCAAGGTCGATCGACACGGCCACGAGAAGTTCCACAATCTTGTGGCGAAGGCGCAGCAGCATGAGCCGGTCAAGGTCGCCGTGGCCCACCCTTGCGACCAGGTTTCGCTGGAGAGCGCGGTCGCTGCGGCCAGGCTCAAGCTGATTGAACCGATATTGGTCGGACCGGAGCAAAGGATCCGCGAGGTTGCGGCCAAGCACGGGATCGACATCAGCGGTTATGAGATTGTCGACGCCGAATATAGCCAGGACTCGGCCGCCAAGGCGGTAGAACTGGTCCGGGAAGGCCGAGCCGGGGCGCTGATGAAGGGCAGCCTCCACACCGACGAACTCATGGGCGCGGTGGTCAAGCGCGAAACCGGCCTCAGGACCGCGCGGCGGATCAGCCATTGCTTCGTCATGGACGTACCGGGCCATGACCAGCCGCTGATCATTACCGATGCGGCGGTAAACATTGCGCCTGACCTCAAATGCAAGGTGGACATCACCCAGAATGCCATCGACCTGGCTACCGCCCTGGGAGCGAGCGAGGTGCGGGTGGCGGTGCTGAGTGCGATGGAGAGCGTCAACCCCGACGTTCCCTCGACGCTTGAGGCCGCCGCATTGTGCAAGATGGCCGATCGCGGCCAGATCACCGGCGCGGTTCTCGACGGGCCGCTGGCGCTCGACAATGCGATCAGCCCGGAGGCGGCGGCAATCAAGAAGATCAAGGGGCCCGTCGCAGGCCGCGCGAACGTGCTGGTCGTTCCCGACCTCGAGGCCGGCAACATGCTCGCCAAGAGCCTGTCGTTCCTTGCCGGCGCCGATGCGGCCGGGATCGTGCTGGGCGCCAAGGTGCCGGTCATCCTGACCAGCCGCGCGGATGAGGAAACGGCCCGGCTCGCGTCATGCGCGGTCGCCCAGCTGCTGGTAGCGGCGCGCAAGGCGAGCGCGGCGGCGGCAATTCAATAGCAGCCCGTCCGCAACGGAGAAAAACTCATGGCACGTCAAATCGGCGTCTTCAACGCGGGCTCCTCGAGCATCAAGTTCGCGATCTTCAACGATGACGCGCAGCAGTCGCTTCTGTTTCGCGGGCAGATGGAGAAGATCGGGGTCGGGCCGTCTCTGACAGTCGAAGGGCCGGCCGGCGAAAAGCTGATCGAGAATGAATGGGGCGCGAAGGACGTCAACCATCAGTCCGGCACCAAGATCATCCTGGAAAGCTGCATCGCCCTACTCGGCGGAGAGGCGATCGAAGGTATTGGTCATCGGGTCGTCCACGGCGGAACGATATTTGCCGCGCCGACCGTCGTTACCAAGGATGTGGTTGCATCATTGAAGTCGCTGTGCCCGCTGGCGCCATTGCACCAGCCGCACAATCTGACCCCCATCGAGTCGATCATGGCCGAAGCGCCACACATCCCGCAGGTCGCCTGCTTCGACACTGCCTTCCATCAAACGCAGGAGCATCTGGCCCATAGCTTTGCCTTGCCGCGCGAGCTGACCGACGCGGGCGTCAGGAGGTACGGCTTTCACGGCCTTTCCTATGAATATGTCAGCGGCAAGCTGCGCGAGGTAGCGCCCGACAAGGCCGACGGGCGGATCATCGTCGCCCATCTCGGCAATGGCGCCAGCCTGTGCGCCATGCACCATGGCCGAAGCGTCGCCACCACCATGGGGTTCACCGCGGTCGAAGGGTTGGTGATGGGCACGCGCTGCGGTTCGATCGATCCGGGCGTGCTCATTTACCTGATGGACGAGAAGGGCATGGACGCGCGCGCGCTCGAGGAGCTGATCTACAAGAAGTCGGGGTTGCTTGGCGTCTCGGGATTGTCGCCGGACATGCGGACATTGCGCGGGTCGGACGACCCAAGGGCGCGCGAGGCAATCGACTTGTTTATCTATCGGATCGTCCGGGAGATCGGATCCCTGTCGGCAGCGCTCGGCGGGCTCGACGGTATCGTCTTTACCGGCGGAATCGGCCAGCGCGACGTCAAAACGCGGAAGGAAGTGATCGACGGCTGCGGCTGGCTTGGCGCGGCGATCGACGAGCAGTTGAACGCCGCCGGCGAGGGGCGGATCGACGCGGCTTCGTCACGAATCCCGGTCTGGGTCCTGCCGACCGATGAAGAGCGGGTCATCGCCCGGCACACCGCGGAACTGCTCGAGCCGGCAGAAGCAGGTCGTGCGACGGCGGAAGTGCCGGGGTCGCCCGTTCCCGGCTGAGAGACTGGGCCGGCCGGCTTTTGTAGAACATGTTGCTAATCCCCGTCTATTGCAGGGAAGCATGGCATTGCTAGTGTGATGCGCGAACGGCGCAGGAGCGACACGTGCCACAATGGCCCTGGAGAAATCCGAGACCCGGCGTTGATTTTTACGGACGGAGTCCGCTTTGGTATTTTGCCGCCGAAGGTGACCTGTCGGGAGTTGAGCGCGCATTGCAGGACGGCGCGGACCCTACCGCGGCCGACAAGGACGGCTATGGCGCCTTGCATGTTGCCGCACAAAACGGCCGTGTAGCAATTGTCGAATGCTTGGTTAGGGCCGGCGCAAATGTGAATGCTGCCGATCGTTATGGGAACGGCGCGTTGTGGACCGCATGCTTTAATAGCCGCATGGCCAAAGAGATGGGCGACCGGTTTCCAGTCATCGCCGCATTGTTAGCGGCTGGAGCTAACCCGCATTACTTGAACAATGCCGGGCGTTCACTTGCAATGCTCGTTGGCCAACACATGACGGACTTGCGGGGCGAGTTCGAAGCTGCCGGTGTATCATTCGACTGAATGCGTAAATTGGCTATCCGTTACCAGCGAAAATCCGCCGCTCGGGGCCGGGCAGCCCGACCCAATAGCCGAGCTCGTTAAGCTCATTGACCCGCCAAACGCAGAGGTCGGCGGCCTTGCCTGTCTCGATCGTCCCGACTTCGTGCGCCAATCCGAGCGCACGCGCGGCGTTGACGGTCATCCCGGCAATGGCTTCCTCCGGAGTAAGGCCGAACAGGGTGCAGGCCAGGTTCATGACCAGCTGCGGGTTCAGCACCGGCGAGGTCCCGGGGTTGCAGTCGCTGGCGATGGCGATCGGGACGCCGGCGTCGCGGAGCAGCTGGACCGGCGGCTTCTTCTTCTCGTTGAGTGCGTAGAAAGCGCCGGGCAAGAGCACCGCAACCGTCCCGGCCGCGGCCATCGCCTTGGCGCCGGCGGCATCCAGATGCTCGAGATGGTCGGCCGACAGCGCCTTGTAGCGGGCGGCGAGCTCCGCCCCCTTCTGGTTCGACAGCTGTTCGGCGTGGAGCCGGACCGGCAAGCCGTTGGCGCGTGCCGCAGTGAACACCCGCTCGACCTCGGCCGGCGTGAAGGCGATGGATTCGCAGAAAGCATCGACGCTGCTGGCGACGCCGGCCTTGGCGATTGCCGGAATCATTTCCTCGGCAATCATCTGGACATAGGCTTCGCGCGCCTTGCCCTCCTTCGCCTCGGGCGGAAGCGCGTGGGCGGCGAGCAGCGTGGTGACGATCCGCACCGGCTCGTCGCGGCCGATGGCGCGGGCGGCATTCAAGAGCCGCAGTTCCGACGCGGTATCTAGTCCATAGCCCGACTTGATCTCGATCGTCGTGACGCCGCCGCGCATCAGCGCGTGGAGCCGGCGGCGGGCGCTGTCCCGAAGCTCGTCGGCGCTGGCGGCCTTGGTCGCGGCGACCGTCGAGGCAATGCCGCCGCCGGCCCTGGCAATCTCCTCATAGGTGGCCCCGGCGCGGCGCATGGCATGCTCGTTGGCGCGGGTGCCGCCGAACACGAGATGGGTGTGGCAATCGACCAGCCCGGGGGTGATCCAGGCTCCGCCGCAGGCGACCACCTCGCGTGCGCGGAAGCCGGCCATCTCGGCGCGCCTGCCGACGCGGACGATCTTGCCGTCGTCGATGCCGATCGCGGCGTTGGGAAACAGGCCGAGCGGATTGTCCGTTCCCGCGACCATTGTCGCCACATGGCAGTCGGTGATCAGTCGGTCCCACATCAGCGCATGGAATCGCGGTGCGAAGCTGCTAGGTCAAGCGAATGAGCAGCAGCTGGCCCAATCTTTCCGACCTTCTTGTCCCGAAGGAAGCCGAGGCGCCGGTCGGACTGGTCGGCGCGCCGCTGGATGCGGGATCGGTGACGCCCGGTCGCTGCGACCTGGCGCCTGGCCTGCTGCGCGCGACGCTGCGGCGGATCGGGCGGTACGACGTAGAGACGGGCCGCGAGCTGTCGACCCCGATCGCCGACCATGGCGACGTGCCGATTGCGGGACTCTCCATCGAGGAAGCGACGCCGTCGATCGTCGCGGCGTGCCAGGCGAGCGCCGCGCGGCACGAACTAACCCTGCTCGCCGGCGGCAATAATGCGGTGACGAGGCCCGGCGTTCATGGGCTGGGCATGCCGCTGGAGAAGATTGGGCTGATCACGCTCGATGCCCACTTCGACATGCGCGACACCAGCCAAGGCCTGGGCAACGGCAATCCGGTGCGGGCGCTGCGCGAAGACGGGCTGCCGGGAGCGAATATCGCCCAGATCGGGCTCGCGCCCTTCGCCAATTCGGCCGAAATGCATCGAGACGCGGTGCAGGGCGGACACTTGGTGGTGAACATTGCCGATGTGCGCGCCGAGGGCATTGACCGGGCGATCGGGCGGGCGCTGGATCATCTGCGCCATTGTGATGCCATTGTGGTCGATTGCGACATCGACGTGATCGACCGCAGCCAGATGCCCGGCGCTCCCGGTGCGCGGCCGGGGGGCATGGCGGTGGCCGACTTTTTCATCGCGGTGCGCAGCCTCGCGGCCGAGCCGAGTGTGCGGCTGATCGACCTTACCGAATGGGACCCGCCGCTCGACCCGACCGACCTCAGCGCGCTGACCGCTGCCCGCTGGGCGGCGGAATGCCTCGCGGGATTCGAAGCCCGTTGAAAAATTCACTGACGGCTTGAGCCCGTCCCCCGCTGCCTCCAGCTTGTGCGGTGCAGCAAGGGGGCGGCGACATGCGTTTCGATAGCGGCGACACGGCGTGGATGCTGACCGCGACGCTGCTGGTGCTGATGATGCTGCTGCCGGGATTGGCGCTGTTCTACGGCGGGCTGGTCCGGGCCAAGAATCTGCTTTCCGTCATGAGCCAGGTGATGGGCGTCGCCGCGGTGGCGATCCTGGTGTGGGTCGGCTGGGGCTACAGCCTGGCCTTTTCCGACAGCGGCGCGGTCGTCGGCGACCTGGCCAAGGCGGGCCTCAAGGGAATCGACGGGAACAGCGGCTGGCCGCTGGCAACCAACGGCAAGGCGATCCCCGAACTGCTGTTCGCCTGCTTCCAGATGAGTTTCGCCGCGATCACCGTCGCGCTGGTGGTCGGAGCGCTGGTCGAGCGGGTTCGCTTCTCGGCCATGCTGCTGTTTGCGTTGCTCTATGTGACGATCGTCTATGCGCCGATCGCGCATATGGTGTGGGCGGCCGACGGCCTCATCTTCCAAACCGGGGCGATCGACTTCGCCGGCGGCACGGTGGTGCATATCAACGCCGGAATCGCCGGGCTGGTCGGCGTCGCCTTTGCCGGCCCGCGGATCGGTTTCCTTAAAGAAGCGATGCCGCCGCACAGCCTGGCGCTGGTGCTGGTCGGGGCCGGCCTGCTGTGGGTCGGCTGGTTCGGATTCAATGCCGGATCGGCGCTGGAAGCAAATGGCCTCGCCGCCATCGCCATGCTCAACACCTTCGTTGCCCCGGCAGCCGGCATGCTTGGCTGGATGGGGATCGAGCGCTGGCGTTCCGGCAAACCATCATTGCTCGGCGGTGCGTCGGGAGCAGTGACGGGACTGGTAGCAGTGACTCCGGCGGCGGGCATAAGCGGGCCGCTCGGCGCGATGCTGCTCGGCCTGGCCGCCAGCGCGGCCTGCTACAGCTTCATCGCCGGCTTCAAGCATCGGATGAGGCTCGACGACAGCCTCGACGTGTTCGGAATTCATGGCCTCGGCGGCATCGTCGGTTCGATCGGCACGGCGATCGTCGCGCTGCCGATCCTTGGCGGCCATGGCGGCGACCAATATGCGCTTGGCGCCCAACTCGTTCGGCAACTGGGCGCAGTGCTGCTCGCGATCGGCTGGTCAGCGGCAGGATCGGCGGCCTGCTTCGGACTTGTACGCTTCGCCATTCCCCTGCGCCGCGACGGGGACGAAGAGCGCGAGGGGCTCGACCTCAGCGACCATGGCGAGCGCGCCTATAATCCCTGATCGGGTCCGCTGCCCAAAAAGTTGAACTGACTTTCAACATTGACTCAGATCAACTTTGGTTTCACCAAATTTAACGCGTGGGGGCGCGTGCTCATTTCTTGCCGAGTCCCCCTGTGCGCGTGGAAGGGGCGAGGATGGCGGGACCAGCAGGGACGCACGGCAAGCTGGCGGGCATGTTGCTCGCCACCTCAACGATTATCCTGCCGTCGGCCGCGTCCGGCCAGTCAATCGCGCCGACGCGCGAGGAACTGACCCGCATTACCCAGCCGCCGGCGCAGCCCCGGCCGTCGCTCAACATTGTCGGCGGAGTGGAGCGGTCGCCCTGCCCGCTGGCCGACCCGCGCTACGCCGACGTCAAGGTTAACATCAGCGAGGTCGTGTTCAACAATTTGAAGGGCGCCACTCCGGAGGAAATGCGCGCCGCCTGGTCGCCGTTCGTCGGGAGCGAGCAGCCGGTCGCGGTGCTGTGCGAAATCCGCGACGCCGCCGCGACCATGCTGCGCGACAAGGGCTACCTGGCCGCCGTTCAGGTGCCGACCCAAAAGATCGAGAATGGCGTGGTCAGGATGGAGACGCTTTATGCGCGCATCACCGCCATTCGTGCCCGCGGCGAGACTGGCGGGGCCGAAGCCAAGCTTGCCGCCTATTTGAACAAGCTGACCGAGGACGAATATTTCGATCGCAACAAGGCCGAGCGATACCTGCTGCTTGCCCGCGACCTGCCCGGCTACAACGTCCAGCTCACCCTGAAGCCGGCCGGGACCGGTCCCGGCGAGCTGATCGGCGAAGTGGCGGTGCTGCACCGTCCCTATACGGTCGACGTGATGGTCCAGAATTTGGCGGCGCAAGAAACAGGCCGCTGGGGCGGCCAGGTGCGCGCCCAGCTGTTCGGCCTCACCGGAATGGGCGATTCGACCAGCCTGTCCTTCTATTCCACCGCGGATTTCAGCGAACAGAAGATCCTGCAGGTGGCGCACAGCTTCCGCCCGGGATCCGAGGGGCTGACGATTGACGGGCAATTCACCTACGCCTGGACCAAGCCGGACATCGGCGGTGGCGATTCGGTCCCGGACCTGAAATCCAAGACACTGTTCTGGACGATCGACGCCCGATATCCGCTGGTCCGCAGCCAGTCGTCGAACCTGTGGGGCGGGGTCGGCTTCGACTTCATCGACCAGAAGGTGCACTTCTTCGAGCCGCTGACCCGGGACAAGCTCAGGGTATTGTGGCTGCGCGCGGACTGGGACGCCGTAGACCTGACCTCGCGCCGGCCGGGCTGGCGGGTGAGCGCTTCCGCCGAGCTTCGTCACGGGCTGGGTATTTTCGACGCCACCGACGGAAACGAGGATGTGCCGCCTAGCCGCTTCGACGCGGACGCCACCGCCACCCTGCTGCGGCTGTCCGGCCAGGCCGAGGTGGCGCTGGGGCGCGACTTCGCAGTCTCGGTGATCCCGCGCCTGCAATATGCATTCGACGCGCTCCTCTCGTTCGAGGAATTCACCGCCGGCAACTACACCATCGGCCGCGGCTACGAGCCGGCAACGCTCAGCGGGGACAGCGGCGCCGGGATCGGCGTGGAACTGCGCGGCCCGCGCATGCTGCCGATCAAGCAGTCGAACTTCAGCATCCAGCCCTATCTGTTCGGCGACGCCGCGTGGGCGTGGAACAAGCATGACGGCGAGGGCGCCGACCGCCTGACGTCGGCGGGAGGGGGCGTGCGCGCGGAACTCGCCGACCGCTTCCTGCTCGACGGGACGGTGGCCGTGCCGCTGGAAAAGGCCGGATTTGAAAATCGCAAGGGAGACGTACGCCTGCTGGTCACGCTGACCACCAGGATTCTTCCCTGACGCAAAAAAGACCCTCGGGAGGTCGCTATGACGCGTAAACTGTCAGTCCAAGCCAAGGTTTCGACCCTTGCCCTTGCCGCCGCGCTGGCGGCCGGCCCGTCGCCTGCCGCGGCGCAAAGCTTCCAGGGGACCCTGAACGGCGCCACCGGCGCGACCGTCGACCAGTCGGTCGCCGGGCAAACCAATGTCACCGTCAACCAGAGCCAGGCCGTCATCAACTGGACAGCAACCAATGCGCCGTCCGGCGGCGTGATCGTCTTCCAGCCCGACGGGACCGTCGCGACATTTAGCGGGGCGAGCGACTTCGCGGTGCTCAACCGAGTGGCGCCCGGCACGGCCGGGAACGCCATCTACATGGGCGGTAACATCAATTCGCTGGTCAATGGCAACGTCGGCGGCACCGTTTATTTCTACAGCCCGAACGGGATCGTCATCGGCCAGAATGCAGCGATCAATGTCGGGTCGCTGGGACTTACCACCCTCCCGATCGCCGACGACGGCAACGGCAACTGGATGACCGGGTTTGGCGGTGCGAACCCGACCGTTACATTCGGCCAGGCAACGGATCCCAACAGTTATATCCGCACCGACACGGTGATCGACGGATCGATCAGGGCCAATGGCAATGGCAGCTATGTCGCGCTGGTTGCGCCAAGCATCGAGCACAAGGGCAACATCCGGACCGACGGGGCCGCGGCGCTTGTGGCGGCCGAGGCGGCGACGATTACTTTCTCGCCCGACGGCTTGTTCGACATCCAGGTGACGACCGGGACCGACGCGGCCCAGGGAATCCATGTCAATGGCGGCACGATCGACCGCAACAGTGCGGCCGAGGGCGCCGACCACCGCGCCTATCTGGTGGCGGTGGCAAAGAATGACGCCGTCACCACGCTGATCGACAGTGGTGGATCGGTCGGGTTCGACACCGCCACGTCCGCGCAGAATGGCGAGAATAATAGCGTGATCCTGGGCGGCGGCTATGACGTCGCCGGTGGCGACCATTCCTTTTTCAGCGGCACTTCCCAGGTCGACCTGACCATCACCAATGCAACCCTGTCGTCCAACGTCGATGCCAAGGTCACCGGCGGTATTGCCATCAACAGCGGCCAAGGCGACCTCGTGTTCGGCAACGACTTGACGGCCATCGGCGGGGCGAAGACCACCAGTGGCGGCAATGTCCTGATCGACGGCTCGAACGGACATTCGCTGACGATTGCCGGCAATCTCCATGCGCGTGCGTGGCGCCAGAACGCCGATGGCTCGGAGACAGGACTGATCACGCGGCTGGGCGCGGAAGGCGGATCGACCGTTACCGTCAACGGAGACGTCAACCTCGACTCCGACAGCTTTGGCGCCAACGCGGCCGATAACGGCCTGAATGGCGGCAATGCTACCGGCGGCAGTGCGCAGATCAACATCGGCGCAAATTCGTCGCTGCATATCGTCGGGTCGGCGACGGTCCATGCCGACGGCTATGGCGGAAGCCAATTCTTCGGCGACGGCGCCGGCGGCAACGGCACCGGGGGACAAGCGCTGGTCATGGCGATCAACGGCAATTCGACCGTGACCATCGATGGCTTTGTCTATGCCTCGGCGCAGGGGTTTGGCGGATCCACCGGCGAGTGTTCTTCCTGCAATATCACCGGCGGCAACGGCATTGGGGGCAACGCCAGCGTCCACACCAATTTGGGCAGCGGCAATGTAATGACGCTTGGTAGCGACGTGACAGTTATTGCTGAAGGCCAAGGCGGCGCGGGCGATGTCCAGGCTGGTACCGGCATTGGCGGCACCGCAAACCTAGGTGCGGGCAACACGTCGACTCTGTCCGTAGCGGCTGACGCCGAAGTCGATGCGGACGGATTTGGCGGTTACGGATTCGATTCGACCGCTGGCGGTCTCGGACGGGGCGGCACAGCGACCATCGGCGCCAACAACCAAGGCTCGATCGACCTCACCGGACCGGTGCTGGTTCATTCCGATGGCTGGGGCGGCGGTGGCCTCAATGGCGGCACCGGCACCGGCGGCGTGGCCAGCCTCAGCGCAGTTTCGGGAGGCTCGGTCCACGCGTTCAACGACGTCGAGGTCAGCGCCAACAGTTTCGGCGGGTTCGTCAACAGCGCCAGCGGCACCGGTGGTTCAGGCCTGGCGGACAATGAAACGGTGATAAGCGCCGCATTCACCGAGGCCAGCCTGTTCGCCAGCGCCGGCACGATCACCGTCGATGGCATCACCTTAGTCACCGCCAACGCAACCGGCGGGGACGGCGGATTCAATGGCGGCAACGGCGGCAATGCAGTCGGCGGCGGCGTTCCCGGAACGATCGGCGGAGGCGCCGTGATCCACGCCGCCAACAGCGATCTTGGCACCAGCACCATCCAGCTCGGCACTGTCATCGTCACGTCCGATGCGCAGGGCGGCAACGGCGGCAACGGCCAGAGCGGCACCAATGGCAGTGACGGCGGCGATGGCGGCAATGCGACCGCCGGCAAGGCTGTTGTCACCGCGGCTGCAGGCAGCGGAGACCTGACGGCGGGGACAACCATCCTGTCCGCATCGGCTACCGGCGGCCAGGGCGGCGACGGCGGCAATGGCGACGGCGGCAGCAGCGGCAATGGCGGCAACGGCGGCAACGCTGTTGGCGGCTTCATCAACGTCGGCACGGAAAGCGGCAACACCAACTTCGCCCAGGCCGCCAATAATGGACAAGCGACCTACGCCAGCATCATTGCGATCGCCGATGCGACGGGCGGCAACGGGGGCGGTTTCTTCCCCGGATCGCCCAGCGGAGCGCCGGGCAATGGAGGCGACGCGACCGGCGGCAGCAGCGTGCTGCTGGTACGCGGGTCCGAAGTGACGGTGCCTTCAGTGCTGCTCGACGCCTCGGCAACCGGCGGCGACGGCGGCATGGATAATAATGACGTGCCGCAAGGCATTGGCGGCGACGCCATCACCGGCGTGGTCGGCGTGGTCGTCAGCAACCGGTTCCAGCACGCCGACCAGCGCGGCACGCTGACCGCAGGCAACATCGCCGGCACGGCAACGGCGATCGGCGGGCAGGGATCGGTGCTGGGCGGCCAATGGACGCAGGGCGGCAGCACCTTCCAGGTGATCAACAGCGACGCGACAATCGGCAGTGTTGGTATCGTCGTGACCGCCGACGGGCTTGCCCCGAGCCCGTTCGAAATCTTCAACAACCCGATCGTCGTGGTCAACGGCACGGTCGCTATTGCCAATGGCTTCGCCTTCCAGACGCCTGGCTCCGTGTCGGTTTATGCTGACGACAATTCGCCGCTCACACCGTCGCTGGCGGCCGCCTCGATCAACATCAGCGCCGGCAATTTCATCCATGACGACGATCCAAGCCGGACGGGCCCGGCCGTCTACGGCACGCTGTCCGCCAACAATATCGTGCTGACGACCGGCCAGGACCTGATCGTCGACGCGCATATGTTCAGCACCAACGGCGTCAATTTCGACGCGCCGGGCCTGATCGAATTCCAGAACGTCAGGACGAACGGTCCAATGGCGTTGACCGCTGGCGAGACGATCGATGCCGGCAACCTGTTTGCGGGAGTGCTGGTGGCCGCCAACGCGGGCGGCAACATCACGCTGGGATCGGTCAACGCCGTCAACCAGCAAGTGGTTATCAATTCGGACAACGGCAACATCGTCACCGGCCCGATCAACGCCGGCACCTTCATTGGATTGAATGCGCCGCTCGGCGCAGTCACCACCGGCAATCTCAACGCCGGCACATTCGTGTTCGAGAGCGCCGACGGCAACATCGACACTGACGACATCAATGCCGGAGCGACCATCGGCGTCGATTCCACGAGCGGTGCGATCATCCTCGCCAATTTGACGGCCGGCGGGGCGATCAATTTGGATGCGCCGGGGCCGATCGGATTCGGCAATGTCACCGCCGACACGTTGGACTTCGGCAGCGGCGCGGCCGTCACCGGCGGCAACATCATCGCCGGAACGCAGGTCGGCGGCGATGCCGGTACGACGATCACTCTGGGCAACATCAACGTCGGCATCCTGTTGGCCGGCGGCCCGTCCGAAGACGGTTTCGCGGTCGGCATGTCCTCGCCAGGATCGATCAGCGTCGGCAATGTCACCGCCGACGAGGCGATCGGCTTTGCCACTTTGGCCAACCTTACTACCGGCAACCTCAATGCCGGCACCGACGTCATGACCCTGATCGGCGGCAACACGACCATCGCCTCGATCACCACGCCGGGCACGGGCCGGACCTATCATGGCGATGCGCAGATGTTCCTCGATGCCGGCGGATCGGACAATTTCGACCCGAACCTGGTGTTCAACGCAACGCCGTTGCGGAGCGGCGGAAGCTACACGGTCACCGGCGCCATTTCGACCGGCCGCATCCAGGTCGGGGCAGCAACGATCAGCACGGCGGCGATCACCGCGCCCATCGGCATCTACCTCGACAGCGCCACGGGCACCGCCACGGGAGCACTGACATCCAATGGCCTGATCCACGCGCTGAGCGGCGGGTCGATCCAGACCGGCAATCTCTCGTCGTCCGGCGCCAACATCCTGATGGACGCGACGACAAATATCGTAACGGGCACTATCGGCGCGGCGACGGATGCCGCGTTCGACGCGGGCGGAAACCTCACCATCGGCAATGCCAACCTGGGCGGCAGCCTGTTGGCCAACGCGGGCGGCAATCTCACTACCGGAGCGGTGATCGCCGACGTCATCGACGCGACCGCCGGCGGTCTCGCCACACTCAACGGGCTGTGGCAGGCGCCCGACGTCGAGCTCGCCTCAAATGACATCAATATCGGTGCCAACGGCGGGATCGATGCCGGCAATACGGGCTTCATCCGGCTGGTTTCGACCAATGGCACGCAAGCGCTGATCGGCGACGGCCTGACCGGTACCGGTTACGCGCTGAGCGACGCCGAGTTCGGCCGGTTGAGTGCAGGTAATCTCGAGATTCTGGCGCGTGGCGATGCCTCGGCCGCGATCGATATGCTGATCGGCAATCTCACCATCACCGGACCTCTCGCCGGAAGCACGATCGACGACCCGTTCGGAAGCGTGACTTTCGCGGTCGGCGATCCACAGGCCGAAAGTGTCGGCGGAGTCATCCGGATAACCGGCAGCATCAGGGCGAACGGCTTCACCGACGATAATAGCCTCGAATTCTTCGCCGACCGGTTCGAACTCGATGCCGAAACCGGCCTGCTCGAAATCACCAGCAACGGGACCGACCTTGCCGGCGAGATTTTCATCGCCGCCGACCGAGTCCATGTCGCCAGCAGCTCGATCCTCGACCAGCTGGCAGCCGACCCCAATTACGCCGGCCATGAAGACGACCTCAACGCTCCGGCGGCGGTGCAGCGGCCGGACGGCGTGATCCGCGCCGGCAGCATCGAGGTCTTCTCCAACAATCCGCTGGCAGTGCTGGTGCAGAATACCGGCACGGCCGCCCTCCCGGCAGGCTTCCTGACGTTCGGAGACGAGCCGCTGCTGACCGGCGCCGAAGGGCAGTTCGGTCCGATCGAGATGATCATCAACGGCCAGCTGATCACCGAGGGAGGCCTGCTGACCGGAAGCGACGTGCTCGACTTCCTGATCGACGACAACAACATCGGCTTCTTCACCGCGAACAGCATGATCAACGGCTGCCTGCTGACCGGCAATTGCAGCAGCCCCGAAGGGCCGATCCCGCCGGGTTCGACGCCAACTCCCGGCATCCAGGATGTGATTACGCTGATCGGCGACGACGACTTCCCGCCACCGGACTTTGGCAATGAGGACGTCATTGACGACAATGACGAGGATACCGACGACGGCGCGACCAGTCCGATCGTGCCACCCGACCCGCTGTTCGACACCAGCGAGATGGACGAAGCAGCCAGCGGCGGCACGGAAGGTCCCGAAGTGGGCACGACGATGCGCTCCAGCCCCGGCCTCAAGAACAGTGGAGATGTCGACGATCCTGTATCGGGCAGCGGCAACCCTGGGCTGATGGAAAATCCGCCGCCACCTACGAACAATCAGGAGAAGCAGCCATGACCCGCGCTCTCCATCTTCTGCTGCTGGCCAGCGTCGCGGCAATGCCAGCGACCGCCGGCGAACCGCCGCTGTCGATCAGGTCGAGCTTCAGGCTGGGCGATTCCGGCGTGCTGTGCACCGCGCAGATCCGGCCATCCGATCCTCGCCTCAGCGGCATGTTCGACCGGTCATACCAGCTTACATGTCGCGATGCCGCCGGTCCGATCGGCAGCGTACTGGCCCTCCGCCGGGCAATCGATCCGGCAACCGAGCGAAGCGCGCTCCCTGTCGGTTCGCTCGACTGCAAGGCAGCGGAAGGTGCAACCATCGATGGTGTCGGCGCGGTCCAGGCGCTGACCTGCCACGACGGGGCCGCCGGGATCGACTATCGGCGCTACGCAGTCCAGCGCGGCAAGACCTCTTATTGGGTCGAAGGGCTGGCCGGCTATGACCCGGCGCTGAAGCTGGCGCTTGCCTCGGTGGTAACCGACCGCGCCCAGAAAGGTGCGGTGCAGGTGGCAACGACCGAGGTCAGCGATCCGGCTGCCTTTGCACGGGTCCAGGCCGGTTCGCTCGACCCGTCGGGCGTGCGCACCGAAGCCTATGTCCGCAACAATGCGGGCCGTTTTGCAGAGAGCGCCGAATTCTTCGAAAGCCTGGCGGACCGCGACGGCAGTGAGCCGGCGTCGCTTGGCGAAGCGTTGGCCAACCAGGGGCTCCAGCAATCCAACCTTGGCAACTTCGCCGCCGCCGACCGGCTATTGACCCGCGCCGCGGCTGCCAGCCCGCAGAACGACGGGGTCCTGCAGCGTCTGATCCGCAATTACCGGGCGCTAGACCAGCTTAACCAAGGCCATTCGGGGGAGGCGCTGACAGCCTTGTCGGCGCCAGTGGCGAAGGTTGCGGAGGTCGAGGATGCCGAGCGGATCCGAGAAGGGCTGATCACGCCGCCGCTTAGCTTGGCGATCAACCGCGACAGCGCCAGCAGCCAGCAGGTGGCGGACGTCACCAATGCCCTTACCCCGACCGAGCGCGCTGCGATCCTTGACGGCCAGGCGACGGAACTTGGCGGCATCGCGCTTCGCCAGCAGAAGCGCCTGGACGAGGCGGATAATCGCCTGTCAGCGGCGCGCGGCGCTATCCTGGCCGTGCGTGAGGGCAAGGTGCAGTCGGCCCGCTGGCTGTTGAGCGAAATCGATGTCGAGCGCGCGCTGGTAGCCGAAGCGCGCGGCGATCGCGCCGGAGCAACGGCGGCGTTCGATGCGGCGATTGCGGCGCTGTCGAACAGCTTCCCGGATAGTCCGGCCCTGCTGTCGGCCAAGGCCCGAAAGGCCGGTTACCTGGTGCGTTCCGGCGATCCCGCCGGCGGCCGCGCATTGTTCGACGAGGTGGTCAGCAGCGGCACCGGCATGGCCGACAGCGCCACTGCGCTTCGCAACCTGCTCGGACCCTATTTCGACCTGTTGGCACGGGACGGCACTCCCGACGGCGCGGCTGCCATGTTCCGTGCAGCGCAGCTGCTGCAGCGGCCGGGCGTCGCGCAAACCCAAGCGATTCTCGCCCGCCAATATTCGGCGGGCAACGACGAAGGCAGCGCGCTGTTCCGGCTGGCCGTGGCGCGAACCCGGGAGATCGTCCGGCAGGACGCCGAGATCAAGCGGATTGAGGCATTGCCGTCGCGCACCGCCGCCAATGAGCAGGCGATCGTAACCGGCAAGGCAAGCCTCGAGGCGCTGAAAGCAGAGCAGGTCCGCTTACAGGACCAACTCAATGCCTATCCGCGCTACAAGGTGTTAAGCCCGCAGACGGTCGAGCTCAATGAACTCCAGGCGGCGCTCCGTCCCGGCGAAGGCTATTACAAGCTCATGGTGGTGGGAGACGCTGTCTATGCGATCGCCGCGACCCAAGGGTCGGCCAGGCCGTTCAAGGTGGCGACAAGCGGCAGCGCGATGGCAGCGGACGTCACGGCGCTCCGCAACAGCATCGTCAGGATTGAGAATGGCGAAGCGGTGACCGAACCGTTCGACCTGAAGCGGGCCCGGGCGATGTACCTGACCCTGTTCGGACCGGTCGACGCTGACGTCCGCGGCCTCAAGCATCTCATCTTCGAGCCCGACGGGCCAATGCTCCAGCTGCCGCCCTACCTGCTGCCGGTAAGCCAAGGCGGGGTCGACGCCTATGCGGCGCGCGCGGCCAAGACCGATGGCGACCCGTTCGATTTTACCGGCGTCGACTGGCTCGGCCGAGGCCGGGAGATCTCGATTTCGGTGGGTCCGCGCAGCTTCCTCGACATGCGCGCCATCGCGCCGAGCCGGGCGCGGAAGGCCTACCTCGGCCTTGGCGAAAATGCGGTCGCTCTGACCCGGCCATTGGCGGCGGTAGCCGGCGAATGCGACTGGCCGATCGCCCTGTGGCAGGCACCGATCTCGGCCGACGAGCTGAGGCTGGCCGAGGCGCGCTTTGGGCCGGATAAGAGCCGGCTGGTCACCGGAGCGGCCTTTAACGACGCCGCTATGCTGCGAGGCAACGACGATCTGGACCAGTATCGGGTGCTGCATTTCGCCACCCATGGGCTGGTCACTGCGCCGCGGCCCGACTGCCCCGCTCGCCCGGCGCTGGTCACCAGTTTTGCGCCCGACGGGTCGGATGGCTTGCTGAGCTTCAAGGAGATTTTCGACCTGAAGCTGGACGCGGACGTCGTCATCCTGTCGGCTTGCGACACGGCCGGATCGGCGACCGCCGCGGTCAGCCGCGAGGCTGGCATCGCCACCGGCGGCAACTATGCGCTCGACGGGCTGGTACGCGCCTTTGTCGGCGCTGGGGCGCGGTCGGTCGTCGCGAGCCACTGGCCGGTGCCGGAGCAATATGATGCGACCAAGCGGCTGGTCGGCGGACTGGTCGGCGCGCAGCCGGGCGAGCCGCTGGCATTGGCATTGGAGCAGGCCCAGGAAAAGCTGATGGACGATCCGAGAACATCGCACCCCTTCTATTGGGCGGCGTTCATCATCCTCGGCGACGGGGCGAAGCCGTTGATCCCCACCACGTCGATTGCCGGCGTGACGAACGGAGTCAGCGGCCGATAAGCTGCTCCAGCTGCGCCGGAGTTAGTGGATGGGCGAGCTGGTCACAGGTGCATTGCCTAGGCGTTTTATCGGGCCGGCGCCGGAGCAGGCGAGTACCGTGGCGGAAACGGCCCGCCGTCACCTGGTCGTAAAGCACTTCAACCACAATCTTGGATTTGAGCGGTTGCCATTCCGCGGTGCGATCTGTGGACCAACGGCTTGGACCGCCCGGCGCATTACCGGTGAAGCCTGGCGGAGCAACCAACTGGCCTAGCTCCTTGGTCCAGGCGGGCCGGTCCTTGGCGGCAATTGACGAGGTAAAGCCGACATGATGCAGTAAGCCGGCCCGGTCGTAGAGGCCGAGCAGCAGCGATGCGACCAGCCTGTCGTTGCGGCCGTAGCGAAACCCACCGATCACGCAGTCGGCGGTCCGGCGCTGCTTGACCTTGACCATTGCCCGCTCGCCGGGCCGGTAGGATTGCTCGACTCGCTTGGCGATCACGCCGTCCAGCGCGCCGCCGCTGCGCTTAAGCCAGCCAATGGCCTCCTTCCGGTCCAGCGTCGCTGGCGAGAGCAACAGCGTCGGTTCTGACTCCTTCGCCACCAGCAGCTCCAGCTGGGCGCGGCGATCGGCCAAGGGTAGGCCGGCAAGCATCTTCCGGCCCAGCGCGAGGCAATCGAAGGCCATGAGCATCGCCGGGCTTTCGGCGGCAAGTTTGGCGACCCGGCTGGCGGCGGGATGGAGGCGAAGCTGCAGCGCATCGAAAGCGATCGCACCGCCTGCAGCGATGAGCAACTCACCATCGATGACGAAGCGCCTAGCCTTGAGCCGGGCCAGCATGGCGGCAATTTCGGGAAAGTATCGGGCGAGCGGCTTGCCGGACTTCGACCAGAGCTGGATCTCGTCGCTGTCGCGGATCGCAATACAGCGGAACCCATCCCACTTGGGTTCATATTGCCAGCCGGGGCCGTTCGGCAGTTCCTCGGCCAGCAACGCTTCCATCGGGGCAATGACGTCCATCACGGCAGGAAACGCGAAAGCACAAAAAAAGCCGCCCGAAGGCGGCTTTTCTGGCTGGTTGCGGGGGCAGGATTTGAACCTGCGACCTTCAGGTTATGAGCCTGACGAGCTACCGGGCTGCTCCACCCCGCGTCACCAAGTAAAATGCCGCCGCTCGGTAGTCCGGCAGCGGCATTTTTAAAACGTTGCAAATGGGTTCTCAACTCACGCTGGCTTCAAAGCCTGGCGACGACCTACTCTTCCATTGCTTAAGCAATAGTACCATCGGCGCTGTCTGGTTTCACGGCCGAGTTCGGGATGGGATCGGGTGGGTCACAGACGCTATGGCCACCAAGCTATGGGGCCAGCGTGTTTGAGTTTCTAGAAACCGTGCAATTCGACCATATGTATTGGCGTCATCTAGCTGAGAACCAAACCACATCGAGGTCCACAGGACTGACGATGATGGTGGAATTCTCAAGCGCGAACAGAGCAATTAGGACCGGTTAGCTTCACGCATTACTGCGCTTCCACACCCGGCCTATCAACGTGGTGGTCTTCCACGGCTCGATGAAATCTTATCTTGAGGGAGGCTTCCCGCTTAGATGCTTTCAGCGGT
>DATJHF010000022.1:0-14576 GCA_035494075.1 Sphingomicrobium sp. | reverse complement strand
TCTTTCCTACCCGGGCTTCGTGCCGGAGGCCGGCACGGTCGGCGAATATAACGGCAAGTTCATGAGCGGGCAGATGGTGCTGAAGGGCGCCAGCTGCGCCACGCCGCGCGGCCATTCTCGCGCCACCTACCGCAATTTCTTCCCGCCCGCCGCACGCTGGCAATTCACAGGAGTGCGCCTTGCTCAAGACGCTTGAACAGGTCGATCCGGCATTTCGCGCCGACGTGCTGAACGGGTTGGCCGAGCCGATCCCGGCGATTCCGGCGCGCTGGTTCTACGACCGGCGCGGTTCGGAACTGTTCGACGAGATCACGAAGCTGCCGGCTTATTATCCGACCCGGACCGAAACCGCGCTGTTGGAGGAGCGGATCGGCGAGATGGCCCGGCTGATCCCGGCCGACGCCGCGGTGGTCGAATTCGGCTCG
The DNA here is from genome assembly GCA_035494075.1 of Sphingomicrobium sp. GTDB lineage: Bacteria > Pseudomonadota > Alphaproteobacteria > Sphingomonadales > Sphingomonadaceae > Sphingomicrobium. The sequence continues at coordinate 14,151 of DATJHF010000022.1, read as the reverse complement.
GGCAGCTCGACAAAGACGCCGATCCTGCTCCGCGCAGCCAGGCCCCAAGCCTATGTCCCGATCGATATCAGCGGCGATTATCTGCGCGAGAGCGCGGCCCGGGTCGACGCCGAGTTCCCGGGGATGAAAGTCTATCCGGTCGAGGCCGACTTCACCCGGGAAGTGCGCCTGCCCGACGCAATTGACGGCCTGCCCCGCCTTGGCTTCTTCCCCGGATCGACCATCGGCAATTTCGTGCCGCAGACCGCAACCGATTTGCTGCGCCATTTCCGCGCGATTCTTGGCACCGGGGCCCGGCTGCTGATCGGCATGGACCGGGTGAAGGGCGTCGAGCGCCTGCTCGCCGCCTATGACGACGACCAGGGAGTCACGGCCGAGTTCAACCTGAACCTGCTCCGCCGTATCAACCGCGAGCTGGATGGCGATATCCCGCTCGACGCGTTCCGCCACCAGGCCCGCTGGAACGACATGCTCGGACGGATCGAAATGCACCTCGTTGCCACGCGAGACGTTGAGTTCGAGGTCGAGGGCCGGCGGTTCGGCTTCGCCAAGGGACGCTCCATCCACACAGAGAACAGCCACAAATATGGCCCGCGCGGTGCGCGCCTGTTGTTGCTGGCCGGCGGCTGGACGCCAATCGCCGAGTGGGCCGATGCCGACGAGGATTTCGCACTGATCCTGGCCGAGGCCGAGCGCGAACGATTCGCCCCGTAACGAGATTGTGCAGCCGGAAATCGGCGGCTAAGCCTGCGGCATGATCATCGCCCTCTTAGACGTCGTCCTGTTCCTTCTCAGAATCCTGTCGATGGTCGTCATCGTCCAGGTGATTTGCAGCTGGCTGGTCGCGTTCAACGTCATCAACCTGCACCAGCCGTTCGTTCGTGCCGTCTACACCGCCATGGATCGGATCACGGAGCCGCTCTATCGCCCGATCCGCAAGCTCCTACCCGACTTCGGCGGCCTCGATTTCTCGCCGATCATATTGCTGCTGTTGATCCAGGTCGTGTCGATGCTGGTTGCGGGCGCACAGAATGATTTGATGCTCACGGCCTCATGACCGCACGGATAATCGACGGAAAGGCATCGGCGGCCGCGCTTAGAGCCCGGGTTGCAGTTGAAGTTGCCAAGTTCCGCGTTGCGACGGGGAGGGCGCCCGGCCTGGCGGTGGTGCTGGTCGGCGAGGATCCCGCGTCGGCGGTCTACGTCCGATCCAAGGGCAAGGCGACGATCGAGGCCGGGATGCAGAGCTTCGAGCACAAGCTTCCGGCCGAGATCAGCGAGGGCAAGCTGATCGACCTGATCGAGGAGCTCAACACCGACCCAGCGGTCGACGGCATCCTGGTCCAGCTGCCGCTGCCGGACCACATCGATCCCAGCCAGGTCATCACCGCGATCGACCCCGACAAGGACGTCGATGGCTTTCACCCGATCAATGCCGGCCGGCTGGCGATCGGGCTTCCCGGCTTCATCCCGTGCACGCCGCTCGGCTGCCTCAAGCTGCTGAAGGCGGAACTCGGCGATCTCAAAGGCAAGGATGCGGTGGTCATCGGGCGGTCCAACATCGTCGGAAAGCCGATGGCCATGCTGCTGCTCGCCGAACATTGCACCGTCACCATCGCGCATAGCCGCACGCGAGACCTGCCCGAAGCAGTGAGCAAGGCCGACATCGTCGTCGCAGCGGTGGGACGGCCCGGCATGATCCAGGGAAGCTGGCTCAAGCCCGGCGCGGCGGTGATCGACGTCGGCATCAACCGCGTCGCCGGCGAAGGGGGCAACAGCCATCTCACCGGGGACGTCGATTTCGCCTCGGCAAGCAAGGTCGCCGGCGCCATCACACCCGTTCCGGGCGGGGTCGGGCCGATGACCATCGCCTGCCTCATCCGCAACACGCTCGTCTCTGCCGCCCGCCGAGACGGCTTTGCATTGCCGGAGGACTTATGATCCTTGCCCTGCTGCTTGCCGCCGCCGAGCCGCCAATGTCGGCGATCGATGCCGAGCGCGCTTTTGTCGCCGATGCGCAGAAGCTCGGCCAATGGACCGCTTTTCGCAAATATGCCGCGGACGACGCGGTCATGTTCGTGCCGCAGCAGGTCAATGCGCAGCAATTCTTGAAGGGCCGCAACGATCCGCCGGCGTCGGTCTATTGGTGGCCGGGCAAAAGCTTCGTCAGTTGCGATGGGAGCTATGCCGTGAACACCGGTCCGTGGGTTCGCCAGTACGGCAAGGCGGTCGGCTTTTTCACCACCGTGTGGAAGCGGCAGGCGGACGGCAGCTGGAAATGGATCTATGACGGCGGCGACGGCCTGGACACGGCGCGAGCCGAGGGCGGGGATATCAAGCCGAACATTGCAGCCTGCAGCGGCGAGAAAAAAAGGGGGTTCATTGCAACGCCACCGGCTTACGATAGCGTTGGCGGAGGCAAGTCCGGGGACAATTCACTCATTTGGCGGTGGTCGGTCAGTGCTGCCGGCGCCCTGGTCTTCGAAGTTTGGCTCTGGAACGGCCGAACCTATGACAAGGTCCTGACCGACGATATCAAGGCCTCATGATCGAGCTGTTCACCACGGCCTTCATCACCTTCGTGGTGATCATCGACCCGCCAGGGTGCGCGCCAATCTTCGCGTCCCTGACTAGCGGAACCGATCAGTCGCATCGGCGCAAGATGGCGATCCGCTCGGCCTTTGTTGCATGGTGCATCCTGGTCTTCTTCGCACTGCTGGGCGAGCCGTTGCTCGGCACGCTCGGAATATCCCTGAGCGCCTTCCGCCTGGCGGGCGGAATCCTGTTGTTCATCACCGCCATGGAAATGGTGTTCGAAAAGCGCACCGAGCGGCGCGAGGAACGGGCCGAGGAGATCAAGGGTACGCCCGAGGCCGAGGATATTTCGGTTTTTCCGATGGCCATTCCGATGATCGCCGGCCCGGGCTCTATCGCCACCGTCATGCTGCTATGCGCTCGTGCCAACGGCCTTGTCGAAGGGGGAATCGTCCTCGCGGCGATGACCGCCGTGATCCTGCTGACGCTGGTCGCGCTGCTCGCGGCCGGCCCGCTAATGAAGCTGATCGGCGCCAAGCTGGAGGGCATGATCACCCGCATACTCGGCGTGATCCTGGCGGCGCTCGCTGTCCAGTTCGTGCTCGACGGGCTGGAACGCAGCCTGCCCGGCCTCGCCGGCTAGCCGACCACCTTCCACATTTTGAACGGCGAATTCGGTCCAAGGTCGACCGGCTGCAGCCAGCCCGGAACCTTGCCCTTGGCCAGCTGGCCGTAAAAGCCGTTCGGCGTTTCCGACATGAAGATGGTCGCGGTCGACATGTAGGGGCAGATCAGGACGTAGTTGCTGCGATATTCCCCGATGATGCGATGTGCCTGCTGCTCGTCGCCGCGAAAGGCGTTCATGACGTCCGCGATCATCTTGTCGTTGCGATGATAAGGCCCGCCAACCGCGTCATGATGGGTGGCGACGATCAGCCGCGGTCCCAAGTCGATGAAGGTGAAGATCATGCCCTTCGGCTGCCGGGCGACCGGCGCCAGCGCGGCGAAGCTTGGGCACCGGTTATTGGCTTCTGACACCTTGATGCCAGTCGCGCCCTTTGGCTTGTCCGGGACCAGCCGGACGCCGAGCGGTACCAATGCTCCGAAGCCGATCAGTGCCAGCAGAATCGCTGCGGCATGAAGGAGGAGATTGGACGATTTGAGCCACTTGCCAAAGTACAGCACGATCAATGCGGTTGCGGCGGGCAGCGCCATCATCTGCGCCGCGGGGCCGGCACGCACCTGCCAGAACAGCAGCACGAAAGCGGCGATCGACGGCAGCGCGACCGCTATCGTCCGGAGCAGGAAGTCGAGGCACTCCGGACCCATCTTCCACGCCCGCCAGACCAGCAGTCCCCAGCCGACCAGCGCGGTTGCAGGCAGGGTGATGACCACCGTCGCCACCTTCCAGTCATGCCGATAGAATGGCTTGGCTTCGCGCACATGATCGAGCCACAGGCGCGTCGCTTCGGGCGAAACACCCTCCAGCCGTTGGAGGCAATCGGGCCACATCAAAGCGTGGAAGCTGGCCAAAGCGCCGCCCGCAACGGCGGCAACGGCCAGCCTTGCCTTCCAGCCGTCAAGTTTCAGCATGGCCAGACCGAGCATCATCGCGCCGCCGACCGCGGCATCGCTTAGCCAGACCGGCGACAGCGCATCGCAGACCGCCTGCCGATCGGCGTAGGACGCGAACAGCAGGAATCCGAAGCCGGTCGTGGCGACCAGCGAGGCGGCGTAGGTAGCCAAGCGCCGGTGCTGGTCGCGATCGGCGACCCACATCAGGACCGCCGCGCCGCCGAGAAGGGCGAGATAGATCATCATTTCCAGGCCGATCGCCAGCGACAGGCCGGTCGCGATTCCGAGGACCACGCCACCGCGCGCGCGCTGCGGGTCCGCCATCCCCGAGACGGCCAAGGCCAGCAGTGCGAGCTGCCAGCCGTGATGATCGATCCTCAACGGGGCGAACATGCCCATGGTCGAATAGGCCATCAGGAGACCGACGACCGGCAGCGGCCAAGCCTTGACGTGGACCAGCCGCTTCATCGTCAGCGCAAGCGCGAACATCAGCAACAGAAGGGGCAGCAGCGGTGCGACCGCCACAGCTATCCGCTCGGCGCCGGCGCCGCCGACGAGGGGCCTGAACAGCAGGATCAGGCCGGCGATGGGCAGGTCGACCAGCCGCGACCAGTGAATGTTCGCACCACCGTGGGCCGGGTCGAACCGGTGCTGGACGAGATCGAACCAGCCCTGCCCGCCGAGCCATGCGCGAACCTGGGCCAGCCGCAGATTGTCGTCGGTATCCGGAAGGGCGAAAGCCTGGATCAGCTGCCACCTCGTCCAGATGGCGACCGCCGAATATGCGAGCCAGGCAAGTACCAGCACCATTTTCCAACGGCGGAAAAACCACTTGGCTACTCTGTCGACGGATTGCTCCAGGTCCTGCTCGTTCATCCGCCCACCCCGACCAAATCGATACCAATTCGATGCCAAATCGATGATTGTGTCCTAGCGGTAAGCCACTAGAGAGCAAGCCGATGATCCAGTCGGCGCTTCAGAAAATCGATCCTGACCGGCGGACGATGCTCGTCCAGCTGATCCGCTATGGTTTCGCCGGACTGGTGATCACGCTGGCGGTGGCCGGCAGCTACTGGGCGATCACCGAGCTGCTGCACATCGACCCGATGATCAGCTTCACCATCGTGTTCATCTTCTTTTCGGTGATCAGCTATGTCACCCACGGCGAATTCAGCTTCCGCGGCCACGGGACGCGCGACCAGCACCATATCCGGATGGGCCGGTTCCTTGCCGTCAATGTGCTGGGCTACCTGGTCAACCAGGGCTTCATCTGGGTGCTTGTGAAGCAACTCGGCGGGCCGACCTGGTGGCCGACCATCCCGATGGTATTCGTCACGCCGCTATTGACCTTCACTCTCCATCGGCGGTTCGTTTACGCATGAGCCCAAGACCATGAACAGCGTCGAACTCAGCCTGGTGATCCCGGTCAAGGACGAGGAAGTCGCGATTGACGACTGCCTCGCCAGGGTCATTCCGATCATCGAAGCGATGAACGACCCAGCCGCGCGCTCTTTCGAGATATTGTTCGTCGACGACGGCAGCACCGACACCACGCTTGAGGTGATCCGCAAGGCCAATGCCGCCGACCACCGCATTCGCGGCATCTCCCTATCGCGCAATTTCGGCAAGGAGGCGGCGCTCACCGCCGGCCTCGACGCTGCCCGCGGAATGGCGGTGGTCCCGCTCGACGTCGACCTGCAGGATCCGCCGGAAGCGCTGCCCAAGATGGTGGCGGAGTGGCGCAATGGATTTGACGTGGTCTACGGCGTTCGGGACAATCGCGAGACCGACAGCCTGCCCAAGCGGATCACCGCCGACTTCTACTATCGGGCTCATAATTGGCTCTCCAACGACAAGATCCCCGAGCACGCCGGCGATTTCCGCCTGCTCGACCGCAGGGTGGTCGATGTCATCCGCCAGATGCCTGAACGCAACCGGTTCATGAAGGGCCTGTTCGCCTGGGCCGGATTCAAGCAGGCCGCGGTCAGCTATCACCGCGAAGAGCGCAAGGTCGGCAAGACCAAATATAATTATTGGAAGCTGTGGACGCTGGCGATCGACGGCATCACCTCGGCCTCCACCGCGCCGCTGCGCATCTGGAGCTATCTCGGCGGCTTCGTCGCTTTGGGCGCGCTTGGTTATGCGCTGTTCATCATCATCCGGACGCTGACCACCGGCATCGTGGTTCCCGGCTATGCCTCGCTGATGGTGGCCATCCTGTTCCTCGGCGGACTGCAGCTCCTCTCGCTCGGTATCCTCGGCGAATATGTCGGCCGGATCCTGACCGAAACCAAGGCGCGCCCGCTCTACGTCGTGCGCGAAACGATCGGCGGCGACTGATGGAGCGCAAAGTCTATGACCAGATGGCCAAGCTCGACAGCTGCCACTGGTGGTTCACCGCCCGCCGGCGGATCCTAGATGGAGTGATCGAGCGGATTGTCAGGCCGCCGAAGGACGCGCGCATCCTCGAGCTCGGCGCCGGGACCGGCCACAACCTCGCGATGCTGTCACGTTTCGGCGCGGTCGAAGCAAGCGAGCTCGATCCTGTGGCGCGAGATATCGCCAGCGAGCGGCTGGGACGGCCGGTGATCGAAGCGGCCCTTCCGGACCTGTCGATGTTCCCGGCCAATAGCTATGACCTGGTCGCACTGCTGGACGTGCTGGAACATGTCACCGACGACAAGGGGTCGCTGGCCGCGATCTTCGAACGGCTGAAACCGGGCGGTGCGCTGGTGCTGACCGTGCCGATCAATCCATGGATGTGGAGCGCGCATGACGTCGCCCATCACCATCGCCGCCGCTATCGGAGATCGGAGATTCGCAAGCTCGCGACGGATGCCGGCTATCAGATCGAGCTTCTGTCGCCGTTCAACAGCCTGTTGTTCCCGCCGATTGCGGCGGTGCGCCTGGCGGGCAAGCTGACCGGCAAGGATGACAGCGACGACGCGATGCCGTCGGCGCCGGTCAACAAGGCGCTCGATACTATTTTCGGGCTGGAGCGTGGGCTGATCGGCCGCGTGCCGATGCCGTTTGGTGTGAGTTTGGTGGCGGTACTTCGCCGTCCGCACTGAGCGGCACCTTCTTCAGCAGGATCGACCCTTTCGCAGCCCATACCGGCTGCCAGCCGTCGACCCATTCACGCGGGATCGGGCGCATGTCGATCAGCCACAAATAATCGAACGCATCGTGCGGCAAATTATAAAGCGCTGCCCTGACCGACCAGCCCTCGTGGCGGCAGCCCGGATCGCGCACGATCTGGGACGGGTCGCGCTGGAACCAGCCCGCGGCGGGATAGCGAACCGTCATCAACGTGGAGCCCGCCATCGGCCAGTGATCGTTGGTATAGGCCTCCTTGCGCACGGTGGCGATCGCCCCGAGATGGTCCGAGCGGCGGAGCGGCCAGCGTTCGCACCGGTCCCACACCAGCACCGCGACGCGGGAGCCCCGTTCGATATGATCGAGGGCCTTGAGCTGAACGACCTGGCGATTCCAGGCCATGGCCATGCTGGTGGTCGTCCCTGCAAAGCGGACGAGCATGAAGCCGACCGCCGCAACCGCCAGCCAAGTGGCAAGCGGAAAACGCGTCTCGGCCTTGAAGCGGACTGCAAGGACAAAGATCGCGGCGGCGAACGGCACCAGCCGCATATCGGCATATGCCGATCCGAACACGATGCGGGGAAGCAGTACGTAAGTCGCGGCCAGGATCAGGCCGGAAAAGGCCAGGTTGCGCGACAGGGTCAATCGCGGATGGATCAGGGCGAAGACCGGCACGGCGAGCACGATTGCGGCCGAGGCAATGTCGTACGCTTCCCACCGATCGCGGAACATGCGCAGCAGATATTCCCACTTATAGTCCCAATCGAACCAGCGATGGGTGAGACCGCCGGTCGCTTCGGTCCGCCACAGCACGATCAGCAGCAGCGGCAGCGCCATGACGGATGCATGCATCGCCCCCCTGAGGATCGCCTTCCACCAGCTCCAGCCCCGGTCGTGCTGCCGGACTACCTCGGCCGAGAAGCACATCAGCCCGAGCGATCCCCAGCCGTAGGTGTGGGCGAAGAAGATGATGAAGCTGATCGGCACGAACAATATTGCGCGCAGCTTCGACTTGCCGAGCCGCCCCAGCCGCAGCCAAAAGCCGAACGCCAGCAATGCCAGCGCCATCGACAAGGCGAAATTGACGAAGCCGAACATGAAGGGATGGCCGAAAGCGAGCGGAAGCGCGAAGGCTACGGTCGGCGGCAATCGATTGTGAACCTCGCGCGCGACCCACAGCATGCCCGCCACCGTCAACGGCGGGATCGACATCACCACCAGCTTGGTCGCCAGCTCGACGCCAATCAGCTTCGCCAGCGGCACCACCAGCAGGTCGACCCCCAAATTGCCGATCGGCAGCCATCGAAACGAAAACCATTGTTGCAGGATCGGGCTGCCGGCCAAGTCCACGGCGACCTTGTAGCGGCCCATATGCCCGCCAATGTCGACCAGCGGGGGAATGGCCGGATAGGCCAGCGGAATGAATGCGAGGAGGATCATCGCCGCAACGAACGGCCGTCCTTCCCACCAGGGCCGTGGCGATCCTTTGGGTAGCGCCGCAGGCGCAGCCTGTTCGGCTACAAGGTGCGGCGCCTTGATCAAGCGTGGTCGCGCCTGCCAAGCAGCCTGAGGCGGAGCGCATTCAGCTTGATGAAGCCCTCGGCATCGCGCTGGTCATAGGCGCCAGCATCGTCCTCAAAGGTCACCACCTTCTCGCTGTAAAGGCTATTTGGCGACTTGCGGCCGGTGACATGGACGCCGCCCTTGTACAACTTCATCCGGACGGTGCCGTCGACCTTGGCCTGGCTATGATCGATCGCGGCCTGCAGCATTTCGCGCTCGGGCGAGAACCAGAAGCCGTTGTAGATCTGTTCCGCATAGCGCGGCATCAGCTCGTCCTTGAGATGGGCTGCGCCACGGTCGAGCGTCAGCTGCTCGATCGCACGGTGAGCGGCATGGTAGATGGTTCCGCCCGGCGTCTCGTACATCCCGCGGCTCTTCATGCCGACAAAGCGGTTCTCGACCAGGTCGAGCCGGCCGATGCCATGCCGCTTGCCGAGCTCGTTCAATTTGGCCAGCAAAGCCGCCGGCGACAGCGCCTGGCCATTCACCGCGACGCCGTTTCCACTCCTGAAGTCGATGGTGATCTCTTCCGGTGTGCCGGGCGCGGCGACCAGGTCGTCGGTGCGCGAGAACACATAGTCGGGCACTTCCTCCCACGGGTCCTCAAGCACCTTGCCCTCCGACGAGGTGTGAAGGAGGTTGGCGTCCGTCGAGAAGGGGCTTTCGCCGCGCTTGTCCTTGGGGACCGGGATCTGGTTCTTCTCGGCAAACTCGATCAGCGCCGTTCGACTGTTCAAATCCCACTCGCGCCACGGCGCGATGACCTTGATATCGGGCGCCAAGGCATAATAGCCAATCTCGAAACGGACCTGGTCATTGCCCTTGCCGGTCGCGCCATGACTGACCGCATCGGCGCCGACCTGGCGGGCGATCTCCATTTGCCGCTTGGCAATCAGCGGCCTCGCGATGGAGGTGCCGAGCAGGTAAAGTCCCTCGTACAGCGCGTTGCCGCGCATCATCGGGAAGACATAGTCTCGGACGAATTCCTCGCGGAGGTCGTCGATGAAGATGTGCTCGGGCCTGACCCCCATCAGCTCGGCCTTGTGCCGGGCCGGGCCGAGCTCTTCACCCTGGCCGAGATCGGCAGTGAAGGTAACCACTTCGCAGCCATAGGTCTGCTGTAGCCACTTCAGGATCACGCTGGTGTCGAGGCCGCCCGAAAAGGCGAGCACGACGCGCTTGATCTTGTCGGCCATGCTGCTGATTTCCTTTGTGCTGAAACTGCCCGAACGAGTGGCGCGCGCCTTGCCACCATCACCCCTGCCGTTCAAGCGCCATACAGCTAGCGGGGACTAGCCATTTATCTTCCGTAGAGGAGGGGCTGACCCATGAAGAAGTTTCTGATTGCCGCTGCGGCACTGATGGCAGGCACCGCCGCGCTGGCGCAAACCGCGCCGGTCGCGTCGCCGGCTCCCCCGGCACCGCCCGCGCCGATGGCGCATCCAATGGCCGACAAGACCATGACCCGCGCAGAAGTCGTGGCGATGGTCCGCGACCATTTTGGCCGGCTGGATACCGACAAGAATGGCTCGATCACCACCGACGAGGTGATGAAGAGCGCTGAGCAATCGGGCGACCATGCGAGGGTGATGCGCTTCCCCGGAGGGGAGAGCGGCGATCATGTGATGAGGTATGAGCATCGCGATCCCAAGGAAGCCTTCGACCGCCTCGATGCCAACAAGGACGGCTCGATCAGCCGCGACGAATTCACCAAAGGCCAGCAAGAGCGGTTCGAAAAGCGGATCGAGATTCATGAGCAGCGCAAGGAAGCCCTGAAGGATGCGAAGCCTAGCGAAAAGCAGGCTTTCCGCATGCACCACATGGGCGGCATGGGCGGCGGCCGGATGATCGTCATGGCCGACAGCGACCATGACGGGAAGATCACGCTGGCCGAGGCGGAGGCCATGGCGTTGCAGCACTTCGACCAGATGGACACCAATCATGACGGCCAGGTGACACCGGAGGAGCGCCGCGCCGGGCGGCAGATCATCATCAAGAAGGCCATCGAGGACAAGAAGACCAACGGCTGATTGCCTTGGTTGGTCTGATAAAGGGCCCGGCCTTGCGCCGGGCCCTTTTTCGTGGCTGATGCGCGGCCGATCAGCAGGAGTCCCGACTCTATGTCATATTTGTCCCGCGCTGCCGCCTTCCTGGCTACCGTCTCCCTGCCGCTGGCCGCGGCTCATGCCGACGAAGGCATGTGGACCTTCGATGCTTTCCCGGCGGCGAAGATGAAGGCCGACTATGGCTGGGCGCCGGACCAGGCCTGGCTCGACAAGGTGCAGAATGCGGCGGTGCGTTTGACAGGCGGCTGCTCGGCCAGCTTCGTCTCGGACGCCGGGCTGATCCTCACTAACCATCACTGCGTGGCCGGCTGCGCCGAGCAGCATTCCACTGGCGACAACAACCTGCTCAAGAACGGCTTCACGGCTCGTAGCCGCGAACAGGAACAGAAATGCGCCGGACAGCAGGCCGAGGTCGTGACCTCGATCAAGGATGTCACGCCGCAGGTGAAGGCCGCGATCGGCTCGGCCACCGGAGAGGCGGCGGTCAAGGCGCGCAGCGCGGTTGTCGCCCAGATTGAAAAGCAGGGTTGCACGGACACCGCCAGGACCCGCTGCCAGGTCGTCTCGCTATATGGCGGCGGCCAGTACAAGCTCTACAGCTACCGCAAATATTCCGACGTCCGGCTGGTGTGGGTGCCGGAATCCCAGGCCGCGCAGTTCGGCGGCGACCCGGACAATTTCAATTTCCCGCGCTACTCGCTCGATGCCAGCTTCCTGCGTGCCTATGAGGACGGCAAGCCCGTCGCCACGCCGCAGCACCTGCAATGGAGCGCCCGTGCCCCGGTCGATGGCGAGGCCACCTTCGTCGTCGGCAATCCAGGCTCGACCCAGCGGCTGTTCACCTCCGAGCAACTCGCCTTCCAGCGCGAAGTCGTCCTGCCGATCACCGTCACCACCTATTCGGAACGCCGCGGCCGGCTGATTGCGGCGATGGAAAGCGACCCGGCCAAGTTGCGCGAAGGCCATCAGGAGCTGGAAAGCATCGAGAACAGCCTCAAGGTTTATATTGGCCGCGTCGGCGCACTCAATGATCCGGCCTTCACAGGCCGCCTCGCCGCCGCCGAGGCGCAGCTCAAGACGAAGAGCGCCGGCAACCCGGCGATCGGCAATCCGTGGGGCGATGTCGCCAAGGCGATGAATGCCTATCGCAGCTTCTACGTCGCGGACCGCTTCTCGCTGCCGTCAGGCGACCTGTTCGGTTATGCAATAACCCTAGTTCGCGCTGCAACGGAGCGGACCAAGCCCAACAGCGACCGCTTCCCGGGCTTTTCGGATTCCGCGCTGCCGCTGGTGCAGAAGCGACTGCTCGACGAAGAGCCGATCTATCCGTGGCTCGATGAGCTGACGATGGAATGGTCGCTGTCGAAGGCGCGGGAATATCTTGGCGCGGACGATCCCCAGACCAAGCTGCTGCTCGGCAAGGAATCGCCGGAAGGTCTGGCGGCGCGGCTGGTCAATGGGACCAAGCTGGCCGACCCGGCGGTGCGCAAGGCGCTGTGGGACGGCGGACAGGCGGCGATCGACGCGTCGACCGACCCGATGATCGTCTATGCCCGTTCGATCGATGCCAACGACCGCGCGATCCAGAAGCGGTTCGACGCGGAGGTCGACGCTCCGCTCACCGCCGCCGGCGCCAAGCTCGCCGATGCCCGCTTCGCCGCTTATGGCGACACCGTCTATCCCGACGCGACCTTCACGCTGCGCATCAGCTACGGCAAGGTCGCCGGCTGGATGGAGCGCGGCAGGATGGTCCCGACGCGTACGGTCATGGGCGGAACGTTCGACCGGGCGACCGGCGCCGAGCCGTTCGACCTGCCGCCGGCCTATGCCGCCAACCGGGCGAAGATCAATCCCAACACCGCCTATGACTTCGTCACCACCAACGATATTATCGGCGGCAATTCGGGTTCGCCGGTGATCGACCGGCAGGGCCGGGTGATCGGCGCCGCGTTCGACGGCAACATCCACAGCCTTGGCGGCAATTACGGCTATGATGGGTCGATCAACCGCACCGTGGTGGTGTCGACCGCCGCGGTCCAGGAAGCGCTGGAAAAGATTTACCCCGCGCCGCAACTCGTCGCCGAGCTCAAGGGCAAATAATCAGGCCGCCTTGGCAGGGGCGGTATCGGCGCGCCGGTACCGCTTCTCCGCTTCCGCCAGATAATCCCGAGTAATCGGCACGGCGTTGCGGTCGCGGATATATTGCACCTGGTAATTACAGGCCGCGCCGCTCTCGAACATGACGATGCCGCCGGCCAGGTAGAATTCCCACATGCGGAAGAAGCGTTCGTCATACATGGCGACGATGTCCGCGCGTGCCCTGGTCGCCCGCTCCAGCCAATGGCGGAGCGTATAGGCATAATGCAGGCGCAGGGTTTCGACGTCGCTGGCGATCAAACGGACCTTCTCGCTGGCGGCGCACATCTGGCTGAACGAGGGCAGATGGTAGCCGGGAAAGATCCATTTGTCGGTGAAAGGATCGGGCGCGCCGGCCTGGCCGAGCTTGCCGATGGTGTGGAGCAGCATGACGCCGTCCGGCACCAGGAGCTCGCGGCACTTGGCGTAGAATTCCTCATAATGAGACACGCCGACATGCTCGAACATGCCGATCGACACGATCCGGTCGAAGCTGCCCTCAAGATGACGGTAGTCGATCAGTTCGAACTTGACCCGGTCCGCGACGCCGGCCTCCTCCGCCCTGCGGCGGGCGACCTTGAGCTGTTCCTCTGACAGGGTGATGCCGAGCACGTCGACGTCGGCGACGCGATTGAGATAGAGCGCGGTCCCGCCCCAGCCGCAGCCGATGTCGAGCACCCTCATCCCCGGCTTCAGATAGAGCTTGGCGGCGATGTGGGCCTTCTTGTCGGCCTGGGCCTGCTCGAGGCTGTTCGCGGGATCGGTGAAGTAGGCGCAGCTGTACTGCCGGTCGCCGTCGAGGAACAGCTCGTAGAGTTCGTCCTTCAGGTCATAGTGGTGGGCAACATTGCGCCGCGAGCGGCGGGCGTCGTTCGGCCCGCGGAGCAGCTTCTTGAGGCCCTTGATCTTGCCCTTGCGCATCGCTGCGCGGCCCTTGCCGCCGTCCTCCCAGCGGTTGCCTCCGGTGATCAGCTCCAAAAGGTCGAGGATGGTGCCGTCCTCAATGATCAGGCGGCCGTCCATATAGGTCTCGCCGACTTTGAGGCGGGGATTGCGGACCAGGTCGAAGGCGACCCGCTTGTCGGCGAACCGCACGGTCAGCTCCTTGCCGCCGCCCGGGCCATAGGTCTCGCGGCCGCCGTCGGGCTGGACCAGGGTGATCCGCCCGCGAGTCAGCAAG